>CAMDLY010000008.1 GCA_945902115.1 Lishizhenia tianjinensis | reverse complement strand
GCTAATGTTATTCCTTGGTTATCCTCTATTTGCTTTATTCGAAGAATCTTGGTCAAAATTAAATCTGTTAAAGAACTTACCCTCATATCTCTCCATGCCTCACCGTAATCGTGATTTTTATTTTTCATCAATTCGAAGGCTTCATGCGTAACGTGATTATACCTGTTCATTGCGTCATCAACAGGGAGCTCTGTATTTTCCATATCAATCGGTAGACTTAATTGAATAATCGCCATAACGCAATAATTTACAATTGCCATAAAGGCATCATCAAATGGCTCATCCACTTTTCTCTCTCCCGCTTCTTGAATGGTGCGAATGCGCTGGGCCTTAATAAATAATTGATCTGTTAAAGAACTTGGTCTCAAAATCCTCCAAGAAGTTCCATAGTCCCAAGTTTTTTTCTCAAAAACTGTCTTACATTGAAGAATTACATTCGTATATTCGAGCTCTGTTTTATTCATCGATGTCAAAGTTAAGTCATTTTACTCAATCTCGTTTGATACATATTAAAGGAAAGCTTTATTCTTTTGACGACCTATGGATAATGGCAATCGTAAACTTAAGTGAGGATTCATTTTTTCAAAATCACGCTAGTTTGGATCAAAAATCCTTATTGAATCATACAGAAAATCTCATTCTATCGGGAGTTAATATCATAGATGTTGGCGCTGCATCCACTAAACCGAATGCTCAGAGTATTATCAGTGAAGTCGAGATTAAAAAATTATCGAATTTTATTTCTTCAATTAAAAAAGAGTTTCCGGAAATACTTATTTCTATAGATTCACTTTCCGATGAAACTATTTCATTCGCCATAGATGAAGGTGCTGATATTGTAAATGACATTAGCGGAGGAAAACTATCGGATTCAACCTTTAAAAAAATTGTCCAGCATAATTTAGCTTACATCCTTACATACAATAGAGGTGGTAAAATCAATACCGTAAAAGACCGAAATGAGGAGAATATACTTAGTGATGCGCTTATTTTTCTTTCTGAAAAATTAAACTTTTTAGCAACGCTTGATTTGGTTGATATCATTATTGATCCGGGATTTGGATTTAATAAGTCATTAGATGATAATTTCCAACTATTAAAACAAGCAGAAAACTTGAGTATTCTAGAAAAACCAATACTCTACGGACTTTCTAGAAAATCTATGATATACAAAACACTCAATATAAGCCCTGAGGAAGGACTGCTTGGAACAGTTGCACTTCATACCTTTGCCGCCATGAACGGTGCAAATATTTTTAGGGTACATGATGTGTATGAATCACTTCAATTAAAAAAGTTAATTTCAAAACTTATATGATTTCGCTAATTGAAACTTTTTTCACTACTTTCGTAATACGATTATCAAAACCGTTCATAAGTATGAAAATATTTTCTTTGCTTACAATGTTAATGACTACCTGTTTGGTGTGGTCCCAAAATGGTGCCCCAACAGCAAATTTTGCCCTTTCCGATAACAACTTGTGCATGGGAGAGTGTATTGAAATTTTAAATACAACCAGTTCAAATGCTCAAAGCTGGACTTGGAATTTTGGAGTTGGTGCAACACCGTCGAGTTATCAGGGTCAAAATCCAGGTGCTGTATGTTTTCCTAACCCCGGAACATATACTATACAACTGACGGCCACTAACACGTTTGGAACTAACACAACTTCACAAACCGTCAATGTCACAGCAATACCAACTGTCGATGGTACCGTTTCTGATACAACAGGCGGGGTATATGTTGAGTTACCAGATACGACTATCTTTATGTATCAAGAAGCCTATCTATGGGGAGAAGGTACACCTGCCGGTGGAACTTTGACTTGGTACCCTAGTGGCGTTGAAGCCGATCAAGAATCCGTTAATAACGGAGATTCATTAATTGTAACTCCATTTTACACGACATATTACGTAGTAAGTTACTCACTGAATGGCTGCGTTGCCTTCGATACAGTATTGGTTAACGTACGTTTTAATGATTCCATAAAAGTGGCTGTGCCAAATTCTTTCTCTCCAAATGGCGACGGTATAAACGATCAGCTCAGGATTCTTACCAATGTTGATGAGGATAATAATTTTACCAATGGATTTAAAGAAGGTGGTGCAATTGCAGAAATTGATTTCAAGGTATACAATGGATATGGCATATTAGTGTTTAGAACAACTGATCCAAATGAAGGTTGGGATGGGACATTCAAAGGAAAAAAAGAAAACCCAGCAACGTTTATTTATGTTGTAGATTACAAATTAATTAACGGTATTTCTCAATCCATAAAAGGAAATGTCACCCTTTACAGATAAAAAAATGAAGAAAATTTATTTCCTAATAGTAGCATTATTCACTTATGGTGAATTGTCAGCACAACAAGACATTCAATCCAGTAATTGGTATCAATCAAATACGCTGTTAAATCCTGCTGCAGTAGCCACCGAGGATTCAGACTTTGGTTTTTACACGAATTGCCGTTTTCAATATTTTTCCATTGGCGGACAACCGATGAGAACGAATACTTTCGCTGCAGAAGTTAAAATACCCGACCAACAAGGAAAGAACAACCATTTTGGAGTAGGATTAAATGCCTATAATCATCAAACAGGAGATGGAAGATTGATGACTACGAATATTTCTATCCCAGTAAGTTATACCATGCAGGTTGACAAATACAACAAGCTTTCTGTAGGTATATCGCCAGGATTTTTCATGCAAGGTTTTTCTACCGCCGATCAAACATGGGAATCTCAATGGACAGGTCTTGGTTTCAATACAGATCCTTCCACATCAGGTGAGAATTTGAACAATAGCTATACAGCATTGGATATCGCTGCAGGGCTGTATTATCAATTAGAAATCGATGGATCCTATTTTAAAGGTGGGTTCTCAGCAAAACACCTAACACGTCCAAAAATAGACTTTTCTTTTGGGGGAGACCGTTTGTACTCACTTTATACCTTGCATTTAGGTGGTGATATTGAAACAATAAGAGATAATTTAAGAGTTTCGCCAAACGTCATTCTATATCAAAGTGGACCAAACACAAGTCTAGTATTCGGAGCAAGTGTGGACAATCTGCTAGATGAGGGGGCCAAATATACAAACCTTCGAAAAAGTAAAAGCATCAGTTACGGTGTATATTACAGATGGAATGATGCTATCGTAGCGACTTTTGGAATGAACATAGCTGGATATCGCTTCGGTCTGTCTTTTGATGCCACTGTATCTAATTTGAGTAATGTCAACAATAGTATAGGAGCTTTAGAGGTATATTTCAAATCTCAATTTTTTTCTAAAACGAAAAAAAGGAGTAAAATCAAAAATTTGAAATAACTACTCCCACCATTTTTGATTAAGTCCTCCCGTGTGAACGAAGAGGATTTTTTTTTCCGATAAAAGTTCTGAATGATTAGTGGAAGTATACTTACAAAAGGCGTACAGCGCTTTCAATGTGTATATTGGGTCTAGCTCAAAATGAATTTGATTTTTGATTTTTTTCTCAAAGTCACTCAAAGCAGAAGTTTTCTTTCCATATCTTCCCATTTCGTCGTAATTCAATGAGATCAACTTTTTTCTGTAGTCGCTTGATGGAGAAATTGAAATCATTTCATCTTTACTTTGAAAGTTTTTTAGTGCTGGGATTACATATAAAGTAGAATCATCCGACATCTTATTATAGATACCAATACTTGTTGTAGTTGTTCCCTGGGCAACAACATAAATATCGAATTTGGTAATTCCATCTATTATTTCTTCAGTTCCTTTTACACCCTCACTATTTGCACCGCCCTCAGGAATAAACCAACACTTCTCAGTTCCTAAATAATGAACCCCCGTTTTTCTTTTAATAGTCTTGTAATTATCCCTGGTAAGAAATATCAATTGAATCCCTTGTTGATGGCAATACGAAAGAATTTTGTTAGAAAATTGATTGAGCTCCTCACCCCTTACCATCAAAGTTAATGGAATCTGAAACTCTACACACAAAAATGCCGTTGCCAATAAATGATTGGAGAAAGCCCCTCCAAAAGTTACTAATCGTGTACAATTTTGCTCAATAGCAGCCACAACATTATATTTTAATTTTCTCAGTTTGTTACCAGAAATTGTTTCATGAATTAAATCGTCTCTTTTAACAAACATTTTAACCTTTGATTCGTTTATGTCTAGAGAAAAACTTTCTAAATTTGAGTTATTAATTTTATCCTCTACCCAATTTAAATATGTCTGAAGATTTATCATCATTTTCTAAAAGAGACACAATGAATAGTACCGACTATTACATTGGAGAGGAAGGATATATTATTTTTACAGATTCTTACCACTTAAAAAGAGGTTATTGTTGCAAAAGTGGTTGTAAACACTGTCCATTTGGTTACGATTTAAACACCAATACTATTAAAGATAACCCTAATCAGTAAACTCCGTTTTCTGGGTACTTACCTTTATAGTTTGTCAAAATATCTTTTATGGATTGAATGTCTTTATTGACGTCTCCCGTTGGGACGAATTCTCCATGGAATCCACCAATTTTTCTTTCATAATCCATGTAACAAATATAAATTGGGACTTTTGCCTTAAGTGCTATATAATAAAAGCCCTTTTTCCAATTAGGATTATAAGATCTTGTGCCTTCAGGGGTAAAAACTAGAAATAATTCTTCTTCTTCCTGAAAAAATTTAACAGCCGTCTCAGTAATGTTATTCCGTTGCGCCCTATGTACAGGTATTCCTCCTGTTGCTTTAAGAAAATACCCCAGGGGAAAGAAAAAAGCCTCTTTTTTAATCAGAAACTTTCCTTTTATGCCGTAATAGATAAATGCAAGTCTACCAATGACAAAATCCCAATTAGAAGTATGAGGACCTACAACTATAACACCCTTTTTTACATTTTTAGGGTGATTATTTGCAATTTTCCATCCGCTTATCCAAAAAAGGAATTGTGCTATTTTTTTCATTTCGTAAAGGTAGATTAGAAGAATCAATTAACTTTACTTTGCATGAAGAAAGTCAGAGAAATTTTATCTGTTATCATTTTACTTGGCATTATCTCATTATTTTTCATGCTGAATATTACTGCGTTTGAAAAAGATCTTGAAAGTGAATTGACCGTTGAACTTCCCAAATCCACTGTATATTATGTCAAGTTCGATGCTATTCAATTTTTAAAGGAGTTATCTTTAGTAACTATTTTCGACGTCAAAGATCAAGCATTTTTCACACGCCTGAAATCGAAAATTGATGCCCTACAGGAAAAAGAAACTCCCTTAATGGATTTAGGAATTGATCAACTTAAACCTGTAGAACTTATTGTCTGCGATATCCAAGATAAACCTCATGTGTTTTCTCGATTCACTGTAATTAATAAAGATGCTTTTTTAAAATTCTCAGAAACGTATAATCTACCATGTTCTATTCGTGGTCGCTATGGATATATTTCACTTGGGTCAAATAAAGAATACAAGTTCGATACTTTATTTTCTGAAATGTCCATGCACCAGCTAAAAAGTGACCTACAAGGCGAATTAATCCTTTATGAATTTAATGCTGGAAAGCATATTTCTACTTATGAATTTGATAATGCCAATAAGGCTATAACCCTAATGATTAGTCAGCAAAATTCTTCACACAAAAGACATTACATACCCGAAGAAAAAGGAGTTGAATTTTGTTGGGTTCCGAGTACAATTGAAAAAGAGTGGTTGTACAAGAATGATAATTCTTTAAAACCATTCCTTTCATCGATTGAATACTTTAGTGCAGCTTACGGTGGTTTCTCCTTTTTAGATAATAGTTCACTACCAGGTATACCTATTGGATCATTATTGATCTCTTTCAAAGATCCTCAATCAAAAAGTCAAGTTTTAGCCTACGCTAATGAACTTTTCAGGGCGAAAAATACCGAGATTATAGCCGATGCTATAGAATTTTCTGATAATCTTTCTCTATTTTGTTATGAAATTTCTCCAACTACATTTGTGTTTTCTTTTTCCAATCAAAAACCAAAAATTAAGGAAATAAGCACCCCAAATAAATATTTAGGTGGTGAGCTCTCTTACTTGCTTGAAGTAAAAAATACCGGTTATTATGCCTATATACTAGACGCTTTTCCTGGCTTCAATACATCGAAAGAAATCTTAAATTCAACAAAACCAATCACCAAGGAACGAGTTAATGATAAAAAAGAAAAAATGGTTTTAGAGTTCGAAAAACCAAAAGGATTCTATTCAGGTTTAATCGAACTCATTCGTATATTCATATAAAAGTGATAGCAACACCTATAGAATTGCAATACAACTTTATTTATCCGTTTAACTTCTTTAAATTATCTTGTAAATAATAATTCTCTGAACTTAGGAAGTGGCCACAATTCATCTTCAATCAATAATTCTAGTTTATCGGCGTGATAGCGAATTTCATCAAAGTAGTGCTTTACTTTATCGCAGTATGCAATGGCTTTTTCCTCGACATCTTCAATCTTATTGGCAATTTTTCGTTGTTCCAACATTAGCTCTGCAGCAACACGCATCTTATTTAAGTGAAGAGAAATTCGTTCAATAATCTCAATTTGAGCCTTGGAGGCAATTCGTCCGTTTTTTTCACCTAATATATGTAACAAGCCCTGAACATTTTTAATTAGCTTATTTTGATATTGAATTGCTGCAGGAGTAAAATAATTTTGTGTAATATCTCCCATCAATCTTGACTCAATTTGGATTTTCATGATATAATTATCAAACTCTATTTCTCTTCTGGCCTCCAATTCTCGGGCGGAAAGAACGTTCATTTCTTCAAACAACTTCTCTACCTTTTTATCATGCCAAACTTTGAGTGCTCTTGGTGTATCCTTTAAGTTTGATAAACCTCTTTTTTCAGCCTCTTTCACCCATTCGTCACCATAACCGTTACCCTCGAATCTAATCTTCTTTGAGTTCTTAATCAGAACCTGTAACTCCTTCAAAATGGCTTCGTCTTTGGCCTCACCTTTCGATATTCTACTATCCACAGATTTTTTGAAATCTTTTAATTGTTTTGCGACAATTGTATTTAAGACAATCATCGAAGAACCACAATTTGCCGAAGAGCCCACTGCTCGGAACTCGAATTTATTTCCTGTGAATGCAAAAGGTGAAGTTCTATTTCTATCGGTATTATCCAACATTATTTGAGGGATTTTTCCAATATTCATTTTTAGTTCTGTCTTATCCTGAGGCGTCATTTTTCCAGCCTTAATATTCTTTTCAAGATCGTCAAGAATAGAAGATAATTGTGTTCCTATAAATGCGGAAATGATCGCTGGAGGTGCTTCGTTGGCTCCAAGTCTATGGTCATTACCGGCAGAAGCAATACAAGCACGAAGTATGTCTGCATTGTCATGAATGGCTTTGATGGTATTGACAAAAAATGTCAAAAACTGCAAATTAGATTTAGGGTTTTTACCCGGAGCTAACAAATTTACCCCTGTGTTGGTGCTTAACGACCAATTATTATGTTTCCCTGAGCCATTGACTCCAGAGAAAGGTTTTTCATGTAAGAGTACTCGAAAATTATGTTTTCTTGCAATTTTTTCCATTATATCCATCAACAATAAGTTGTGGTCATTCGCTAAATTACATTCTTCGAACATTGGGGCACACTCAAATTGGTTGGGGGCAACCTCGTTGTGGCGAGTTGTAACAGGAATACCGAGCAATAAAGCCTCAATTTCAAACTCGCGCATGAAGGCATGTACCCTTTCTGGTATAGAACCAAAATAATGATCTTCCAATTGCTGTCCTTTTGCCGGTGCGTGCCCAAAAAGTGCTCTTCCGGTAAGCATTAAATCCGGTCTCGCGTTGAATAAAGCTGAATCAATTAAGAAATATTCTTGCTCCCAACCTAAGGTTGCATTCACTTTTGTTACATTTTTATCAAAGTATTGGCAAACCTCTACCGCGGCGTTATCCATTGCATGTAACGCCTTTAAAAGAGGCATTTTATAGTCCAAGGATTCTCCTGTATAGGAAATAAATATGGTAGGAATACACAATGTTTTTCCTATTACAAAAGCTGGAGACGATGGGTCCCAAGCAGTATAACCTCTCGCTTCAAAAGTATTTCTAATCCCACCATTAGGAAAAGAGGACGCGTCTGGTTCTTGTTGCACGAGCATATCACCATCAAACCGCTCTATTGCCCTTCCTGGACCAACGGGTTTAAAAAAAGCATCATGTTTTTCAGCCGTAGAACCCGTTAACGGCTGAAACCAATGCGTATAGTGTGTGGCTCCTTTTGATATTGACCAATCCTTCATGGCTGAGGCAACTTGATCCGCAATTTTCCTTTCTAGTCTCGTACCATGGGTCATACAGTCCATCATCAACTTATAGGTATCAGAAGGTAAATACTCTCTCATTTGTTCCGCATGAAAAACATTCTTTCCAAATAAATCGGATAATTTTCCATTGAAATCAACATGTCTTGGTTCACGGTGCAGTACATCTTGATATGCTTCTAATCTTTTTGTTGCCATTTATTTATTTTTTTACAAAATTACTTATTTTTTTGGGGGGTAATTGTATTTTTTATTACTTTTTTTATTGATTACCCCTACTTTTTTAAGGTATATTACATTTTTTTCAACAATTTAAGCGAGATTTGATATTCTATAATTTTAATACATGCTTTCCATACAAGACCTCTCAAATAAGTTTACCAAGGAATTACCGGGTGAAAGGGCACATAAAGCATTTTATCCTTTTCGATACAATCAACTTGTAGATATTTCGAATCGGAAAGAGTCTGCTGTTGCTGTGCATCTTTTTAAAAAAGAAGAAGAATTCCACTTTTTACTAATAAAGCGATCTACATATAATGGTCATCACTCGGGCCAAATTGCTTTTCCAGGAGGTAAAAAAGATACTACTGACGATACATTAGAATATACTTCGAGAAGAGAAAGTTTTGAGGAGCTAGGGATACCTATTGAAAGAGGAAATTTACTAAAGGTACTCACGCCGGTATACATACCTGTATCCAATTTTATGGTCAATCCATTTGTATTTCTTCATCCGTTACAGCCCATGATTACAATAAATGAGGAGGTAGTAGAAGTTTATGAAGTATCATTAGAGCAGCTACTGGATGAAACAAATATATGTCATACTGATATTCAAGTTGGAAATACAAACATGAAGAACATTCCTGCTTACAGCTTCGAAAATTGCTTGGTGTGGGGTGCGACTGCTTTAATACTTAGTGAGCTAAAAGAGATACTTGTATAAATCAAAATGAGGAATAAACCGTAACTTATTCCTCATTTTGCTAAACCATGCTAAAACTATAAAACTACAACTATGAAATGTAATTTCGATACAAATGTAGTTAAATTTTTTACAATTGATATTTTTTTAAAAAAATTTATTAATTTTTTGTAGCCCTTATCATTTCACGTTTTCCGGGGGGGCCGGGTAAGGTTTCTACCCTGCAGTTAAGTGTAACTAGATCTCTTTTTAATTGCCCTTTGGCGCAGTAAGTAACTAAAATACTTCCAGCGTGCATTTTACTTATGACTTTCTCGAGGGTATCTCGTTCCCACATTTCTGCTTGGGCTCGAGGACCAAATGCATCGTAATAAACCAAATCAAATGTTAACTTGGTATCCCAGGTTTGAATAAAATTCTTTATTTTATGTATAGAAAAATTAGGTGAAATAAAAGTCTCCACTTCCCATGGAGCATCAATTATTTGATCATAAAGTCCTTTTTGAACTCCTAATAATCTGCTTTCATAATTTAGTTTTGACGAGCATTCTTTTTCAATTGGAAAAGGCTCTATTCCAGTATATCGTACTAATGTACTATTAGCATAATGACATGTGAGCAGACTGTTTAATCCAGTGCCCCACCCAACCTCAAGAATATTCAACTGTTTAGACTTTAAAAGAGGATTTAGACCATTATTTATGAATACATGAAGTGCTTCTTGTATTGCTCCATGGTATGAATGATAATGTTCATCAAGCTCAGTAATATAAAGCGTGTGAGATCCATCTTGAGTTTCTCTTAGCTCTAAGCTCATTTTTTTCTTGCGATTGTTAATCCATCTCTTATGGGTAACATAATACACTCTACAAACTCGTCCTTACTGATGTATTCATTGAAAGAACGCAAATGTAAAGTGTCTTTATCAACTTTATCGGGCTGTACAACTTTACCCGACCATAAAACATTATCAGCAATTATATAACCCCCTTTTCGTGCATGAGGAAAGACCTGCTTATAATAATTAAGGTAATTTTGTTTATCGGCGTCTATAAATACCAAGTCCCAAGACTCATTAAGATATGGGATAATCTTCATTGCATCACCAATTTGATATTCTATATTTGAAGAAAATGAGGATGATTCAAAGTAGCCCCTTACCCTAGACTCCAATTCTTCATTTATATCAATAGTAACAATTTTACCCTTTGAAGAGAGTCCTTCTGCCAAACAAAGCGCACTATACCCTGTATATGTTCCTATTTCCAATATTTTTTCTGGGCGAATCATTTTGGAAAGCATACTCAAAAATCGCCCTTGAAAATGTCCGCTTAGCATACGAGGTTGCAGAACTTCAAGGTGTGTTTCCCTATTTATTCTTTGTAATAGGTCACTTTCCGGCGATGTGTGT
This sequence comes from Lishizhenia tianjinensis, assembly GCA_945902115.1. Lineage (GTDB taxonomy): Bacteria > Bacteroidota > Bacteroidia > Flavobacteriales_D > Crocinitomicaceae > UBA952. The sequence goes on along the minus strand of CAMDLY010000008.1, from coordinate 52,601 downwards.
TGACATACATAAGCATCTAAAGAATCATCAATGAAGTGCATTTAACTTATAATTTTGTGTCAAAGGTACTTTTTTACACTTACAAATTTCCGATTCTATTGAAAACATACCTCCATAAAGACCTTTTAAAGAGTAAGTATCTTCGTCAAAATTCCTAAATTCGTAATCTAAAGTTTAGTTCATGACGGTTTTTGAAATACGCCAACAATTCTTCACATTTTTTGAAAGTAAAGGACATCAACTTGTTCCGTCTGCTCCTATGGTAGTAAAGAATGATCCAACATTGATGTTTACAAACGCAGGGATGAATCAATTTAAAGATTACTTCTTGGGCTACCAAATTCCAAAACACAGAAGAATTGCTAACTCACAAAAATGTCTTAGGGTGTCCGGCAAACATAATGACCTAGAAGAAGTAGGAGTTGATACCTACCACCATACGATGTTCGAAATGCTTGGCAATTGGTCTTTTGGTGATTATTTCAAAGAAGATGCAATTGCTTGGGCATGGGAATTACTGAGTGATGTTTACAAGATTGACAAAGACCGCTTATACGTTACAGTTTTTGAAGGAGATGAGGCTGATGGTGTTCCCAGAGATTCTGAGAGTATCTCCATCTGGAAGAAATATATCGCTGAAGACCGAATTATTCTTGCTTCAAAAAAAGATAACTTTTGGGAAATGGGTGAAACAGGACCCTGCGGTCCATGCACGGAAATTCATGTAGATTTGAGATCTGATAGCGATAGAAATAGCGTCAGTGGAAAAGAATTAGTAAACCGAGATCACCCTCAAGTAATTGAAATTTGGAATAATGTATTCATGCAATTCAATCGAAAAGCCGATGGATCATTGGAGCCTTTGCCAGAAACACATGTAGATACCGGAATGGGGTTAGAACGACTCGCGATGGCACTGCAAGGAAAACAAAGTAATTACGATACTGATTTATTTCAGTCGCTGATAAAACACATGGAAAAAATTTCCGGGATTTCCTATGGAAAAAATGAAGCTACTGATATTGCCTTGCGCGTAATTGCCGACCATATCCGAACCATCTGCTTTTCCATTGCTGACGGTCAATTACTATCGAATAATGGCGCCGGTTATGTAATTCGTAGGATTTTAAGACGAGCAGTGCGTTATGGATACCAAACATTGGGATTGAAAGAACCATTTCTTTGCGAATTGTCTAGTACCTTGTCTTCCGTCATGGGAAATCCTTACAGTGAGTTAATCAATCAACAAGAGTTAATATACAAAGTGATTAAAGAGGAAGAATTAAGCTTTTTCCGCACCTTGGAACAAGGGATTCGTAGAATAGATGAATTGATTGTTCAGTTGAAAAAGGAGCAAAAAACTATCATTTCTGGTAATGCAGTATTTGAATTATATGATACTTATGGTTTTCCGATTGACCTTACGTCACTTATTGCAAGAGAAAATGACTTATCTATCGATGAAAACGGATTTAATAAAGAATTGGCGATTCAAAAAGACCGATCGAGAGCTGCTACTTCTATTGAGACAGACGATTGGGTTACACTATCAGCAGATAAGGTTACTGAATTTGTTGGATATGATGAAACATCGATACCTGTTAAACTTTTAAAATACAGAAAGTTCAGCCAAAAACAAAAGGAATTTTTCCAATTGGTATTCGATAAAACACCTTTTTATCCCGAAGGTGGAGGGCAAATTGGTGATCAGGGATGGTTGAGTAATACGGCTGAAAAGATTCCTGTCATTGACACTAAAAAAGAAAATAACTTGATTGTGCATTTGACAAACACACTGCCAAAATCTTTTGATCAATTGTTTTTTGGTGAAGTAGATGCAAGTAAACGTATTCCCACCTCAGCCAATCACTCGGCTACTCACCTACTCCACCATGCGCTCAGGACAGTTTTAGGGACGCATGTTGAACAAAAAGGATCCTTGGTAAATACGGAACAATTGCGGTTTGATTTTTCTCACTTTTCAAAAGTAACAAATGAAGAACTCAAGGAAATAGAGGACTCAGTAAACAGGCAAATTAAAGCCAATTTATTGTTGGATGAGAGAAGAGCGATACCAATAGAGGAGGCAAAAAGCATGGGTGCTATGGCATTGTTTGGAGAGAAATATGGAGATCATGTCAGAGTTATCAAATTTGGAGAATCTGTAGAACTTTGCGGAGGTATTCACGTGGCAAACACAGGGCAAATTGGACTTTTCAAAATTTTGAGTGAAGGAGCTGTTGCTGCAGGAGTAAGACGAATTGAGGCCATATCGGGTCCAGCTGCCGAATTGTACTTCAAAGATAAAGCGGAGAAATTAGAGCTTCTTGAGGATCTTTTTAAAAAGCCTAAGGATATTGTAAAAACTGTTGAAGAATTACAACTTCGAAATTTACAACTGCAGAAAGAAATTGAAACCTTGTTGAAAGAGAAAGCAAAACATGTGAAATCCTCCCTTAAAAAAGAAATAAAAGTCGTAAACGATATGAACCTATTGTGTACAACTGTCCATTTAGACTTGGGCTCTGTGAAAGACATACTTTTTCAACTCAAAGGTGAAGTTCCTGGATTTGTTGGTATTATTGGAAATATAGATGGGGAAAAATGCGGTTTAAGTTTAATGATTGATGATACTGTCGTGACTAAAAACAACCTGAATGCTTCACAGATAATAAGAGAAGTATCACCAATGATTGAAGGTGGTGGCGGTGGTCAAGTATTTTTCGCTACGGCAGGAGGTAAAAAACCGGAAGGAATTGACGCCGCTCTAAAGATAATTAAAGGAAAATTTAACGATTGAAAAAACTTCTTATAGTTACATACTATTGGCCACCAAATGGTGGAACCGGTGTTCAACGTTGGATGCATTTCTCAAGATACCTCAAACAATTAGGTTGGGATGTTACTGTGTTTACGCCTAAAAATGCTGAATCGGCGGTTATTGATGACAATTTACTTCAACATGTCCAAGGCATAAAAGTAGTGCATGCTGATATTTGGGAACCTCTTAATATGTACCGAAAACTCACTGGAAAAGGGAAATCGCAGCGTATTCAAACCGGATTTTTACAAGAGAACAAAAAACAATCTTTTCTAGAGCGCATATCCCTGTGGGTGCGTGCTAACCTCTTTATTCCCGATGCTAAAATGATGTGGATAAAACCTGCGATAAAAGAAATTTTTGCACTGCATCAAAAGGAACAATTTAGCCATATTATTTCAACGGGCCCGCCACATAGCACACATCTTATCGCTATGGGTGTCAAGGCGAAAACAGATATAAAATGGTTGGCTGATTTTCGCGACCCATGGACAAATATAGATTGGTTTCCTAAATTACCGATGACGAAAAAGACACTTTCCAAACACAGGGATCTAGAATTATCAGTATTAAAAAAATCCGATGCAGTGGTAGCTGTAACCTATGAAATGGCAAAAGAATTTCGAGACATATCGCATCGTGAAATTCATGTCATAACAAATGGTTTTGCCCCAGAAGACTTTGCAGAATTTTGCTCAAAGAAAAGTGATAAGCTTGTGTTCTTTCATCACGGCTCAATGAATGCGGACAGAAACCCCATAAAATTGTGGGAATTTCTTGGAGATAAAGTAAAGGAAAATAGCGAATGGAGAGAGAAACTAAATATTAAATTAATTGGAGCAGTTGACACCTCTGTTTTAAGTGAAATCGAAAAAAATGGTTTAACTAAATTTCTTTCACTAAAAATTTTTTTACCACACCATGAGGTTTTAGAAGCCTTATCGTTCGCAACCATTTGTGTGATGCCATTGAACGACACCCCCAATGCAAAAGGAATTATGCCAAATAAACTTTACGAGTATATGGCTACAGGAAAACCTATTATAATGATCGGACCGAAGGATGGTGATGCGGCAAAAGCGATAGAGAGCTTTGAAAATTCATGTGTGTTCGAATTCAACGAAATGATTAACGGGGATAAAATAGAGGAATGTCTTAAAATAGGAGAACAAACACATGATTTGGAAAAATTCAGCAGATTTTCACTTGCCAAAAAAGTAAACGATTTATTGAACACATTGTAAAATGAAAAATATTCTATTTGTCGGTAATGCCAATAGTTTTCTAATTTTTCAATTGGCAAAACAACTTTTGAAAGAAAAGCCTGACTGGAATATTGATATTTTATCAGATCAAGAGTTAGTTTTATTGGATGCCCCATTTCGCAAGGTATTTGCCATAGACAATGCGCATCCAAGTGCAAAACGAAAATTTATAAAGGCTTTTTTTGTAGCCTCGGAAATGAAAAAGCATCTGCATAATATGGAGACGCAATACGATGTGGTGCATATTTTATATGTTTCCTCAGCCTACCGATTCATATGGAAAGAGCTAAAGAAAATCAGCGATAAAATTATACTTACAATATTTGGCGGCGACTATTACAAGTCTACTTTTTTGATGAAATTGCTCATCGCGAAAATGGCAAAGGAAGCAAATATAATAAGTGCGACGAATCCAGCTACCTTAGAAAATTTTTCCGAGAAATTTAAAGTTCCTTGCGAAAAAAGAAGATTGGTTCGGTTTGGACTTAACATACTGGATGAAATAGATTCGATAGTTCAGGAAGATATAGAAAAGTGGCGAGAGAAAACGAACATTCCGTCTAGTTGTATTGCAATTGCCTGCGGGTACAACGGCTCAACTAATCAAAATCTACTAGAGGTAATTAAATCCCTTGTAGCCTCAAAAGAAAAACTTCGCCAAAAAGTTGTGTTGTGTTTTCAATTGACGGAAAAAAATTCACACGTTCAATCAATTATTGATGCTATTCACGAAAGTGGGTTTGATTTCCTAATCTTCAGCGAAAGAATGACTGATAGAGAACTCGCCCTATATCGCTCTGCAATTAATATCATGATTCAGGTGCAATCAACAGATTCATTTTCCGGTGCCATGCAGGAACATCTTTATGCCGGCTCTTTAGTAATTACAGGAAATTGGCTGCCCTACAGCGTTTTGGATGACGAGCATGTAGAGTATATTAAAGTTTCTGAAATTCAAGAAATCGGTGAAGAAGTATCGAATAACTTAAAGAAAACTGTAGACCTAAATAAGAATAAAAGGGCTATCGCTAAGTTCTCTAAATGGAACCTGACTCTCCAAACTTGGATTAATCTTTACGGGCTTTCTTAAGGGCACCGAATGCAATAAATCCAAAAGAACCAATAACAAAGGTAAATAGCAGAGCTGAACCTATCATTGACTTGGAACTAGAGGAGTAAAAACTCTCAGGCTCGAATTTCCATTCAATTTTATGCTTGCCGGCAGGTATTAGCGCAGCTCTTAAAACATAATTCGCTCGGAATATATTGTTTGTTTTCTTACCGTCTATGTAGCAATTCCACCCCTCTGGATAATAAATCTCACTAAAAATTACCGGCGCACTGATTTTTGAGGAAGATTCATAGCTGACTTTATTTACATCATAATTCAACATTCGGATACTCGCTGTTGAATCCACTGCATAAGTATTACTTAATGACCCAGCTATTTCAGGGAAATCTTTGGTGTTAATCACCGCTTCTTTTTTACTATTGATTTTTCCAAGAGCCAACATCTCGTTATTTGCATTAGCTACTTTCTTAATTGAACTTACAAACCAAGCATTACCATTGGCTCCATTATTTTTAATCGCTGCCGAATTAGGATTTATTGCCAAATAGCGCGTATTTAACATGTTCAGCACGGTATATTTCTCGGATAACATAATCGGAAGCGTGTCATAAATAGACTGAAAATTTGAGGTCGGCGCGAGAGTTTTTTGTAATTTTTCAATTGCGGAATTCTTCTGATCTGTGATTAATTGCTGCATTTCCTTTTCAAATAATTGAATTTCAGAAGATATGTGATGTTCGATTAGTTCCTGATACCTTTTGAGTTTAGCCCCATGATAGCCTCCAATACTTTTATGGAAATAACTTGTATTAGTTTCATTGAAAGGGTTTCCAAAAGACAAAACACGATAATTTGTATGTGAATTCAACGCAGCAAAGGAAGCAATCATCTCCCTAGTTTTATCTGACTTAATGCCAACATAAATATGCGAATTGTCCATTTTGGAGAGAAAGTCCGACTTAAGAGACTCGAAATTCTTCACGCTTGATTTTTCTCTGTTCAAAATACTTGAATCAGAAGTTGTCGGGAGTGCTTTAGGAATAGTCGTCAACTCTTCAAATTCGTATTTAGCTAACATCTTATCAGCTTTTACAACATCTATATACCCTTGAGAAGTGAAATACTCGAGTTGTCTCATTTCTTGATCTGTATTAGAAGTTTCTTCTATTGGATCATTATTGAAATATCTTTTTGCCACAGACATGTTGTCATAGGTTACCAAAACAAAAAAGACTGCTAAGAAAACAATAGGTGAAATTTTTCTCCACGCAGCTAAAATGAATAACACTCCTGATATTAATACTAGAATCAGTCCCCGTAGTATATCGGAACGAAATAATTCAATACGTAGATCAACCAAGCTATTTTTCAACCCGTTAATCAAATCAACTTGCTCTGAAGGTGTTTCTGCTGTGGTTTTCAACATTTGTGCCTCTTGTGAGCTTAAAAATGCTCCTGATATGGACGGGAAAAGATACAAAACAACAACACCAAACACTATAGACATGAGACCTACAAACCACCATTTTTTATCCCCGTGAAGATCTACAGAGGAATGAATTTCTGAATTTTTATCCTTCGGAATCATCAACCAAAGCGATAAATAAATGATCACGCCCCATCCAAGAATAACAGTTGAAACCAAAATTAATCCGCGAAATAAGTTCTTATCCTTTCCATAATATGCGGCCAATCCTGCACATACACCAAATATCATCTTCCCTTCACTTTTCAAAGTCAAAACTTTATCTGTTGATTTTTCTGATTCATGTGTTTTTTGAGACAACAATCCATTTAAAAAAAGGAGAGCCATAGCTGGAAAAATTAGTTGGGCTAGAACTAAAATCATTTTTGAATCCCTGAACTTATTGTACATAGGAAAGTTTTCGATGAAGAAAGCGTTGATACCTTCTGGGTCATTTGAGGCCAACAAGCCGCTCAAAAGGAGAATTACCAAAAATGGCCAGCGCAAGGAATCTTTCACAAATACAAATCCTAAAATTGCAAAAACAATCATGATGATTCCAAAATAAAAAGCACCACCACTTGCTGCTTGTCCTCCAAAATATGTCACGAACATTGGACCTTTCTTTGGATCATCGTTTAATAAATAGTCAGCGTACTCATTAAATTTAGCCTCTTTGGTTATTATTTTAACCGCTTCTTTATTACTTACTAAGTACTGTTGCGACCCTCCTTTAACATTTGGAAAAGCAGCGGACAAAATTTCACGTTCGCCATAATTATATTCCAAAATATAGTTTTTATTTAAACCATTCTCATCAATACTGGAGGATTGTTGACCCTTCGGTTTTATTGATAAATCAGAAGTTCCTCGGGTAGTATACTTCCCGTATTCCTGTGTTGTAACCAAATTACTTGCAGCAGGAAGTATAGCAAAAAAGGTAGCCAATGACAATACTCCGTAAGATAAAAGTAACTGCTTCCATTCTTTTTTTATTAAAATACGTAATGACTCCCCAATGGCTACTGCTGCGAGAATTAAAGCCAAATAGTAAGTCATTTGAAGGTGGTTAGCAGTAACCTGAAGAGAAAAGAACAATGCGAAAATTGCTCCTCCCAAAAACGCCTTACCTCTAAAAGCCAAAATAAATCCCCCCAGCGCGGGAGCGATGTAGCTAATTGCATTTACTTTAGACATGTGTCCGGCACCGATATATAAAATATTTATTGTGGAAAAGCTGAAAGCAACGGCACCAATCATTGAAAGCCAAGGATTTATTCGCAAGCACAAAGCAAAAATATAAAATCCCAACATTGACCAAAACAATATGGCAACAGGTCTAGGCAAACCTAATTTCATGGCATTGTCAAGGTAATATGTCCAGTTGTCCTGATGAATAACAGAAACTTGGTAAGCAGGCATACCACTGAACATGGAATTTGTCCACAAAGGTTCTTGGTCATCGTGCATGACACGGTAATCGACAATTTCCTTAGACATTCCAACGTGTTGTTTCACGTCACCTTGTTCTACCACGTATCCATTAAAAAGAGGCTGATAAAACATGTATGCTAAGATGAAGAAGCCCAGAACAGCAACAACATGAGGTAAAAACAATTTATAGGAGAAATTTTTCATAATTAATTATTTTGGATTTGCATACCTGGATACATCTTTTCCATCGATTGTCCCATCGCATAAAATCACCAACCTCTCGATAACATTGCGCAACTCACGAATATTACCCGACCAGTTGATTTCTGTTAATTCCTTTTTTGCATCGTTGGTTAAGGTCTTTAATTTAACACCTTGCTCCAAACATACTATATTTAAAAAATGCTCTGCAAGAATGGAGATGTCGTCTTTTCTTTCATTTAATGATGGAACATGGATGGGGATTACTGCCAAACGATGAAACAAATCCTCTCTAAAACGTCCCTCATTAATTTCTTTTCTTAGCTCTTTGTTCGTTGCTGCCACAATTCTACAATCAACCTTAATATCCTTTTCTCCACCTACTCGTTGAATCACATTTTCTTGCAATGCACGAAGTACTTTCGCTTGTGCACTTAAGGACATATCACCTATTTCATCAAGGAATAGCGTTCCGCCCGAAGCAAGTTCAAATTTTCCTTTTTTATCTTTAACTGCTGAGGTAAATGCTCCTTTCTCGTGACCAAACAATTCACTCTCAATTAATTCTGTAGGAATAGCCGCACAATTCACTTCAATAAACGGCATTTTAGATCTAATAGATAATTCGTGTAATGAGCGAGCTACCAATTCCTTTCCAGTTCCATTCTGGCCGGTAATTAGCACCCGCGCCTCAGATGGAGCGACACGTTCAATCATTTCTCTAATCGCAAGAATCCCTTCTGAATCCCCTACTATTTTAGATCCTTTAATTTTTTTGACGGTAGCTTTTAATACTTGCGTTTCTTCTACTAGGTGATTGCGATCTTTAACATTGCGAAGAATTACGAGAATTCTATTTAAATCAAGGGGTTTTTCAATGAAATCGAAAGCCCCTTGTTTTATAGCCTGAACTGCTGTTTCAACCGTACCATGACCAGATATCATAACAACTGGCACCTCTATTTTTTCAGATTGAATTGCTGTTAGCACCTCCATTCCGTCCATTATTGGCATTTTTATGTCGCAGAATACCAAATCGTAGGAATTGGCTCGCAATGATTCAATTCCATCCTTGCCATTTTCAGCCTCTTGAACTTGTATTTGCTCAAACTCCAGAATTTCCCTTAATGCACGCCGTATTGCACGTTCATCATCGATAATGAGTACTTTCATAAACTTATTTTACTGTTCGTTCTAACATTGGAACAAATTTAAAAGTTCCGTATTCCAAAATACTATATTCCTCGTTGTTTTTCTTGATAATTTTCAACATTTTTTGCTCCTCTCCTTCGCCAACAGGAATTATCATAAGACCTCCGATTTTCAATTGTTTAATCAGCGTATTAGGTACTTCTGGTGCCCCGCAAGTTACAAGAATTCTATCATAAGGGGCATAAGCAGTATTTCCCGCATAACCATCACCGAAGAATAACTTCGCTTGAATATTGAAAAACTCTATCATCTTTTTTGCTTTCAGATGTAATTCTCGATGTCTTTCTATGGAAACTATTTTTGCGCCAATTTTCGCGAGAATACAAGTTTGAAAACCCGAACCCGTGCCAATTTCTAACACTTTCATCCCCTTTTCTATCTCTAATAGCTGAGTTTGAAAAGCTACGGTGAGTGGATGAGAAATGGTTTGTCCGGAACCTATTTGAAAGGCCATATTGGTGTAAGCCTGCTCTTCAAAAGCTAAATCTAAAAAATAATGCCTAGGAATTTCATCAAAAGCATCTAGGATGTTTTTGTTGCTGATTCCCTTCGACTTCAGCTCTTCGATGAGCATTTTTCTCTTTCCTTTATGTTTAAAGGTATCCTTCAAGTGATTCATTCCTTCAGTCGAAATAAATTTTTAATATCTGAATTATTTCCATAAACAACCATAATTTCTCCTTTTTGTAATACGGTATCAGGGGAACTAACTCCTTGTACTTCTTTCACCATTTTATTAATACCAATAAGAGATTCTTTTCTTTGTTCTCGAATGGTGGTAAGTACAACTAAATTAAAATTTTTCCTAAAGCCAATCTGTTCCAAAGATTTACCAACAAATGCCTCGGGGACTTTTACCTCAACAATACTAAAATCGCTAGTAAGTTCGAAGGAATCGACTAAATTCATTAAACTTAACTTTTTGGCCCAACGGATGGAAGTTTCAACTTCAGGGTTTGCTATTTCTGTTACACCCATAGCTGACAATACATTTTCATGAGTTGAATCAATGGAACGACTTATCAACCTCTTTACGTTAAGATTTTTCATCACGGCAGTAGCCATTATATTTGCTCCTTTATCCTCGCCAATAGCGATAATCACAACATCGGTATCTTTGAGAGGAAGAGTTTTTACGATATCCGGATTCGTTGCATCCATACAAATTGTATAGGTGATTTTCTCTTTCAAAGATTCTACTCGCTGAAAATTTGAATCTACCCCAATAACTTCATTTCCGATTTCAGATAATTTTTCCGCGAGAGAAGATCCAAAGTGACCGAGTCCTATAATTATAAATTTCATATGGCTAATTGATTAATACTTCATCTGAAGGATACATATAGTTTTTCTGTTTTACTTGAGTAAATATCGCTATAAGAATAGACAATGTGCTGACTCTTCCAATAAACATAAGAAGTATCAAAATATACTTAGCATACTGATTTAACGTTGGTGTTAAATTAATACTCAATCCGACCGTACTAAATGCTGAGAATGATTCAAAAATAAGGTGAAGTGGCCGCTTATCGGGCTCAACTAGAATGAGTAAAAAACTTGCAATACTTATCGTAAGCAACGAAAGAAATATGATTGAAAAAGCTCTTCGAACCGTACCGCTAGAAATTTCTCTCTTCGAAATTTCAATTCTATCCTGGCCTTTAGCCAAACTGACAAAATTCAGGCAAGCTATGGCAAAAGTACTTGTCTTTATACCACCACCTGTTGATGCAGGAGATGCACCAATCCACATTAAAAACATCATTATCAGAATTGTCGGTAAAGCTAGAGCTGACATATCGAAGGAGTTAAATCCAGCCGTTCTTGGAGTCACTGAACCTACGAAAGAAATAACCCATTTCCCAATTGGTCCATGATTCACCAACACTCCATTAAATTCGAAAATATAAAATAATATAGTCCCGCTCACAAGAAGAATAGCAGAGGTGATCAAGATAATTTTAGTTGTGTTATTGATTATCCATGCCTTGTGAACACTTTTTTTCATCTTAAAAAGCCTTTTAAAATTTCTGTTGACATTGTAAAAGATGAGTTCTAAAACATTTTTCATTATCGGAAAACCAAGACCTCCAAAAATAACTAAAAATGAAATTATAAGCTGGAAAGGATAATTAAATGATAATCTAGGATCGAATAAGTTAGATGAATACAAGGAAAAACCAGCATTATTGAATGAACTGATACTATGAAATATGGAAAAAAATATGTGCTCAAAAAAGTTTGAATGAAGTTCACTAGGGACGGAAAAAAAAATCAATACGGCGCCGAAAGACTCAATGAAGAGTGTTAATAACAATACATTTTTTAAAGATGAGAAGACATTGCTCAATTCGTTCTCATTTGAGAGCTCACCAAAGTATAGTCTATTGTTAAATGAACTGCTTCCTTTGAAAAAAAAACTAAAATAACTGGCGAAAGTCATGATTCCGAGACCACCAATTTGTATTAGCGCCATTATTAGTGTCTTTCCACTTGTTGTGAAGGCAAATTGGGTGTCAACAACCGATAAACCAGTGACACAAACAGCACTCGTTGAGGTGAAGAGGGCATCTGTGAAAGAAATACCTGAAGTTGTAGAATTGGGCATCATTAGAAGTAAAGCCCCTAAAAAAATAACAAATGCAAAGCTTAGAATAAATAATTGAGCTGGATTAAAACCTGTACGTTTGTAGTTTATTTTAAAAGTTGCCGCTTCACGAACGAAAAAAAGAAAAAGGAATACCGCATAAAACGCCAAATCTCCCTCGAAATATTTACTTGCCGTGATGGAAAAATAGGCAACAAATAAAGAATCGTATAATAACACCCATGGTTTCCATTGGAAATTCGCAACCCACCTAATAACGATACTCAAGATACCAATTATGGAAAAAATCTGACAAACTAAGATGAAACCATCATCCCATTCCTCCCCACTACTAAACCCATAAAATACCAATAAAAATAGTATGGAAAAGAAGGCGGAAAATCGAGATGTTGTTGTGACTAAGGACGCAAATTTTTTAAGGACGTGCATAAAACAAAGTTAATGTAAATAATTGCATCAAATATGCAGTAATTCAGTCGATTTCCTAAATTTGCAGAGAATTATCGAAGTGGAGAGAGAAGAAACTTTTAATTGGTTTGTGATTAAAACTAATTCTCGTGCAGAAAAACGAGTTTTTGAAAGCATAGAGAGAATTGGACTCAATGCCTACTTGCCTTTGGTTGAAGCTATCCGACAATGGAGCGATCGAAAGAAAAAGGTTCAAATACCTTTGATACCCTCTACGCTTTTTGTAAAATGCCAAGTTATTGACTTACAAAAATTATACGCCGTTCAAGGATTTAGTTCAATTTTACATTTCCTGAAAAAGCCGGCTATCGTCAGGGATTATGAAATTGAAAATCTAAAGATTTTATTAAAAGAATCTACTGAGTTAGAGACCTTAGGTCCTGACTTCCTTATTGTTGGCGATAAAGTTGAGGTGATTAGAGGTCCTTTTCAAGGATTAATTGCAACTTCTTTAGAAGTGAATCGTAAGCAAACCTTAATAGTTGAGATTGAAAGTTTAGATCAACGGTTTATTGTTCATGTTCCGAAATCTTTCGTTAGAAAGATATAAATATATAAATTACAAACGTGGGTTTCTTCGGTTTTAAATGGGACTCACGATTGGCGAAGCCATACACAAATATGAAAAAAAGAATTTTAGTTACTGGAGGCGCAGGGTTTATAGGTTCTAATACCTGCGAAAACCTAATTGACGAAGGCCACGATGTAATTTGCCTTGATAATTTTATCACAGGAAGAAAAAGTAATATTGAAGAGTTACTCAAATCACCTTCATTTCACCTTATAGAAGGCGATATAAGAAATATAGAGGATTGTAGAAAAGCAGTTGCCAATATCGATATAGTTTTGCATCTTGCCGCGTTAGGATCAGTTCCAAGATCTATCGCTGATCCTATTACTACAAACGATATTAATATCAATGGTTTTTTAAACATGATCGTCGCGACTCGGGATGCCGGGATAAAAAGATTCGTTTATGCAGCCAGTTCGTCAACCTACGGAGACTCTGAAAGCCTCCCAAAAATCGAGGATAAAATCGGCAAACCACTTTCTCCCTACGCCATAACAAAATATGTGGGAGAGCTTTATGCCGATGTATTCTCTAAAACATACGACATGGAGTGCATCGGGCTGAGATATTTTAATGTTTTCGGAAGAAGACAAGATCCTGCTGGTGCTTACGCAGCCGTTATTCCTAAATTCGTCGATGCGCTGATGCAAAATGAATCTCCCATTATAAATGGAGATGGTACTTTTTCACGGGATTTTACCTATATTGACAATGTCATTCAAATTAATAAATTAGCCCTGTTTACATCTGATGCGAAAGCCCTGAATCAAGTGTACAATGTTGCTTTTGGTGAGAGTTCCACGTTGAACGAGTTATTTGAAGAAATCAAACTTAATCTCTCTAAATTTAAGTTGTCTATCGGTTTGATAGAATGTAGCTTTGGAGATTTCAGAAAGGGCGATATTCCACATTCTTTAGCCTCCATTGATAAAGCTAAAACCCTTTTAAGCTATAAGCCGGCGCATAGCCTGAAAGAAGGACTTGCTGAAACAGTAAAATGGTATTGGATAAATAAAAACTGTTAATATTGGATATACTACGAATTATAGGAAGAAAAGAAGCGTTGTTCACGCAAGATATGGCAAGCCATGCTGAGGAGATTTATTCACTTGTCCACAAAGCTCGTTTTTTGGTACTCGGTGGCGCAGGTTCCATTGGTCAAGCGGTTGTCAAAGAATTATTCAAGCGTAATCCTCGTGCCCTTCATGTTGTAGACATCAGTGAAAATAACCTCACTGAATTAGTACGGGATCTTAGAAGTTCTCTCGGGTATATATCAGGGGAATTTAAAACTTTTGCATTGGACATTAATAGCGATATTTTTAATGCGTTTGTTAAATCGCAGAAAAGCTATGATTATGTACTTAATCTTTCCGCACTGAAGCACGTACGAAGCGAAAAGGATGAGTTTACACTGATGCGTATGCTGGAAGTAAATATTTTCAATACAGATAAAACTGTTCTTCAATCCATCGAACTCGGATGCAAAAAATACTTTTGTGTTTCCACAGATAAGGCTGCAAATCCTGTTAACCTCATGGGAGGGTCGAAAAGAATCATGGAGAAATTTTTAATGTATCGTAGTCTTTCCATCCCCATTTCAACAGCTCGTTTTGCCAATGTAGCTTTTTCCGACGGTTCTTTATTACATGGTTTTAACCAGCGCATGCAAAAACTTCAGCCCCTTGTTGCTCCAAATGATGTAAAACGCTACTTCGTAACCCCACAGGAATCAGGTGAATTATGTTTAATGTCTGCGTTATTTGGAGAAAATAGAGATATTTTCTTTCCAAAATTATCTGATACTTTTCAATTAATCTCATTTACAGATATCGCATTGAGGTTTTTAGATGAATTAGGATATGAACCTGTATTGTGCCACGACGAGGATGAAGCAAGAGAAAGAATTGCAGAATTATTGCCATTAAAAAAATGGCCTTGTTTATTTACCCCATCAGATACTACCGGTGAGAAAGACGCCGAAGAATTTTTTATGGACGGTGAAAAATTGGATTTATCTCGATTTGACAATTTTGGTATCGTAAAAAACGAGGCAGATTTTGAATTAGAAAAGATTCAGAAATTTCAAAATTCCTATAGTTCTTGGAAACAAAATGGGCAGTGGACAAAAGAAGAAATTGTTGCTGCTTACAGAGATATTATCCCTGAATTGACCTACGAGGACAAAGGTAAATACCTCGATCAAAAAATGTAATGATGACACATCAGGAAATTATTAGCTTCATCAAAAATCAATTCAACAATCAAGAAAGAATTGCTTTACATCAACCATTTTTTGGTGGAAAAGAGAAAGAATATTTGAATAGATGTATAGACAGCACTTTTGTTTCCAGTGTCGGTCCATTTGTTGATCAATTTGAGGAGGATATTAAAAAATATAGTGGAACAGATTACGCTGTTGCCGTGGTAAATGGAACCGCAGGACTTCAGGTGGCTCTACAACTCGTAGGAGTTAAAAGAGACGAGGAGGTAATAACTCAAGCATTAAGTTTTATAGCAACATCCAATGCCATTCATTTCGCAGGAGCTAATCCTATTTATATCGATGTGGACTACGATACTATGGGTATGTCGCCAACATCCTTGCTTAATTTTCTTGAATGTTATGGTGAAATAAGAACTAATGAATGCTACAATAAAAAATCAGGAAAACGAATAGCCGCTTGTTTACCGATGCACACCTTTGGATTCCCCTGTAGAATAGACGAAATCTCAAAAATCTGCCACGATTGGGCAATTCCTTTAGTAGAGGATGCCGCAGAAGCTTTAGGCAGTGAATATAAAGGTAAAAAAATTGGATCATTTGGAGAAATTGCCGTTTTCTCTTTTAATGGAAATAAAATTGTTACCTCAGGAGGAGGTGGAGTAATTGTTACGAATAGCCAACATTTAGCAAAACGAGCTAAGCATTTAACAACCACAGCAAAACTACCTCATCCCTACGAATTTATTCACGATGAGTCCGGTTACAACTTCAGAATGCCAAATATCAATGCAGCACTTATTTGTGCTCAGTTAGAACAACTGGATAGCTTTATCGAGAATAAAAGAGCGTTAGCAAAAAGTTATTCAAACTTCTTCGCATTCAATCCTATTTTCAGAACTGAAATGACTGATACTAAAGCTAATTATTGGTTAAATTGTCTTGAATTTAGCAGTCTAAACGAAAGAAATTCATTTCTTGAACTTGCTAATCAACAAGGTGTCATGTGCAGACCAATTTGGACACTTTCATACTTGCTGCCTATGTATCAAAATTGTCAGAGAGATAATCAAGAAAATGCCGAAATATTGTACGATCGAATTGTAAATATACCTAGTAGTTTTCGTAATTAAGTAATGATGAAAAAACGTTTTCTTGTTGGATATTCTGGACATAGTTACCCTGTAATTGAAGCGTTAAAATCAATGGAATTAAGCTTAGATGGTTACTTTGAAGGAGGTGAAAAACTCGCTAACCCATATAACTTGATCTACTTGGGTGACGAGAGTTTATTTGAATTTTCCGAGTTGCACAGTGTTTTTATTGCCATTGGTGCCAACCTACTTCGAAAAAAAGTGAGCGAAAGATTGCAAAATAAGGTCTCTTTTTTCTCGATTTTTGATGGCACATCAGTTATACGCTCAAAAATAAGCCAAAATGGTGTTTTGGTAAATGCAGGTGCGGTAATCCAACCATTATGCACCATAGGAGATGGCGTAATTATAAATACTCGAGCTATTGTTGAGCATGAATGTGCTATCGGAGATTATGCGCATATTGCCCCAGGAGCTGTTTTGGCAGGAAATGTTACCATTGGAGAATCTACCCTCATAGGTGCCAACGCAACTATTTTACCTGGAATAGCAATTGGTAAAAATTGTATGATCGGGGCAGGCTCTGTTGTTACCAAAAATGTAAGTGACAATTCCGTAATTAAAGGGAATCCGGCAAAATGAAAAAAACATTGATAATTGCAGAAGCTGGGGTAAATCACAACGGTGATTTACAAATGGCAAAAGAACTTATAAAAGTCGCCGCTATTGCGGGTGCCGACGTAGTAAAGTTCCAGACATTCAGTGCTGAAAAATTGGTGAGTCAAAGTGCTCAATTAGCCGATTATCAAGAAAGAAATATGGACGATACTGCCGAAAATCAATTGGAAATGCTCAAGAAAATTGAACTTCCGAGGACTTGGCACTATGAACTAAAAAAATATGCTGATGAGCTAGGCATTCTATTTTGCTCAACTCCATTTGATGAGGATGCGCTCGATTTTTTATGTGAACTGGGAATTCCGTTCATTAAAATACCTTCTGGTGAAATAACGAACAAACCTTTTTTACAGCGAATTGCTTCAAAAAACAAACAAATCATTCTTTCCACGGGCATGGCTTCCATGGCAGAAGTGAATGATGCAATTAATGTGCTGCTAGAAGAAGGATTAAGTATAGAAAAATTAACTGTTTTACATTGTAATACAGAATACCCAACACCATTTGAGGATGTTAATCTAAGAGCAATGCATCAATTTGAAAAACATTTTGGCGTAAAATATGGCTATTCAGATCACACCTTAGGTTCAGAAGTTGCCATTGCTGCTGTAGCATTGGGAGCATCAGTCATCGAAAAACACTTTACGCTCGATAAAAATCTACCCGGGCCTGATCATAAAGCCTCCTTAGAACCCAACGAATTGTCCGATTTTATTCAATTCATAAGAAATACGGAAAAAATTATCTCAGGATCTGGGGTGAAAGAACCATCGAGATCTGAAGCAAAAAATAAGGTTGTCGCACGTAAAAGTATACACCTAAGAAATTCGATAAACGAGGGGCAACTCATTGTTCTAAATGATTTGGAAATGAAAAGACCGGGAGATGGAATATCTCCAATGGATTACGAATTAGTGTTATCAAAAAAAGTAAAACGAAACATTAACGCTGGCGAACAATTAAAATGGGAGGACTTCGAATGAAAATCGGCGTTTTAACGAGTTCAAGAGCTGATTTTGGGATTTACAGACCCCTGCTCCAAAATTGGCAGGAAGAAACTGAAATTTCGTTCGATATCATTGCTTTTGGTCAGCATCTCATGGAATCTTTCGGCAATACAATTGATGAAATTGAAGGTGAAGGCTTCGATGTTAAACACCGAATTTTTTCTGAATATATTGATGATTCTCCTCATGGAATTGCCCTCAATTATGCCAGTACACTGGCTGAATTTGCCTCATTTTGGGCAAGCAAAAAGTATGATTGGGTGCTCGCTCTTGGGGATAGGTACGAAATGTCAGCAGCTGTTCAGGCAGGAATTCCATACCAAGTGAGATTCGCGCACATCCATGCCGGTGAGAAGACATTAGGAGCGATTGACGAAATATATAGGCACCAAATTACGCTGGCTTCAACACTTCATTTTGTTAGCCTTAGTAAATACGCCACGAGAGTTCATGAAATCGTTGGAGATGACACAAGCACTTGTGTTACAGGTGCTATTGGGCTCGAAAATCTTAGTAAAATTAAATTACTGAGTCACGCAGAATTTTACCAAAAATGGGGAGTTGATATGACAATTCCAACTCTATTTTTCGTTATTCACCCTGAGACGAAAAATTATGCTGATAATAACCAACATGTTAAAGTTTTGGAGGAGTTGAGTCTTACCTTAAGCGAAAATTTCCAATTAATTGTATCGCTTCCAAATTCGGACACGAATGGGAGTATGTACCGAGAAATGTGGAATACAGTGAATACGGTCAATCCGAAAATAAAATTAATAGAACATTTTGGGAGTCAGTCTTTTTTCTCTTGCATGAAGCTTTCGAAATTAATCATAGGGAATTCCTCGAGTGCAATTATAGAAGCTGCTAGTTTTAATAAATTTGTTTTGAATCTCGGAACCCGGCAATTTGGTCGCGAAGCAGGTGATAATGTGATTCATTTACCCTACGATAAATCAGCTATTTTAACTTGTGTGATGAAATTTGTGAATCAAGAGTTTCAGGGAAAAAACATATATGAAAAACAAAATGGGGTGCAACTCATTACTGAAAAACTAAAACAAGGGAAAGTTTAAGATGAAAAATCACTTTATTAACAAAAATGCCACGATTCAAGATGCCATTAAACAACTTGACCAATTAGCAGTTGATGCTGTTTTGTTTGTTACGAACGAAAATTTAGAGTTGATCGGCAGCATGACAGATGGAGATGTTCGCAGAGGATTGATCAATGGAAAGCATATGAATACTGAAGTACATGAGATAATGTACGAGAAGCCCAAGTCATTGCGCCATGGAGATATGGACATTGAGAAAACGAAAGAATTCCGCGAAAAAAATTTGAAAATAGTTCCAATCGTTAATGATAAAAATCAAATTGTTGATATACTCAACTTTAGGATTCAAAAAACGATATTACCCATAGACGTAGTAATTATGGCTGGCGGTCGAGGGAGCAGACTTCATCCATTAACCGAAAAAATACCCAAACCCTTATTGAAAGTTGGTGACAAATCCATCTTAGAACATATTATCGATAGTCTTAAAATTTATGGAATAACAAATATTGAAATTTCAATCAATTATTTGGGACATATGATTAAAGATGCATTTGGTGACGGATCTTCCAAAGGATTAAATATAAGTTATATTGAAGAGAACGAACCCTTAGGGACAATCGGCGCCTTAGGATTAAAAACTCAAAGTTTAAACAAACATACCTTGGTCTTAAATTCGGACTTACTTACCGCCATTGACTACGAGGACTATTACATAGATTTTATTAAAAAAGAAGCCGATTTAAGTGCAGTGGGCATACCCTATAAAGTAGATATACCCTACGGAATATTTGAATTAGACAACGATAATATTGTTCGTATAAGTGAGAAACCCACATTTACCTACTACTCAAATGGCGGTATCTATTTATTTAAATCAACTTATATTAACGAAATACCTAAGGGAGAAGCCTACTTGGCTACGGATTTCATAGAGGAATTAGTTTTACAAAATAAAAAAGTTATAACCTATTCTCTTTTAGATTATTGGTTAGACATAGGAAATCCATCAGACTATCAGCGTGCGCAGTCAGACATAAAACACCTCAAATTTTGATAGACTTCAGTAACACACTGGTAATAATTCCTGCAAGAAAAGGTTCTAAAGGAATTCCTGCGAAGAACAAAAAATTATTGAATGGGAAACCTTTAATACAATATACTATAGATGCAGCCATGGCTATTTTTCCAAAGTATTCAATTTGCATCTCGACAGATGATATTGACATACAAGACATAGGTATTCAAAATGGTTTGAGCGTTCCAAATTTAAGACCAGAAAATCTTTCAAATGACAAGGCATCAGCAAGAGATGTCATTTTATACGAAGTTCTGAAAACGGATAGAGAGATTGAAACGATTGTTTATCTTCAACCTACATCCCCTTTAAGAACTGCACTCAATATAAAGGAGGCACTCGATTTATATGATTATGATGCCATGGATATGCTAGTATCTGTCTCTCTCGCAAAAGCAAATCCATACTTTAATTTATTCGAAGAAGATGAGAAAGAGAATTTGGTTATTTCGAAAAAACATGAGAGTAAAAGTAGACAAGACGCTCCTGAGGTATTTCAGTTTAACGGGGCTATTTATTTAATTAACTACCAGAGTCTAATTAAAAATGAAATTTCTCTTTTCCCGAGAATTAAAAAATATTTGATGAGCAAGGAGGATTCTATCGATATAGATGATCCGATCGATTGGCATTTAGCAGAAATTTTAATGAACAGCCGTTGAGTCTTAGAAGAAAAACTATACAGGCCTTTTCCTGGGATTTTTTGGTTCGACATTGGAAATTATCACGATTATGCATAAACGAGAAATTACTTAAACACGAATAAGCGGCAATATGAGCAGAACGAATTTAATTAACTTTAATAAAATTTCTGATGACAGAGGAAATCTAACTTTTATTCAATATCCAGATCATGTTCCATTTAAAATCAAACGCGTGTATTGGATTTACGATGTGCCAAGTGGACAAACGCGTGGTGGACACGCTTTTAAAACGCAACAAGAAATTATTGTTTGTTTGTCTGGAAGTGTTGAAGTATATACATCTAATGGCAAAAGCGAAGAGGCTTATATATTAAATCGACCATTTACTGGGCTCTATGTGCCGGCAATGGTATGGCGTCAATTACGAAATTTCAGCACAAATACCGTAGTAATGATATTAAATTCAGATTATTTCATGGAAGAAGATTACATACACGAATACAATTCATTTTCAACATATAATTAAATGAACACAGTTTTTGATTGCAATATTGTTTCGCTGAATGTTGCAAAAAATAGGGCGGGAAATTTAAGTTCTGTAGAGAATTTAAATAATATCCCATTCGAAATTAAACGTATCTATTACATATACGATGTACCAGGAGGTTCCGATAGAGGAGGTCATGCCCACAAAGATTTAGAACAATTTGTAATTGCTGTTTCGGGTGCTTTTGATGTATTGTTAGATGACGGAATAAACAAAACAATTTTTAGACTTGATCGACCAAACAATGCCTTACATATTAAGAAAGGAATTTGGCGTGAAACACGTAATTTTACTTCGGGAAGTATCTGTATGGTAATTGCTTCAAATGAATATGACCTCAACGATTATATTTATGACTATGAAACGTTCATTGCTTTTAAAAAAAATAAATGAAAAGAATAAAACATAAATTCGGTAATGATGTAATTATTTTTGAGGGGGCCACTATTCATGATACGTGCCAAATAGGTCCCTTTAGCATAATATATCCAGAGGTAATCCTTGAAGAAAATGTCATCGTTGGGTCATCCTGTATTATAGGAAAAAAACCGACTACTGGTTTAAATCAGCTTGAATTAGTTGGACTGAAGGAAACAACCCGAATACGAAAGAATTCATTAATTTGTGACCAAGTCATTGTATATGCTGGATGTGATATTGGTGAAGACTGCTACCTTGCAGATAGAGCTTTTCTCAGAGAGAACGTGGTTCTCAAAAACAAAGTAGTAATTGGAACTTCTGTGACCGTTAGCTTCAGTGCTTTTATAGGAAGTGGATCGAAAATAATGACAGGAACAAATATTGGGGGGAAAATGATAATCGGAGAAAATTGTTTTATTGGCGCTCATGTGTGTTCCGTAAATGATAATAATCCAAGATTGAATTCATCACGAAGCGAACATCAAGGGGCTATTATTGAGGATAATGTGGTCATTGGAAGCAACGTAACCATACTGCCTCATTTGCACATTAAAAAAGGGATCACAGTAGCCGCAGGTGCGGTGGTTAGTAAAAATCTTTCGGAAGAAAATCAACTGTATATAGGTATACCTGCGAAAATTAAAAAATAAATAAGATTAAGATGAAACAAGGAGAAAATGTAAAAATTGGACAATTTAATATCATCCACGAAAGTGTAATGATTGGTAACAATGTGGAAATTGGAAATTTTAATATAATTGAGGCTGGCGTGAAATTAGGTGACAATGTCGTTGTTGGAAATAATTGCGAGATAGGAAGGGATGTTATCGTTGAAGAAAATTCAATTTTGCAAGGTAAAATACGGACAGGAAATTCATGCCATATTTCTAAAAGTGTTACGTTAAAGTATGGTGTAATTCTCACTAGTAACGTATTGTTAGAAGAACGATCCTTTTTAGGCCCAAATGTAATCACTCTGGGATCCACTCACGAGAGAATTACCTTACACGGTACAACTATTGGAAAGAACACCTATGTTGGGGCAAATTCAACTATAGCACCGAATACAAAAATAGGACCTGATCTTGTAGTTGGAGCAAATTCATTTGTGAATAAAGATTTGACCGAATCAGGAATTTATGTCGGAACGCCAATTAGAAAGATAAAGTGATTTCCTTCCTTGACCTAAACGCAGTAAATAAAAGATTTCAAAAGGAATTTACCCTTACTTTTCAAAATATTGTCAATAACGGCTATTTCATTCACGGAGAAGAAGTAAGATCTTTTGAACAAGAATTAGCGGAATACATCGGTTGTAAACACGCAATAGGAGTAGCAAATGGATTGGATGCACTTCGAATCATTCTACGTGCATACATAGAATTAGGAAGGTTACAGAAAGGTGATGAAGTACTTGTGCCAGCGAATACATACATCGCAAGTATTTTGGCAATCACTGAAAATGATCTTGTACCTGTTTTAGTTGAACCTGACATCAAAACATACAATTTAAATTCCTCTAAAATAAAACTAACCTCCAAAATAAAAGCAATTCTTCATGTTCATTTATACGGATTAGTTTCATGGGACACAAACTTTTACAAGGATGTTCATTCAAAAGATATTCTGGTAATTGAAGATTGTGCACAAAGTATTGGTGCTAATCATAATGGAATAATGTCAGGAAACCTTGGTCATGCCGCAGGATTTAGCTTTTATCCAGGTAAAAACCTTGGTGCTCTTGGTGACGCAGGGGCAATCACAACAAATGATGATGCATTAGCAGATACAGCAAGAGCAATTTCAAATTATGGAAGTCGAAAAAAATACATCAATGAAGTTAAAGGAATTAATAGTCGTTTGGACGAAATACAAGCAGCATTTCTTCGCATTAAACTTCGGAAATTGGATGAGGATAACAAACGTCGACAGGAGATAGCAAGAATTTACAATGAAAATTTGATGGGAACTCCTTTAATCTTGTCATCTGTTTCAGAATCTCATGTTTACCATTTGTACGTAATAAGGACAGAAAAGAGAGACGAATTAAAAGATTTTTTACAATTAGAGGGTGTTCAAACATTAATACACTACCCTATTCCTCCACATAAACAATCGGCATATAAAGAATATAATGAATTTTCCTTTCCAATAACGGAAAACATTCATGATACTGTATTAAGTTTACCTATATCACCCATGCATAGCGACCAAGACATTTTATTTGTTTGTGATGCAATTAAAAGATTCTATCAAACCTAGCATTGGTAACTCAAAAAACTTCTTATTCAAAAATTGCATCCGTTACTTGGTTGTTTGGAAGTGCACAATTGATTGTAATGATTTCATCTATTATTAGAACAAAATTCGTTGCAATTTTTCTCGGTACATCAGGTTATGGCATTTTATCATTATACACCTCCACCATAGGGTTAATTTCCTCATTTTCAAATCTAGGGATTGGAACTTCGGCAGTGCGAGATTTAGCAGAGGCATCCTCCAGTAACAAGTCTGAGCGCATTGACAAAGTAGTTTATGTGGTTAGGAGATTAAGTTGGTACACAGGGTTATTTGGAGCTATAATCACAGCAATCTTTTGCCGACAAATTAGTCAAGTAATTTTTGAATCACAAAACTTTTGGTCGGGAATACTGTGGTTATCTATAACTATTTTCATTAATCAATTAACCGCTGCAAATTCTGCTATTCTAAGGGGATTAAGAAGAAATAAAAAGCTCGCCAATGCTAATGTTACTGGAGCCATTTTTGGTCTAGTCATTTCTGTTCCTATGTATTATCTATTAGGAAATAAAGCGATTGTACCAACAATCATTATTAGTTCAATAATTTCTTTTCTTAGAAGTTGGTATTTTACAAAAGACATTCAAATTAAAAAAGAATCGATTGAGGGAATTTCTATCTACACGGAAGGTAAATTGATGATTTGGACTGGGATTTTACTCAGTATAACAACAATTTTAACATTGACAAAAGCGCTTTTAATAAAACTATACATTGAAAAAAATGGAGGTATAAACGAGGTGGGGCTCTATCAAGCAAGTTTTGTCATTGTTAATTCTTATTTCGGAATTATTTTTTCCGTGATGAGCACAGATTACTTTCCCAACTTATCTGTTAATAAAGAAAAACAGGAAGAATTGAAATCAATTGTCAATAAACAGCTCGTTTTTGGGTTATCCCTCCTACTTCCGATGATTTCTCTATTTCTACTGTTTAACAAACAAATAATTTCATTGCTTTTCAGTAAAAGTTTTGCACCAGCGGAATCTCTTATCGCATGGTCTATTCTCGGCATCGTGTTTAAGTTGTTTGGTTGGTGTCACTCCTATTTACTCTTGAGCAAAGGACATAATAAAGTCTATTTTTGGAATGAATTCTTTGCCATAATAATTACATTGCTCATTTCGATGATCGGATATTATTTCTTCAAACTTGAAGGGTTAGGTATTGGTTTTATGTTAGGTTTCGCTTATTACGCCATACAAACTCATTTGATTTGTATTAAACTTTACGGGAACTTCATTCATCTAAATAGTTACCTTATACTTTTGTACAGTCTGTTTTTGACTGGATTTATTTTCTTTCTACTTTTACTAAATGTTTCATGGATTTTTCTATATCTAACAGGAATAATAGCAATCACAAGTTCATTTGTTCTTTATAAACGAATGGGTTTATTGGATAATTTGATAAAGCTTTTAAAGAAAAGATGAGAGAGTGCTCACTGACTTTAACAATTTTAACATATAATTCTGAAAAATATTTAAACGAATTATTAAATAGTATTGCCGGACAAGCAGCAAAAGATATACAAGTAATTATAAGTGATGATTGTTCAACTGATCAAAGTGTAGAACTCGTAAAGAACTGGAAATCGATTCATGAACAGCTATTCTTTGAAATTGTGTTCATCACTTCTCCTTCGAATACGGGTGTTGTTGAAAACAAAAAACGCACTTTTAAGTATATAAAAGGAACATGGACAAAAGGAATTGCTGGAGATGACCTTTTGCATCCTTCAGCTATAAAGCACATAAAAAATGATATCATTGAATTCATTAATTCTCGCGTTATCATTGGTAAAGCACAAGTGTTTGGTGAAGGAATTGATTCGCCCTTTTCAATTCCTAAGGACGAAATCACCCAAAGATTAAACTCTGTAGAGAAAATTAAAAATTATATTTTCGAAGGAAATACCTTGCCCGCCATCTCATTACTTGTTAAATCTGAAATTCTTACTAATGAGGATTTTTTCAAACATGCAAAAAAGAATTTTGAAGATGTACCCTTTCATCTAGAACTGCTTACTAAGAACATTCAATTTTCTTTTAGTAATAATACCTATATTTTATACCGAAAACATTTCGAAAATCTGAGTTTAAAAAAAAGTGACAAAGTTTTATCCTCGTTCTATATTGATTACCAAAGGATATTATTGATTTATGCTGTTAGAAATAATCGCTGGATATATAGTTTAAATAGTCTTTGGAATATGTGTTTGGGGTATTTGATAATTAAACTTGGAAATAAAGGGACTTTATTCAGATGGCTAAATCAATTTCGACGTAAACTTCAACCCAAACGATTTAAAAATCTATTCATAAAACCCTATTAATCTTGGCGGAAACAGTCAACGTATTAATTTTATATCAATTTAAAGAACACGAAAATTTACTTCGGCAACTGAAAGTAAACTTGAAACGTTTTGATATTGAACTTGCTTTATTTAACACACGAAACTTTAAGTTTTCGGATGACAAAACAAATTATTGGTTTCTTCAAATTCTTGCCGGAATCCCAAAAATTCGAACTATTGCCTACAAGTTATTTAGAAATCGACTAATTCGTAAATTGGCAAACGATTATGATATAATTGATATTCATTTCTTTAGTTCAATTTATGACAGCCTTTTGGCTGAAAATTTTCATCCCAATATCAAAATAAGTTTTTGGGGTTCTGACGCATACAGAATATCAAAAACTAGAAAGGAAAAACTTAATGAGCTAACGACTAATTCCAAATTAATTCGATTCAATACGGTAGAAATGCTTTTAAAAATGGAAGACGTATTTGAACATAAAGCGAAGCTCGGTTTTCAAATATTTGGTAACGAATACTTTAGAACAATTTCTAGTATAAATACGACGAAGATTCAAGCAAAAGAGCAATTGAAGATTCCTCTAGAAAAAACTAGTGTCATCATTGGCTACAATGCAAGTCAAGGTCAACAGCATGAGCGTATTTTAAATCAGCTGACAAACTTACCAGATGACCTTAAAAATAAACTAGTTTTAGTCCTACCGCTTACTTACGGAGGAGATTTACCGAGAAAAAAAGAGATTATAGAGATCGCCAAGAAAACAGCAATCGAAACAATATATTTTACAAATTCGCTCACCGAACTAGAATTATGCAAGCTAAGGTTATGTTCTGATATTGCAATTAACCTTCAAATTAGTGATGCCTTCAGTGCTTCGTTACAAGAGCACTTTTATACCAACACACTTATGATTCTAGGCAACTGGTTACCCTATGATTGGTTGGCAAAAAAAGGATTGAAATTTTACGCTATTGATAAAGACCAATTAAATGAATGCTTGCTAAAAGTTGTTGATAATATTGAACTGGAGCAAATGAGATGTTCAGCCAATAAACAAATAATTTCATCGATTTCTTCTTGGGAATACGTTTGTAGCGATTGGAGGGATGATTATATTCAAATGATTCAAGCACATTCAAGTGAATAAATCTATTCTCTTTTTGTCGGTTACCTTTCCCCCACGACTATCTGTTGCGAGTTTGCGCCTTTATAATTATGCTAAATTATTCTCTGAAAATGGATGGAAAGTTCATGTGCTAAGCTGTAAGCAAAATGGTGAGGCAATTTCGGAATCATTCGATCTAGCTAACTTAAATATCATACAAGTTGAATGGAAAGATCCCTTTGATTTCATTATAAAAATAAAAAACCCGCTAATTAAAAAAATAATAAAGAAAGTATTTTC
Organism: Lishizhenia tianjinensis; assembly: GCA_945902115.1. Taxonomy (GTDB): domain Bacteria; phylum Bacteroidota; class Bacteroidia; order Flavobacteriales_D; family Crocinitomicaceae; genus UBA952. The sequence goes on along the minus strand of CAMDLY010000008.1, from coordinate 24,707 downwards.
TTTTTTTATACCTTATCTATCAACTTGGTGGCCAGATCGAAGATTTAAGACATGGCGAAATAATACATTAGTTGCAGCAAGTGATTTAATAGAAAGTGCAGGAATTACTCATGTATATTCTAGTTTCTCTCCTCCCTCACCACACATGGTTTCAAATCAGTTAAAAATAAAATATAAACACTTATTTTGGATTGCAGAATTTAGAGATTTAATGAGCTTTTCACATGGATTAGGTGCTGTAAAAAGATATTTTTCTCCTATACATTTCTATTACGAACGTAATTTGCTTAAACATGCCGATGAAGTGCTTTGTGTTTCTCAAGGCCATGCGCTTTTCATGCAAAACAAACTTGGTAGACAAGTAAATGTCTTGTTAAATGGATGTGATTTTTCTCTATATCAGGAAATTGAGAGAAAAATAGTTAATGATTTTACAATTGTTTACACAGGTAACGTATACCGAAAACAAAATGATATGCAGCTTTTCTTTTCATCGGTGTATGAACTTATCATTTCAAAAAAAATGACTATTAAAGTTCTATTTGTAGGAACACCTAAGCACTCATTTTTATTAACGCAATTGAAAAAGTATGAACTCACCGAACATGTAACATTTATTCCTAAACAAGATCATTTTAATGTAAGACTACTGCAAAAATCAGCACATATGCTCTTACACTTTTGTTGGAAAAATAATACGCAAGAAGGCAATCTTACTGGTAAACTTTTTGAATATATATCAGCTAGGGTGCCTATTTTAAGCATTGGTGAACAAGTAGAAGTAGAAGAACTTATAAAATTCAGTACCTCAGGACAGATTTGCAAATCAAAAGAGGAAATTGTTAATTATGTAACTAAGACTTATTTCAATTATCCGCAACTTACTCAATTGTCCAATAACGATTCTCCTATTTCAAAGTTGAATCAGTTTCGCTTATTAGAAAAAAGGATTTTATAAGAATGATTTCACCTACGCTTTTTTTATATAGGTTTTTTCCATTTTTGTTTCTCTATATCATGAGTATAGGAGTCATATTACCAAGGGGTTCGGTGGCAACGCAAGTTATTGGAATATCTATTTTGTTGGTTACCGGATATATTTTTTCTCGCGTCTACAAATCTATAGGACTTTTTAGCTTGCTCTACATTTTCATTCTCTATTTATGCGTCTTGATTTTATTCTCATCAGAAATGATTTATTCAATGTCCAATTTAGCATCTACAATTATATGGATGTTGATTTTACCTATTTCTTTTTTTGTCATCAGTGACCTTGAAAAATTTAAAAAACTGATAAATGCAATTACGCTAATCGGGGTTTTATATATTTTGAATATTGTGATATCCTCTGCTTTTAATATTCAAGGAAAATCTTACTCAAGAGAGATTTTTGATGTTGGTAATGTATTCACTGAGGGCCTAAATTCAATGGCTTATTTATTGGCTGCAAGTCCTTTAATAGTTTATTTAAATCCAAAATATAAACGAGTGATAATCCTCATAGCAATTATAATTTTTATCCTAGTACTCGTTCAATTAAAGCGAATTTCTATTATCGCAATACTTGCAGGATTTATAATTAATTTATTTTACAGTGGAAATCGAATTAATATTTTCTTAGGTCTTGTCTCATCCGCACTCATTCTTTTTATCGCCTATCCTATCTTCGAGTCTACTTTACAAAAACAAATGAAAGCAAGAGAACGAAGGCTTACCACACAAAATATTGAAGAAGAGGGGCGATATCAAGAAACTTTTATTGTTCTTGACGAAATTCTCTACAGCGGACAGCCGAGTACTGTATTTTTTGGAAAGGAAGTATTTAATTCGCCTGGAAACTATGCAAATGGTAAATATGGTCGTAGAATGATTCATAATGATTACAACGTGGTTCTACACGGATCTGGTATTGTTGGACTGTCATTGTTTTTATTTTGGCCTATTCCACTTTTTATCTTTTATCGAAAAATTAAATACTCAGCCAAAGCTTATTTTTCTGATAAAAAATTATTTGATTATATGCAGGTAACGTTTATATGCTTTCTTATTCTCGGTTATATACTTAGTATTTCCGGCGGGATAAATGCAATATTATTTAATGCTATTCGCGTTGTGGTGCTAGGGGCTATATTGCGTATATTTTATGAACACTACATACAATTTCATACACAAAAAAAACTTCATGCATAAGGTAATTTATCGATTCAATCAGTTAATGTTTTTGCTTTACTCTAAGAGCCTGGCTAAAAATATACACTTAGGAAAAGGGATCGTTATAAATTTGTGGCCATCCATAGTTTTGCATAAAAATGCCCAAATTATTTTAGGTGATCATGTACTTCTCAACTCAAGCAACCGGAGTTATCATGTCAACATGTTCTCAAGGGTTAAATTAATGTGTGACAAACCAAATTCAATTATTCGAATTGGTAATAACACAAGAATACATGGTTCATGTATACATGCCCATGAGAGGATCGAAATTGGAAAAAATTGTTTGATTGCTGCAAACTGTCAAATCATAGACGCCAATGGACATGGCACTAATTTATCTCAACGAATTAAAAGTCAAGGTAATACCAAACCTGTGATTATTGGTGATAATGTTTGGATCGGTACGGGTTGTATCATACTTCCGGGAACAAAAATTGGAAATGGCGCTGTACTTTCTGCAGGTAGCGTGATAAAAGGAGAAATTCCAGAGAATTCTGTTTACGGTGGAAACCCTGCGAAATTTATAAAAAAAATAGACTTGTGAATATTGCTATAATAAGCGATTATTTAGATCGTTTTGGATCGAAACAACAATCTCAAACATATAGAGGCGGAATGGATGTTTTAAAAATAATTGAACTGTTAAGTCTCAAGGGACTTAATGTAAGAAGGTTTAATTTCATTAATGCCGTTGAATTGTTTGAAATCAGTGAACCTCACTACATAATATATACCTCTTCCGAGGATATCGGTGACCACTATAAATCATTTATAGAGGATATAATATATGCGTTGAATTTAACACATCATACTTGCATTCCTCACTTTAAATTTCTTCGTGCGCACAATAACAAAGTTCAAATGGAGCTGCTTCGAGGATTATTTAAATTTCCAGATGTAAATTTATTCGCGTCTCAATTTGTTGCAACTGAAAAGGAAATTAACAGTGCCGAATTTCAATTTCCACAGGTTATAAAAGGTCCTACAGGTGCTCTATCAAAAAATGTCTTCAAAGTGAACTCGTTGCAAGAACTCAAGAAGTCATTTAATAATATCGCCTCAAGATTGAGTATTTATCAATTGATTCGAGAAAAAATTAGACAAATAAAACACGGAAAGAACTACAGGCATGAGGAAACGAGAATAGGTAAAATCGTGTGTCAAAATTTTTTACATAACATCTCTTATGACTGGAAGGTTTTGGTTTTCTATGATCAAATATTCGTTTTAAAAAGAGAAAATAGGAGAAATGATTTTCGGGCAAGCGGTAGTGGATTATTTAGTTTTGTAAAGGATGTTCCACGAGAAATTCTTGATTTTTCCTTAAAGACACGAAATAGACTGCATATACCTCATATATCTTTAGATATTGCAATTTTTGAAGGGAGACCAGTAATTTTTGAATTTCAAGCTTTATACTTTGGTACCAAAACATTAGAAAATTCAACCTTTCATTTTTACAAAGAGGATGATAATTGGCATGTAAGGGAGGATCGCGCTGATTTAGAGGAGATATATGTTTCAAGTATTTTTAAATTCATAACTCAAGAAGTTGAAAGTTCTATTCATAAGTAGTTATAAAAATGAAACAGGAATTTCGCCATTTGTAAAATCCCAAGGGGATTCCTTAACTGAATTGGGAATAGAAGTCTCTTATTTTTTAATTAGAACAAAAGGAATAACTGGTTATATAAAAAGCATCTTTTTACTTCGCTCATATTTAAATAAAAATAAATTTGATATTTATCATGCGCATTATAGTTTTTCTGGTTTTGTTGCATCATTTGCAGGCTGCAAGCCTTTGATTGTTTCGCTGCTCGGCTCAGATGTTTTAAAATCAAAAAAAAATCGATTACTCATTCGTTTTTTCACCTGGTTTTTTAAATGGGAATTCCTCATTGTGAAATCTCAACAAATGAAAGAAAAGCTCGGTATTGAACGTGCTGAAGTCCTTCCGAATGGCGTAGACATGAAAATATTTATTCCCATGGAAAAAGAAAAATGCCGGAATATTCTTGGCTGGTCCTTAGAGGATAAGATAATTTTGTTTAATGGAAGTAAAACTAATTCGATAAAAAACTTTTCGCTCGCTGAACAAGTAGTTTCGTTGATTCCATTTCAGATAAATTTAAAAACACTGACAGGGTATAATCCAACAGAAGTTTCGATTTGTTATAATGCATGTGACGTATTTCTATCTACGAGCTTATGGGAGGGCTCACCAAATACAATCAAAGAAGCAATGGCATGCAACACACCAATAGTTGCCACTCGAGTCGGTGATATACCTTTTTTATTCGGGGAGAACTCAGGAAATAAATTAGGTGATTTCTCACCAGTAAATCTGGCTAATCATTTAGTGGAATTAATTACAAATGATTCGAGGAAAAGTAATTTTGGAAGGAATCGTTTATTAGAAATTAAACTGCAGCGAGAGCAAATTGCATTGAGGTTATTAACTATTTATGCGCAGTAATATTCATTGGGAATTAAGTTCATCCTTCAAAGATAGTTCTACCCTAGATAAATTCTTAGAAGATCAACAATCCTATTCGTTTTTTCAGTCAACAGCATATACAGCACTTTATAATGACAATGAGGTCTCCACAATGAATATTTCTGGAATAACTGAAAATCAAATTGTTGCCTCTTGTAATATTTTACTACTGAGAGAAAAAGTTGGTATTTTCTCCGGTTTGACTTCACGGGCTTTAATCATCGGTGGACCAATTGCAATGAATGATTCTATTTATGATGAAATTTTAGGTCAAGTGATTAATCAACTACGTGATAAAGTAATTTATCTTCAAATCAGAAACATTTTTCCTCTCTCTACTCAAAAAAAGAACATTCTCAAAAAGCACGGTATTAGTTATTCAAGTCATTATACAATTTTAAATGAAATTGTTTCCTCTCCAATAAACTCTTATCATGCGGGGAGAAGAAAAAATGTCAGAAGATCAATAAAGTACAAGCTTCAATTTAAAAGATTAATTGAAAAAAACGAGCTAGCATTAGCCGGTAAATTGGTAAAAAATACATACAAGAGAATCCTTTTACCGTGCCCTAGCGTCTCTTTTTTTACAAGTACATATCCGTACGCATTAAAAAATAATCTTTTCGTTTTTGGTGTTTTCCATGAGGAAAAAATAATTGCATCTCGGTTTTGTTTGTTAAATGGGGAGGTATTGTACGATTGGTACGCCGGGCATGATTCAGAATTTAATCATTTATTTCCAAATGATTTTATTGTTCATGGAATACTAGAATGGGCGTATGAAAATAATTTTAAGCTTTTTGATTTTGGGGGTGCCGGAAATGATCAATCTGCCTATGGAGTAAGAGAATTTAAGCTTAAATTCGGTGGAAAGTTAGTTGAAAACGGGAGAAACGAAATTGTCTTTAGTCCAATTAAATATAAGCTAGGTTCTATTGGATTTAAACTACTTAGGCTATTTAAAAAATGAACAAAAATACATTCCTTGCAAAAGTAAAAATCAAATTCGGAAAGTTTTTGGTAAAGTCTTTTCCTCATAATTCCATTCGATGTTTTGGACTGCGCCTCTGTGGATTTAAGGTCGGAAAGGAAGTGTACGTTGGAACCAACTTAACGATAGCTAGTCTCATCTCGATAAAAGGCTGTGAACTAATCATTGAAGACAGAGTTGCCATTGGTCCCAACGTAACATTAGTGCTTTCTTCGGACGCTAACCATTCGAAATTGATGGAAATTATACCCCCAATCGTAGGTTCTATTACCATTAAACACGACGCATGGATTGGTGCAGGATCGGTGATTCTTCCAAATGTTGAAATTGGTCGAATGTCGATTGTTGGTGCAATGTCTCTTGTAAATAAAAACGTGGAGGATTACTCGACAAATGTTGGAATACCTGCTAGAAAAATTAAAAATCTTGAGAAATAGAAAGAAGGTAATTATTGGATTGGGGCACCCAGCACATTTTCATCTATTTAAGCATATTATTACTTCCAATCAATTTGAAGTAATTGTAGTGATCAGTGATAAAGATATTTTAGCTGATTTATTGATTTCAAATCAGATTACTTTTATCAAAATTGCTGATTATGGAAAGTATAAAAATTTGTTTTCCAAAGCATTAAAAATTCTTTTTTCAAGTTTTAAATTAATTCAAATCATTAGAAAAGAAAAACCAAATTTACTAATTGGCTGTCTCACTCAACTATCATGGGCGGGATGGGTTTGTAACCGGAAAATACTTTTTTTTGCTGAAGATGATTACGCATACACAAAAATGCAAGGAAAAATCACCTATCCTTTTGTAACAAAAATTATTACCGCAGAAGGAGTTAATGTTGGCCCATATGCTTCCAAGCAATTAACCTACCCAAGTTATCAAAAGCTCGCTTACCTATCGCCAGAAGTTTTTCAGGAAAAACCAAAAGGAGAACTATTAAAAAAATACAAATTAGCTAAACAGTATTTCCTAATTAGGCTAGTAAACCTTTCAGCACATCACGACAAAAACATCAAAGGTATAGGACATAATGAGTTGGATAGGATCTTGAAGGATTTATTGCCCTTTGGAGATATAATAATTTCTTCAGAAAAACCCTTAGATAAAAAATGGTCGGAATTCCAACCCAATCTTGATGTGAACGACATGCATCATTTAATGAATCATGCGAAAGGATTTATTAGCGATAGTCAAAGTATGACAGTGGAAGCCGCACTCCTAGGGACACCGAACGTTAAAATAAATGATTTTAAAGATAAAATCTCCATTCTTTCAGAATTAGAATATTCCTTTCAACTGACGAAGAGTTTTAAACCAAATACAATAACCTCTAAAGATTTAAAAGAATTTGCTTCAGAAGACCTTGAAATATGGCGTGAACGAAGGAAAGTACTACTGAAATCAAAGGTTAATCCCATTCCAATTTATATTTCCCTCATAAACCAACATCTTGCGTGATTTTACACTACATACTTATAAAAAGTTATTAGAAGCGCTCATCGAAGCAGGTTATGAATTTAAAACGGTAGAACAATTCATAAAGTGTCCGTCAAACGGGTGTGTCGTGATAAGACATGATTCGGATTTTTGGCCAATGAATGACTTAAAAATGGCGATGATAGAACATGAATTTAATGTTCAAAGCACGTATTATTTTCGAGTTCCTGATACTTCCAAACCGGTCATAATTAAAGAAATCGCCAATTTAAATCACGAAATTGGTTATCATTATGAAGACTTGGTAAGATCTTCAGGTAACGTAAATATGGCTCTTATCACATTTAAACAAAACCTTGAATTCTTGAGATCACTTTATCCTGTTAAAACGATTTCAAGACATGGTAGACCTTTATCAGCCATAGATAGTCTAACTATGTGGCAAGACTTTGATTATAAAAAAAACTTCGAGTTGATCGGGGAGGCATATCTTGATATTGATTATACTGAAACACTTTACTTAACAGACAATGGAAGTTGTTGGGATGGTCACAAGAGTAACATCCGTGATATCGTCTCTCATTCAAACCAACAATTGGACGTGCGTTCAACCTTCGATTTAATCAAGGCAATTAAAGAGCGGAAAACACCAAAAATCCTAATATTAAATTGTCATGCCGGTAGATGGAATGATAACCTTATTAAGTGGGCATATCGATATGTCATTCAAAAAATAAAAAACCTTATTAAAGGCAAACTCAAAAAAATCAGGTATAAAAAATTGTAAAAACTATCCAACTGAATCTCAAGCAAAAATAAAAGTTCTTTTTGGGCTGTTAATTTTATTGATTATTTCAACAAATTGCTTAAATTTAACTAAATAAATAAATTCATGGTTGTGCGGTATATAATTTTTATGTTTTTGTTAATCCCAGTAATTGGGTCTACACAAACGCCACCTCTCACAAGATTGACAGATGTTTTTTGTTACAATTATAATCTTCCTGCTCTGTATACCAATTTTTCGGCAATAAAGCAAACTTGTGATGGTTACATCTTTGAAGTAGAAAACCAAACAACTATGCAATCCGCATCGCTAACAACATATGGAAGCGTTGCTGGTCGTGCAACAAACCTATCCAATTTCACGGCTGCCGGAATTCAATATTCGACGATATATAAGGTTCGTGTGAGAACATGGATTGGTACCCCGGCAAATGTTGGAGGATATTCACCTGTGAATTGTTTTGTAATCACTCCTTCGGCGACAAGCAAAATTCAACTTAGTCAATGCAATACAACATTATCTACTTTGAATACTCCAATTTATGCTGATAATATAGTTGGTGCCCAATCATTTGAATACGAATTAAAAAAACTTCCAGGTGGAACGATAAACACTTTTGAAAAGACCACAGGGACACTAAATGCGTTTTCCATGGCAGATTTTTCTAATTCATTTGTAGATTACAATACCACTTATGAAGTGAGAGTAAGAGTAAAAGTAAATAGTGTCTATGGACCGTACGGAACCATTTGCAACATAACTACTCCATCAATCCCGAGTTCTCAATTATCTAATTACTGTAATGGATCTATACCCTATTTGAATACCTCTTTACCAGCAGAACAAGTTGCAGGTGCGGATGCCTATAAATTTGAAGTAACTGATGGAACAAACACAACAGAAATATTTCCAAATGCACCAAGTTATACTGCAGTTCTTATTCCCGTTGCATGGGCAACTTATTCAGGTATACCCTCAAATATTTCATGGGTAACTTACAACATGACTGTTCAAATAAGAGTGGCAGTATTTGTGGATGGCGTATGGCAACCTTATGGCCCTTCCTGCTCAGTAACCACTCCATGTGGATCGAGATTAACAGCTGCGATGGCAGGAAAAATTATAAACTACCTTCATTATGACGAATTAATTGCAGAAACAACTTCGTGTGCAAATTTGGAGGATTATCAGTTCAGGTACAGGAATTCGATCCTATCGAATACTTATGTTACTGCTGCTTCCGGAACTGAAGCATCAGAAAGCAGCACTGACAATAAAGTATTTATTTCTGACTTTGGGCCTATTAGCAACTTTCCAGGAAGCAATCCTTATGGTAATGATTATAGAATTTCTGTTCGAATAAAAACTGCAGGAGTATGGTCCCCTTGGGGCACGGAACGTCAAGTAAGTACGCTTTCAAGTCCAACAACTAAAATAAGAGATGGAGTTTATCCTGTTGCTGGATTAAGTCAATGCGGTTCCTCTTTCGCCTCCCCTTATTTGATGACGAGTATTGCAACAATACTTGGTTCTTACAATTTATACGGATTTTCATCATCAACATTTGAGGTTACTGAACTTGATGCATTAGGGAATGATGTAATTACTAAATATCTTACACGTCAGGTTTCTACCTATGGAGCTTTGGCTAGGTCTTTTAGACTTAATATGGTAGAGGCATCAACTCCAACAGGATCAGATGGTTATTGGGCTTCTAAATACAACACTGTATTCAGGGTGCGTGTTGCAACTAATTTAGGAACCTATGGTGATGCATGCTATGTAAAAACTCCTGTCGCTATTGTGCCCGAGAATATAATTGAATCAGTTGACCAAGTGCTTCATTCAGATGAATTAGCGTCAACGAATCAGATTGGGAATACGCCCGAATTAGCTTTTATTACAGAAAGGGATGTATTGTTTTATCCGAATCCTTATACCAATAAACTCAATGTGCAATATACGGATCAATTTGCTGAAATGAATGAAATTAATTTACGAGATATGACTGGTAAATCAATCGTCGTGTTCCATAGTAGCTTAGATGATTTTATCGCATTAGATATTCTAAAAGAGCTGCGTGTTGGAATTTATTATATTGACATTTACTCAACTAAAGGACAGCGAACTGTTTGTAGACTCATCAAAGGATAGAAATCAAATAAATGTTATCCTTTTTTCTTGAAGAATTATCAATTACAAACAAAGAGGTTCAGTTTGTTGACACCAAAAAACCTATAATACATAAAGACAAAAAACTCGTATGTATAGAAACCACATTAAATAGGACAAGGCATCTTCAGTCTTCTATAGAAAATATTGAAAGAAATGTAGATAAAAATCAATATGTGATTTTTAAATTTGAAACAATAAGAGGAAGAGAAAACCGTATAAAAAGCGTCTATCCAAAATTCATCGCAAGGATTATTATTTTTCTAGAGTTTATTTTACACCGAGCCATCCCAAGACTACCTCTTTTTGGTTCTATTTATCGGAAATTAACTAATGGGCGCATTCGAATTATATCAAAAGCAGAAGGCCTTGGAAGATTAGTTTATGCAGGCTTTGAAATTATATTAGTTGAGAATATTGATGGATTATGTACTGCCTTGTTGACAGCTCATAAATCTAAAAAAGAACTTAAAAAACCTAGTTTCGGTGTGTTATTTAAAATGTCCCGAATTGGAAAAAATGGAAAAAAAATTGGGGTTTACAAGATAAGAACTATGCATCCATACTCAGAGTTTTTGCATAGTTACATTTTAAAAGTAAATGGATACGGTGAAAAAGGGAAACCCAAAAATGATTTTCGCGTAACATCATGGGGTAGAATATTAAGAAAATATTGGCTTGATGAAATACCTCAAATTTTAAATGTCTTGAAACTTGAAATGAAACTAGTTGGATTAAGACCAGTAAGTGAGGTCTATTTTAATGATTTAAATGAAAATGATAGAAAATTAAGAATTTTGAGTAAACCAGGTTGTATTCCTCCATATCTAGCGTTTAACATGAATTCATCGAAAGAAGATGTACTTTTGGCCGAGTATAAATACTTAGAAATGAAAAAAATATCTCCTTACACGACAGATTGTATAATCTTATTGTTAGCAATGAAGCACATAATTTTTTCAAAGAAAAGGGGCACATGAAAATTTATATTTTATTCCTAAGTTTTTTCGTTTGCTCATGCATTCAACAAAAAGATATTGTTCTGTTGACAGGTGAAATAAATGCTGCTAGTGCTAATTTAACTGCTAATTATGAACCGACCTTTGAGATAAATGATATCATCGAAATTTCTCTAATTTCAGAAAACAAAGAGGCTGCACTTTTATTTGACACAAAATTCGACGAAGGAAAATCCATTGTTACTTATAATTCTGGTGTAGCGGCAAGAGGGGGTTTTTTGATCAAAAGAGACGGGAATATAACGTTACCCTACATCGGTGAAATACAAGCGGAAGGTAAAAATCGTAGCGAACTGGTTCAAGATGTTACCTCTAAACTTTCTGAATATATTAAAAACCCTGTTGTTCAAATTAATTTATTAAATTTTAAAATTACGGTTTTAGGGGAAGTGAAACAAGCCGGAACATACAATGTGCCAAATGAAAAGATCAACCTAATCCAGGCAATTGCAACAGCAGGTGATTTCACAAACTATAGTGATAAAAAAGAAATACGCGTATTGAGGGAAATAAAAGGACAACGAAAAGAATTTATTGTGAATCTTAACGATAAAAGTATTTTTTCGTCGGAAGCTTTTTTCTTGAAACAAAATGATATTATTTATATCGCCCCTTTAAAAGCCAAAGTGTTTGCCGCAAATAACCAATTAGCACTACCAATTGTTTCTTTTGTCTCGCTTGTATTGACTGCCTTAAATCTCATTCTTAAGTAATGAACCCGGAACAAAATCAACAAATTGATTTAGGACAAATTCTAAAAACGAATTATAGAGAAATTATTTTCAAATATTTAGCTCATTGGAAATTATTTATCGTATTGACTGTTTCAGCGCTGTCACTAGCATACGTGTACCTTCGCTATACAACTCCTCAATATGAGGCAAGTTTAACCATAATGATTAAAAATAATCAAAAAGGTGGTTCAGGTATGTCAGAAACATCAGTCTTTGAGGATTTAACCATTTTTAATGAAGGACTTTTTATAGAAAATGAAAAATCCATACTTCAGTCTAGACGTTTAATGACCACTGTTGTTGATGAACTAAACTTAAGAAATGAATATCATCGAATAGGAAATTATACCGGTCTCAAAAAGGTAGAGGTTTATAAAAATTCTCCCCTTTCCGTTGAGTATAAATACCTTGATACATCGCATTTTTCGGAAATAAAAAGCAATACCTTATTTAAAATACAAGATAAATTTATCGAGGTTGAAAATGAAAATGGCGATATTCTAAACAAATATGAATACAATAAATTTTACCCTTTTGATGAAAAAGTTTCATTTCGCATACTAAAAACTAGTCAATTTAATCAATCCCATGTTGGAGTTACCTATCGATACTGGCTACTGCCATTGGAATCTTGTGTTGACAAATACATCAGTAGAATAAAAATTGAGCTAAACTCTCTAAATTCGACCATACTTAAATTAAAACTTACATATAATTCAAGTGAAAAAGCAGTTGTTATTTTAAATAAGCTCATTGAAAATTACAATGAAGATGCTGTAAAAGACAAGAATTTGATTGCTGAAAATACGGTTAAATTTATATCAGGTAGAATAACGGTGCTTGCTGAAGAATTAGGATATATTGAAGATAGTCTCAAAGAAATAAAAACGTCTAGTGATTTAATTGATTATCAGTACGAGTCTCAAAATAACTTGGGTTACTATAAAGAATTGCAATCACGAAGTTTAGAAGCCAATACACAATTGAAGTTAAGTCAATTAATGCTTGATCATATCACGAATAATCGTGCCGTTGAAGATTTCATCCCTGTTAATCTAGGAATCGAAGACAATAATATTGACATTGCGATTAAAGAACATAATAAAATGGTCATTGAAAGGATGGAAGATCTAAAAACATCTACCTCAAAAAATCCAAAAATCGTTAATCTAACCTATAGGATTAATGAGTTGAAAGCCAATATAATCATAAGTATTAGAAATGTCATTTCTGCCAAACAGAAAATTGTAAATGAAGTCAATGTTCAAGTAAATAAAATAGACAATAATATCAGTAATATCCCCAAATTCGAAAAAGATCTCCGGGCAATCAAAAGACAGCAAGAAATTAAAGAAAGACTTTATGTTTATCTTCTCGAAAAAAGAGAGGAAGCTTTTATTTCATTGGCCGTTGGTGTAGGAAATGCAAAAATTGTTGACCCTGCATACTCGAATAAATCAATTGTATCCCCAAAACCAGGAATGATTTATTCTATTTCTCTTCTGGTGTCAATTGTTTTAGGCATTATTTACATCTATATCAGCGATTTGTTCAAAGACAAAGTATATGGAAAATCGGATATTGATAAATTCAACCTACCCTATATCGGAAATATACCACTAGGAGAAAAAGATCAACAAATAGTTATTTCTAAAGGAAGTAAAACAGCCATTTCTGAGTCTTTCAGAAGTTTAAGAACCAACGTAGACTTCATGCTTTCAGATAAAAAAGACGGCAGAGGAAAATTTATTTTTATCACCTCCACCGTTGCTAAAGAAGGAAAGTCCTTTACCACAATTAATTTTTCTTTATCGTTGGCCCTGTCTGGAAAGAGAGTAATACTGTTGGGAATGGATTTAAGGGCTCCTAAATTGGAACAATACCTTGGAAAAGATAAGTCAAAAGGGGTGACAAATTTCATTGTCAATTCTTCTGCGCTGATTGAAGATTATTCTTACCAAAGTGAATTGCACGAAAACTTATTCATTTTTCCCTCTGGTGATATTCCTCCTAACCCGTCAGAATTACTAATGAGTGACCGTGTCAAAGAACTTTTTGATTTACTAGGTGAACAATACGATTATATTATCGTTGATACTGCACCTGTAGGAATAGTAACCGATACTTTACTTTTATCGCAATACTCAGATGCTACTATTTATGTAGTTCGTGCCCATCAACTACCAAGAAAAATGCTGAATATTGCGGTGGACTTAATGCAGGATAAAAGATTACCCAACATGGCTATATTACTTAATGGGACTTATGGGTCAAAAGGATACGGGTATGGTTACGGATATGGTTACGGGTATGGTTATGGTTATGGCTATACAGAAGGTTATTATGTAGAGGAGAAAAAAAATCCTTGGTGGAATCCTAAGAAGTGGTTTAAAAAGTAATCCCTACAGGACAATGATCGGACCCATGAATTTCGTTGTAAATATCAGCTGATTTCACCTGAGAAATAAAATTAACCGATATCAAAAAGTAATCTATTCTCCATCCAATATTTTTTTGACGAGCACCTGCTCTATAGCTCCACCACGAATATTTTATCCCGTCTGGATAAAACTGGCGGTAACTATCCACTAAGCCGTTTGAGGTAAAATTATTCATCCCGTCTATTTCCTCCTGCATATATCCCGCAGATTTATTAAAATTATCTTTTGGCCTAGCTAAATCTATTGGCTGATGCGCTACATTAAAATCTCCACAAACCACAACTGGCTTGGTAGACTCAAGATTTTTTAAATATGCTAAAAAAGCACTATCCCATTGTTGGCGATATCCTAGTCTCAATAATTCACTGCCAGAGTTAGGAACGTATACACAAACCAAATGAAAATCAGCATACGTAGCACAGACAAGCCTACCCTCCATATCGTGTTCCGGAATTCCCATCCCATAAGTAACATTCTCAGGTTTATGTTTCGTAAGAATGGCAGTTCCTGAGTATCCTTTTCGCTCTGCAGAATTAGCGTAAACCTGATATTCGGTTAAGGAAGATACTGCCTCCTTTACTTGCTCTTCGGTAGCCTTGGTCTCCTGTAAACAAATCATATCCGCTTGGAGCAAATTCATATCCTCTAAGAATGATTTACCCACTATAGCACGAATTCCGTTGACATTAAAAGAAATAATTTTCATTGAATAGATGTTTTTGCAATTTTAGTCAATCTCAGAGAATCTCGATTTGGTTTAGCATTAAATTTTTGATGAAGGATTAAAATACTAAAGATAAATTAAGCATTGCTAACCATTTTGATTTTTCCAAATTATCTATTTTTAAGCGCTTTATCTCAGAGCGCAACCAAAGATGTTGAGATACTTTGTAATCAAAATATGCAGTATAGGCAGAAACTAAACCATTATTATTGTTTAATAAAACTACGCTTTTTGTATCCCGAAAGACCTCTCCACGCAATCCTACAGAGTGATTCTCATTAAGTTGAACTTTCATCCCTGTATTAAATTGCCACCATGTTTTCCAGTCAATGACGCTCTTTTGATGACCAAGATAAGCACAAGATTGAAACATCCATTTTCTTGAAATGGAAACAGTGGCATTAATATCATTGAATATCCTCAACTCGCTCTGCTTATCATTCCCCTCCTCTTTTCCTATAAAATTAGTCCAATTGATAGAGAACTTACGTTTCTTAAATTCCATTAATGAAGACCATGCGACTTGCGGAATACGATCAGAAATATGCTGCCAACCATTTACCATCATTGGCGTAAAGGTTAGGGATGGGGAACACTGTATTCGCCACTTTAATCCTGTCAAATAATAAGGGACATATTCTGGTGCAAGGGCCCGAGAATAAAATAGTTGCTCAGTACTTTTCCAATTTTCTGGCGTAAAAGGGGAACTAAATATACCCAATGTGAATGATTGGTGTTTCCCTATATTCCTTTGCCAATAACATTGGGCAATCCATCTTAATGCTAAGATTTCATTTTTGTAATTATTATTCATGTAACGACCAAACGCTGGAGATAAAAGAAATGTATTCTTCTTGTACTGCTTCGTGATTTCTATCGCGGCAAAGTTAATATCTAATTGATTCAACGTATTAGATGAAACGTAAAGCTCCAAATCACTCTCTTCGGTATTGACTATATTAATGCCCATATAGAGATCCACCAACCCATTAACCGTAAGTGTATCTTGGGCCTTTAACGGTGCCTTGCAGTAAAAAAATAGCCCAAATAGAACAATTTTACTGTAGCTTAACAAATTGCCCTTTTCCATAGTAATTAGTATGCATTTCAACAGCCTCATTCCAGAACCCGACATTGCCGTTGCCACGGAGCTGCCCCACGAATTTTAAGGTATTTTCAAGATTAATTTCTCCATACTGACTTGATTCAGAAACATAGGTAAAAAGCTGGCTAACATTAAAATCCCTTAAATTAACCTTAGCATCTCCTTCGATATTTATTTGACAAAACTTACTTTGACCTGTTAATTTTAAAATTGGCCAGGCATGAGGATTGGTAAAATATAAGGAATCCATTTGGAGATGCAAATCAATTTCAGTAGCATTATCACTGGCAGTGAGAGAAAGTAATCCCCAGGATAATACCCCTTCATTCGTGAGAGACTCCGATCCTTCGAAATTAATTTGGCGCACGGATGAAATGTGCAGTTCAACCAACACATCGTTATTACCGTAACGTAAAAATTCACAATCATTTTCATTTTGAATTTCCAAATGGTCAATTTCCTTGGTTAACCTTATAAAATTGATCAGATTTTTACCAGTTTTTATAATCACACGATTGCTAGAGTCTTGAATCAAGACAAAGCGTATATTACTTCCAAGTTTCAGCCTTTCGATTCCCTCAATAGATATTTCTTTCGATACCTCCTCCCCTCTTCCCTTATAGCAAGAACGATTTTCCACTTTTTTACAAGAAAAAAAGATGACTAACAAAAAGAAAAAGCTATAATTACTTCTTTTCATTTCTTCTGGGTTGTATCGTATATCCTATTCCCCATTCCAAGTAATCCGCTCTGCCGAAATGTGTCTTCAAGGTGAAATTGCTAATTATTCCATTGGCAAATTGGTAGCGAAAACCTATGCGATGATATACTGGATCCTCCGGCTTATATTTATCTCTGATATATACACCCATTCCAAATACAAAATGAAATCTATCCAAAGGAACCAAATAAGCCGTATACACGCCTAATTGAAGAATATCCAATTGTGTTTTTCTTACCTCTGGTATATACTCATGTATCGCTTGTTTAGAAATAATATCTAAATCAAGTTCCCATCCTGCTTTGAAATTAAAAAATCTTTTAGCCGAAATATTCAACGCATATACCCCATATTTCTCTCCGCCGATAGCGTATACTTCTTTGTTTCCGTATAGCCCCATTATAGTAAATAACCACTGGTTTTTAGTTAGTGCTGAAGGAATATTAACCGATATGGTATCTGGTTTTTGGCTTTTTCTACTCGCTAAATTTCTTCCGTAACCTATAGAAAAATAAGGAATATTTATTCCATAGTTTGGTAGTTTGGCGGCCCCATTGCTAAAATGGGTCATATCTATACCAATACTCAGATGATCGTTTTTCCTCCGCCACATGGACTTTATTCCAATACAAATCATGCCGTTCAGGTAGGAACCGATGGCTATATTTTGAGGGGCGTTATCAAAGCATCGATTCGTAAGGCCCAAGCCAGCTCCTAATTTTACATTTGTTTCAAATGCCCGTATTTTCCAAATAGGAAATTCTGTGAAACCATATACTCCGGTATAACGACCAAGTAATTCCCTATTTCCCACTGAACCATGATAAAGGGTGGCACCTAATGTCGGATAGAAGTAATGCTTTTGATAATCTCTTTTTCCTCTTGTATGTTGAAAATAAGTGAGCTCCACAGCTTGAGCAAGGGTCTTCGGGAGATGAGCCATAGAAGCATGATGAATGGATAAAAACCCCAACTTATAGCGCAAATCGAAACCTTCTTGTGGAGCTTGACCCAAGGTTATTTGCACGAAAAAAAGCAAAATCGTGCTTAAAAATAATTTATGACGAACTTTTTTTCGCATTGCAACAAAGTTAATGATTGTGAAAAGAGATAAGCATTAATTTTACAAATAATGATGGATAAACGATTAGAAGCATTTCAACGCCTGCTCGACGTAATGGACGAGTTAAGAGAGAAGTGTCCTTGGGATATGAAACAAACATTTGAGTCTCTACGAAATTTAACGATTGAAGAAACATATGAACTTGCCGACGCCATCAGTGATAAAAACACTAAGGCTATTGAAGGGGAATTGGGAGACTTATTCTTTCACCTTGTTTTTTATGCTAAGTTAGGCGAGGAAAAGGGGGAATTTGATGTCACCTCTGTATTACATGCTATTTGCGACAAACTCATCCACCGACATCCCCATATATATGGTGATATAACCGTAAAAGATGAGGAGGAGGTAAAAGCAAATTGGGAAAAATTGAAGCTTAAAGAAGGTAAATTATCTGTTCTCGAGGGGGTGCCAAAAAGTTTACCAGCCTTGGTAAAAGCCACAAGAATTCAAGAAAAAGTGAAAGGAATAGGATTTGAATGGGAAAATAAAGAAGATGTATGGAAAAAAGTAGAGGAAGAAATTGCCGAGTTAAAATATGAAGTGGAACACACAAAAGATTCAAAAAAAATTGAAGAAGAATTTGGGGATGTTCTTTTTTCCTTGGTAAACTATGCCCGATTCATAGGAATTTCGCCAGAGAGTTCACTTGCAACAAGCAATAAAAAATTTATTGACAGATTTCAATTGATGGAATTACTGATCCGAGAGGACCAAAAAGTTATTCATGAACTTCCACTTAATGTACTCGATGAATATTGGAATAAGGCAAAAAAAATGACAAAATGACAGAAATAGAATTATTAATTGTTAAATCAATTGTGGCTTGTTTGATATTGATTGCCGTTAAGTTGGCTGCGAATCGTGCAATAAATAATATTTTAGTTAAAATAGATTTTGACACTAAAAGAAAGCGTATTACGCATAGAATTATCAATTTATTTATTGTGTTAATACTAATAACTAGCTTAGCAGCGATATGGAATATAGACAAAACAGATTTGATTGTATTTCTCACTTCAGTGGTTACTGTGCTAGGCATTGCTTTCTTCGCACAATGGTCTATTCTCAGTAATATCACTGCCAGTTTAATTTTATTTTTCCATCACCCCTTAAAAATCGGAAACTATATACGCGTCATGGATAAAGAATTCGACGTACAAGGAGAATTACTAGATGTTTCCTTCTTTTTTATTTATATAAAAACGGAAGAAGGTGCATTAATAACTATCCCAACTTCGGCTGTTTTGAATAAGACCATTCAAACAAATATTGTCCCATCAAAAAAGACTAGGCAACAGGATAGCAAATAAAATACTTCTCAACTGGTTGCGCTAAGGCTGATATATTTAAGTTATCAGATGCCTTTGTTAAATCTATTATTTCACCACTTTTCATCAATACGTTGATGTTTTGCTTGTGTTGGTTGTAAGCCTTATTGGTTAATATGTCGGAATACACGAAATAATTAACTTCATCACCATTAAGCTTATATAGCCCCCTCACTATTTCCTTTTCTAAGTTCAATCTATCCTCACTGAATGGCTCACGGGAAATCTCAATTTTAAATAATTTTCTATTAACTAGGGCCGATGACAACTTCGACAGTACTTTATCCTCATGGTTTTGCCAAACTTTTATCGCCCCGAGGATATCGAAATCATCAAGATTGGCAAAGTGTTGCAACACCATGTTATTGTTAACAAAATCTGATTCTTTGATCTCATGAGTTAAGAAAAAAGATAGCGATGGGCTGGCAAAAATAGATATCCCTTTCAAAGAAAGTTCTTTTGCTCGACGCAAGGCATGAATCAACATAAATTCCGCTGAAACCACAGTTTTATGCAAGTAAACCTGCCAATACATTAATCTTCGGGCAACAATAAATTTCTCTATGGAATAAATCCCCTTTTCCTCTATAACAAGATTTCCGTTATAAACATTGAGCATTTCGATCAGACGGTCTGTACCGATAATACCTTCACTAACTCCTGAATAAAAACTATCCCTATTCAAGTAATCAAGGCGATCCATATCAAGTTGACTGGATACCAATTGGTGCAAGAAAGGCTTTCCGTAAGTATTTTGGAATATCATTAACGCACGCTTCATGTCATCTCCAAACTCTTCAGCCAGTTTTTCGATAAAAAATCCACTTATCTTCTCGTGACTTACGCCATTTACAATATCGTATTCCAAGGCGTGACTAAAAGGACCGTGACCAATATCATGTAGTAAAATTGCCAACAAGACAGCCCGTTCTTCCTCATGAGTAATCTCGTGCCCTTTCCTTCGAATTCCTTGAATTGCTTGAGTCATGAGATGCATGGCACCCAAAACATGATTGAACCGAGTGTGCATGGCACCTGGATAAACAAGATGACTGAGACCTAATTGCATGATGCGTCTCAATCTCTGCAGATAGGCGTGCTCGATGACGTCAAAAATAAATTCATCAGGAATAGTAATAAAACCATAAACTGGGTCGTTTATAATTTTCTTTTTATTGTTACGAAGTAAGTTTGGGCGCAATTGAGTATCTTTAAAATTGAAATCAAATCTATTAAAAATAAAGGTAATGCAGGTAAAAATTCTTTGGGCAGACGATGAAATTGAATTATTAAAACCGCATTTACTATTTCTAGAAGGCAGAGGTTATCATGTAGATCCGGTGACAAACGGGCTAGATGCATTAGATAAGTTAAAGGAATCAACTTACGATATCGTTTTTCTTGATGAAAATATGCCCGGTATTAGTGGCCTAGAGACCTTAACGAGATTAAAGGAATTGCATCCTCTTATTCCTGTGGTAATGATCACTAAAAGTGAGGAGGAACATATCATGGAGGAAGCTATTGGAAGTAAGATAGCGGATTATTTGATAAAACCTGTTAATCCCAATCAAATACTCCTTAGCGTTAAGCGATTACTTGATCAGGGTAAATTAGTTAAGGAAAAAACAAGTTCCAACTATCAACAGGAGTTTAGACAACTCGGTCAAACACTGAACGAACGTTTAGATGCAGAACAATGGAAAGATTTATATAAAAAATTAGTCTTTTGGGAGCTAGAACTCGAAAAAACCAAGGAAACTGGGATGAAAGAAATTCTAGACATGCAGAAAAAGGAGGCCAATCATGTCTTTGCCGATTTTATCGAAGATAATTATCTCGATTGGATGGCCGGTAATGACTCGCCGATCATGATTCATCAAGTCATAAAAGAAAAAATTGCGCGAAAAATCGGAAAGGAAAAGCTAACGGTTTTAGTCATTGACAACCTTCGTTTTGACCAATGGAAAGTTATAGAACCATTGATATCCCAATATTATACAAAGAATTGTGAGGAAATTATTTATTCCATACTTCCTACAGCTACTCACTACGCTCGAAATGCCTTTTTTTCGGGACTGATGCCTGTTGAAATGGAAAAACGTTTCCCTACATTATGGAAAAGTGAAGAGGAGGAAGGTGGAAAGAATTTGCATGAAAAAGAATTTTTGGAGTCCAATTTAAAAAGACTTGGTAAGAACTGTAAATGGACCTATAATAAAATTACCAATTTGGAAGCTGGTAAAAAGCTTGCCGATAATTTTCATCAGATCAAGGATCAAGACGTCAACTTTATCGTGTATAATTTCGTCGACATGCTGTCTCATGCAAGAACTGAGATGGAGGTTATTCGCGAACTTGCGGAGAACGAAGCGGCCTACCGTTCTATAACTCTTTCGTGGTTAGAACATTCTCCCTTGTTCGATATAATTCAGAAAGCTGCTGAGGCTAAACATGAATTAATTATCACAACTGACCATGGAACAATTAAAGTTAACAACCCGGTTAAAATTGTGGGCGATAGAAATTTAAATTCAAATTTAAGGTATAAAACCGCAAGAGGTCTGAGTTATAACGAAAGGGAAGTTTTCTCGATCAAGCAACCTAAGGATGCCCACTTACCCACACTGAGATTATCTGCTGAATTCGTTTTTTGCAGGGAGCAAGATTTTTTTGTCTATCCCAATAATTTCAATCATTTTGTAAACTTTTACAACAATACCTTTCAACATGGAGGAATCTCTTTGGAAGAATTATTAATTCCATACGTCGAATTGCAACCTAAATTGTAGTTGTTTGTTTTTATTAGTGTAAGAACTGTCTTATATCGTAATTTTGTATCCTATGAGTAACACACCGATTAAAACTTTCAATGTTCGAGAAATTAGGGAGCAATTCCCTGCATTGAGACAACAGATTTATGGAAAAAATTTAATCTACTTTGATAACGGTGCTACCTCTCAAAAGCCTCAAGTCGTATTAGATGCAATAAATAAGTTTTATTCGAAGGAAAATGCGAATATCCACAGGGGTGTTCACTACATGAGTCAAAAGGCCACCACCGAATACGAAGAATCAAGAAAGAAGATACAACGCTACATAAATGCACGAAAGAGCGAAGAAATCATATTTACCAAAGGAACGACAGATGGTATAAATCTAGTGGCCCATTCTTACGGAGAACTATTAAAGCCCGGAGACGAAATTATGATTTCCGCTATGGAACACCATTCGAATATTGTGCCTTGGCAAATGCTGTGTATGAGAAAAGGGCTCACTCTCCGTGTGGTTCCTATTAACGAAAGAGGAGAATTGCTGATGGATACGTTTGAACAGATGTTATCTAAGAAGACCAAACTCGTCGCCATTACGCATATTTCCAATACTCTTGGAACTATAAATCCTGTTAAAGATATCATAGTAAAAGCTCATGCTGTTGGTGCTAAGGTATTGATTGACGGCGCACAAAGTATACAACATATTAAAATAGACGTAAAAGACTTAGATTGTGATTTTTATGTATTTTCCAGTCACAAAGTGTTTGGTCCTACCGGTATAGGAGTGTTGTATGGTAAAGAACAATTGTTAGATTCCATGCCTCCTTATCAAGGTGGGGGCGACATGATTTCGAAAGTAACATTCGAACGAACCACTTATAACGAACTTCCTTTTAAGTTTGAAGCAGGAACTCCCCATGTTGCAGGTGGAATATGTCTTGGTAAAGCATTTGATTTTTTAGATTCCATTGACCTCAAAGCTGCCGAGGAACATGAAAGATTTTTAGCAAAATATGCTGAAGATACTTTGGATACCTTTGAAGGAGTAAAAATCATTGGCGAAGCAAAAAACAAGACGAGTGTCGTTTCTTTTTCTGTTAAAGGAATTCACCCTTTCGATATAGGAACTTTACTAGACAAGCAGGGTATTGCTGTGCGAACTGGGCATCATTGTACTCAACCTCTCATGGATTTCTTTAAAATACTGGGAACTGTAAGAGCATCTTTCGCATTCTACAATACTAAGCAAGAAATCGATACTTTTGTTGAAGCTTTTGAGAAGAGCTTAAATATGTTAAAGTAATGAATGATATTAAGCAGAGAGAAGAAAGCATTCTAGCAGAATTTGAAATGTTCGATGATTGGATGGAGAAGTATGAATATATTATCGACTTAGGTAAAGAGCTACCTTTATTATCAGACGATGAAAAAACCAATGAGCGTTTAATAGAAGGTTGCCAGTCAAGAGTTTGGTTGAATACCAAATGTACCGATAACGTCATTGAATTTACTGCAGACGCAGATGCAATTATTACTAAAGGAATTATTGCCTTATTGATTAACTTAGTCAATAAACTAAAACCACAAGATTTAGTGGCGTACGACTTTGGCATCATAAAAGAAATTGGATTGCAAGAACATCTTTCTCCTACAAGATCGAATGGATTAAACGGTATGATTTTACGGTTAAAAAACGAAGCCTTAAAACATTGTATATCATGAGTATGGAACTAGAAAATAAAATCGTAGATATGCTAAAAACTATCTACGATCCCGAGATCCCCATTGATATATACGAATTAGGATTAATCTATGAAGTAAGGATAAATAAAGAAAACTTTGTTGATATAGATATGACATTGACTTCTCCAAATTGCCCCGTTGCCGAAACACTTCCCAAAGAAGTAGAGGATAAAGTAAAAGCGATTGAGGACGTTACAGATGCTAAAGTACACATCGTGTTCGACCCTCCTTGGGATAAGGACATGATGTCTGAGGAAGCTAAGTTAGAGCTGGGATTTTTATAGTCTAATCTCTTTTAATCATTATTTCTACACGCCTATTAAGTGCTCTACCTCCAGTAGTGTTGTTTGAATATTTCGGTTTAGACTCACCGAAGTAATCTATTTTTATGCGATCAGCACTAATTCCTTTGAGCATTAAATAGCGTTTCACTGCCTCAGCACGTTGATTAGATAATTTATCATTAAATGATTCGTTACCTGTTATATCCGAATGGCCGTCTAGTAATACTGTAGCATTTTTATCCTCTTTTAATAAATAAGCAATCTCATTTAAAAATATCTTGTATCCTTCATTTATAGTTGACTGATTTAAATTAAAATTAACATCTGAAAGAAAGGAATAACCCTCTTTTGAGAAAGAATTTTTGTCGTTGTTCCCGTTATTGTTGTTGTTCCCGTTATTGTCGTTGTTCCCGTTATTGTCGTTGTTCCCGTTATTGTTGTTGTTCCCGTTATTGTTATTGTTCCCGTTGTTGTTGTTCCCGTTATTGTTGTTCCCGTTGTTGTTGTTCCCGTTATTGTTGTTGTTCCCGTTGTTATTGTTGTTGTTGTCGTTATTGTTATTGTTGTTCCCGTTATTGTTGTTGTTCCCGTTGTTATTGTT
>CAMDLY010000007.1 GCA_945902115.1 Lishizhenia tianjinensis | reverse complement strand
TAGCAATACACTTGATTTTGTTGATTATTTTCAGTAACTTTGAGTTCGTTGACGAGTCATCGTTTCAAATCTATTGGATTTGGCCGCTGCCAGCGTAGAACTCTAAAAAGTAAAAATCAGTTTGTATTCAATAAAGTTAAGCACTCCAGTGATCAGGGTATACCGACCGGGTTACGCTGATTGATTCCAACTTACTTATACACGCTACAAACCTTCCTCAAGCACACCTATTTGGTAGTATATGCGCAAGTTTGTTGCGTCAAGCTAAAATAGAAAAAATTATTAGAAAACAGGGCTAATAAATGCTTGTTCAAGGTGTTTAAAAACAAAGGACTATTCACCCTCGGCTACAACTGCAGGTTTTCTTTTGATCATTTTATTGTTCACCAAATCTACCTTACACGCAAAAGACCAAGCGTATGCGTCTCCCACGTCACTAAAATCCATGCCTGATTTTTCAATTTGATTGCGTAAAGCCCACAAATAGCCTTGTCTCGAAATTCCGAATGCACGAAGTCCAACGGCCTGGTTGAAATATTCCACAAGCTCGCGTTTTGAACGCCCCGTGAGCTGTTCACTAAAGTAATCGTAATAATTTCTTGGTGTATTCATCGCAGTTTATATCGGGAGAACTTCTTAATAACGGAAATACTAGCGCTTTCGTTACAAGCCCAATAATACCTCCATCGGATCTTTTGCCCCGAAAATCATACGCTCTGGATTTTCAAGCATTTCTTTTACTTTCACCAAAAAACCAACAGATTCTTTACCATCGATGACGCGGTGGTCATACGATAACGCAACATACATTATCGGGCGAATTTCTACCTTCCCGTTCACGGCAACCGGTCTTTCAACCACATTGTGCATACCTAAAATGGCAGATTGCGGCGGGTTGATTATGGGTGTCGACAACATCGAACCAAAAACTCCTCCATTCGTAATCGTAAAGGTTCCCCCAGTCATATCGTCAGGAGTAATTTTTCCATCGCGTGCTTTTATCGCTAAACGCTTAATTTCTCTTTCGATTTCTGCCAGCGACATCTGCTCGGCATTGCGCACCACCGGAACCATTAATCCTTTTGGAGAGGATACTGCGATACCTATATCTGCATAATCATGAAAAACCACCTCTTGTCCATCAATCTGCGCGTTGACGGCTGGGTATAATTTCAATGCTTCCGTCACTGCTTTCGTGAAAAAGGACATGAATCCAAGATTCACCTCGTGGTGTTTCGCAAACTTGTCTTTGTATTTGGTACGAATATCCATGATTGGTTTCATGTCTACTTCGTTGAATGTCGTCAACATAGCGGTTTCATTCTTCACCGCTACCAATCGTTCAGCAATTTTTCTGCGCAACATGGACATTTTTTCGCGGTTCTGATTCCTTGTGCCTCCCCACCCTTGTGCCGAATCTGTAGCGAAACCTGCCGACATGGCATTTACCACGTCTTGCTTGGTAATACGACCATCTTTACCTGTTCCACTCACGTGCTTCGATGAAATTCCATTCTCACTCATGATCTTCGCGGCTGCTGGAGAAGGTATTCCCGATGCATAAGAAATATCTTTCTTGACAGGGTCGGGATTAGGCGCTGCCACCACAGGTGCAGGAACGGCCTTTGGCTCTTCTGTTTTTTGTTCCACTTTTGGTGCAGCTGTCCCTGCTGGTTTTGCTGCAGTGGTATCTATCAAGCATACTACTTGACCCACTTTCACCACATCGCCTTCAGCAGCTTTTAAGGTAATCACGCCGCTTTGTTCAGCTGGCAACTCTAGAGTCGCCTTATCAGAATCAACCTCAGCAATGGCTTGGTCTTTTTCTACGTAATCACCGTCGTTCACCAACCATTGTGCGATTTCAACTTCTGATATAGACTCTCCCGGGCTGGGAACTTTCATTTCTAACATGGCCATACTATTATCTTA
Source organism: Lishizhenia tianjinensis (assembly GCA_945902115.1). GTDB lineage: Bacteria > Bacteroidota > Bacteroidia > Flavobacteriales_D > Crocinitomicaceae > UBA952. Next base: position 61,331 of record CAMDLY010000007.1, on the reverse strand, counting down.
AAATTAAACAGTCACTTTTGCATACGAGAACAACTCCTTGTATAATTTCGCTAACCTCTTCTCGTGTAATTTTTTTGACCCTTCCGCAGAGGCAGCACTTGCCGGCCTGCATATACCAATCAAAGGGATGTTTCGTAGATTCATGGCCATAAACGCCCATGCACCCATATTTGCTGGTTCTTCTTGTGCCCAAATGACATTTTTCGCTTTATATTTTGCCATAATTGCCTCCAATTGCTCTTGGGGCAAAGGATACAATTGCTCAACCCGTACAAATGCCATATTTGACACGCCAAGCTCTTTAGCCTTAAGTTTCATTTCGTAGTAAAACTTCCCAGAACATAATACCACGGTGTCAACATCTTTTGGATTGGCCGTTGCATCGTCTAAAACTTCTTGGAAAGAACCTTTCGCCAACTCGCTGAGCGCTGAAGTTGCCTCCGGATAACGCAACAACATTTTCGGAGAAAATTCCACCAAGGGTTTCCTGAAATCGCGCACAACCTGTCTTCTCAAGAGGTGAAAATGATTTGCAGGGGTTGAAGTATTTACCACTTGCATATTGTAATCGGCACATTGCTGCAGAAAACGCTCCATTCTTCCACTGGAATGCTCTGCCCCTTGTCCTTCGTAGCCGTGTGGCAACAACATGACAAGGCCACTTTGCGTCGCCCATTTATCCTCTCCGGCAGAAATAAACTGGTCTACCATAATCTGGGCCCCGTTAAAGAAATCTCCAAATTGTGCTTCCCAAATCGTCAGGCCTGAAGGGTGCGCAAGCGAATAACCGTATTCAAACCCGAGCACGCCATATTCAGACAGCAAAGAATTGTGTATTTCAAACTGCGCCTGTTTTTCTGAAAGTAAATTCAAGGTTTCGATTTCTTCCTCCGTATCTTCTGTTTTTACAACCGCATGGCGGTGAGAGAACGTGCCTCGTTCTACATCTTGTCCAGAAATTCTTACCGAATGGCCTTCAACCAAAAGGCTTGCATATGCGAGCATCTCTGCGGTACCCCAATCCAATTTGTCTTCCTTCACGGCATTGATGCGGTCCTCGAAAATTTTGGCGATTTTACGGAAGTACTTTCTACCATCAGGCAAAGTAGACATTTTAACGCCTAGTTCATATAGTTTTTTCTCGTCTACAGCTGTTTTCGGTGATTGCAGAAAATCTTGTGCTAACCCGTGACGATATCCTTTCCAAGTTAAACTCAAGAAATCGTAAACCAAGGCCTTTTCATTTTTCTTTGACTCGTCAAATTCATTTTCCAAGAAGGCATTGTACTCATCTTCTAAGACTTTCGCTTCCGTTGATGAGATCACCCCTTCTCCCTCCAATTGCTTTAAGTAAATGACTTTCGGATTCGGATGTTTGGCAATTATATCGTACAACTTTGGTTGGGTGAATTTAGGTTCATCACCCTCGTTGTGCCCATATTTTCTGTAACAAAGTAAGTCAATGAAAATATCTCTGTTGAATTGTTGACGGTATTCAATGGCGATTTCAACAGCTTGTACCACAGCCTCTACATCGTCACCATTTACATGGAATACAGGACATAACGTTGTTTTGGCAACGTCAGTGCAATATGTCGAAGACCTTGCATCTAAGTAATTGGTGGTAAATCCAACTTGATTATTGACCACCAAATGAATGGTACCACCTGCTCGGTAACCATCTAGCTGTGCCATTTGAATCGTTTCGTAAACAATCCCCTGACCGGCAATCGCGGCATCTCCGTGAATTAAAACAGGACACACTTTTTTCTCATCGAAATATTCGTGGTCTATTTTGGCACGTGCAATCCCTTCTACTACTGTATTGACAGCCTCTAAATGCGAAGGATTTGGCGCAAGGGTAAGGCCCATTTTATTACCATTCTCCAAGGTGATATATGAAGTGAATCCCTGGTGATATTTGACATCACCGTCAAAAGTGGAGTCAAAATCAAATTCCTTACCTTCAAACTCAGAGAAGATGTCTCTAGGTCTTTTTTGAAAGATATTCGTAAGTGTGTTTAGCCTACCGCGGTGTGCCATACCCATTACAAAATATTCCACCCCAATCTCTGAACCTTTATTGACCAGAGTGTCTAAGGCTGGAATTAATGCTTCCCCACCTTCGATAGAAAATCTTTTCTGACCCACGAATTTTTTTCCTAAAAACGCCTCAAAACCAGATGTTTGATATAGCTTTTTCAGGATTTCTATTTTTCTTTTTTTATCGAATTGGGGACGATTCTTCAGTTCTATTTTGTTTCTCAGCCATTCAATGCGCTCTGGATCACGCATATAGAGGTATTCAATTCCGATAGACTGGCAGTAAGTCAATTCTAAGTGAATGATTATTTCTCTGAGACTGCATGCTCCAAGGCCAATTTCAATTCCCGCTTGAAAAACATCGTCTAAATCATCCTGCGTAAGACCGAAATTCTCCACATCCAAACTCGGGGAATATTGACGGCGCTCCCGAACAGGATTAGTTTTGGTAAACAAATGTCCTCTTGTGCGGTAGCCATTGATTAAATTCAATACCTTAAATTCTTTCTTGAAATTTTCAGGAATACCCGCTCCGTCCTCAAAATTTGTTTTGGCGAAATCGAAGCCTTCAAAAAACTTTTGCCAGCCTAAATCAACGTTATCAGGGTTTTGTCTGTAAAGTGTATAAAGATGATCTATTGCGTTCACATCTGCGTTACCTACGTATGTTATTTTATCCATTCTAAATTGACAAATAATAAGGAAAACAAATGTAAGAAAAGTATTCAAAGAATAAGTACTTCAGCCCTGAAAATGACCTTTTGTCAAGTAGTTAGCCGAATCAGTTGAAAAAATGATAATTCAGCAAAATAGTAAAAAACATAGCACATACAAAAGTCGTTAAAGCAACTTTTTTCAATTCGGGATCCATTTCTTTTGGCTCCTTCATATACATAACTTTATGAAGATGAAACAGCAGAATAAATGAGGGGAATATGGCTAAAAAAAGGAGAAAATGGAAAGAATTTAACATCAAATAGGTAATCCCAATCGACCAACACAAAAAACCAGCGATAATAAGAAAGGCGTGATAAAATTTACCTCTTTTGAAACCAAGCTTCACAATTAATGTGTTTTTCTTGCTTGCGCGGTCATTGTCTATATCGCGGAGGTTATTCAAGTTCAAGACTGCTGTACTCCAACACCCGATGGCAATTGCAAAAAACATAAGAATGTTTTCAAACTCAAAACCATAGAGCATGTAGGATCCAATTACACTTACCAACCCAAAGAATACAAATACCATCAAATCCCCTAAGCCACGGTATCCGTAAGCATTTTTTCCCACCGTGTAAGTAATGGCTGCAACTACACAAAGAATGGCCAAAATGAGGTAAATAAATTTGGACTGAGAGCTTAAGTTGGGAGCGCTAGATTTAATAAGCCAAAAGGCCAATGCAATCGAAATAAAAGCAGCTATCCGAACAGCTAAACGCATAGATGGAATTGAGATTTCGCCTGATTGCACCGCTCTTCTGGGGCCAATTCTGTTATTGTTATCCGTTCCCTTCTCTCCATCTCCTAAGTCATTGGCCAAATTAGATACTATTTGGAATGACAGAGTGGTTAATATAGCGAGAATGGTAATCTTCCAATAATTGTTCTCTTCCGTTGTTTCCAAATAATCTAAGTGAAATTTAGCAAGCCCAGAGCCAAGCACAATACCCGAAACAGAGAGTGGTAAGGTTCTGAGCCTAAACGCTCGTATCCACGCTTTAATTTTCATTTTTCGCTTTTGCTCTCTTATAGATAGGAACGGTAGAACAAGGTTCGCCATACATGATGACTTGGACATTCGGTTGAAGTTTATTGAGTAGACATACCATGGCATAGGCAGGGTCTAAGAAGTCGGAGCACCCTTTAATAATGACTCTTCCATTCTTCATCTTTTCTACATCTAAAGACTCTATGTTCGCACGTATCAATTCATTTTCGATTTCTCCACGTGTACCTGTGGTCGCATGTGCTGCAATCCCGATTAGACTGGAGGCAACCAGCATGTAGGCCCATGTGGGGATAATTGCATCGACAGAGCAATATACATAAACTGCTTTGCCATTGTAGGATGACCAATTATGTTCTTTGACCCAAGCCCGAAAGTCTTTTTCTTTGATTACAAGGCCTTGCCATAGCTGATCTGCAATATCGATGCCTACTAGCTCAAATTGAGGTTTAAAAATGGCTAAATCCAATTGAATCAAACCACTTTCTTCCACTTTATTTCGAATTTCACTCATGCTGAAACAAAAGTAATGTATTTGATGAATATGTTTGTGATATACATGACAGTATGTCATAACTAAACAAGAGGCATTATGTTTGACTATCAAGGTGAAAATGAAAAAAAAACAACCCTTTGACGATCATTTATGGAATGCTATTCCGCCGGCACTCTTGATTGTTGCTATCATGTGGTTGGTTTACCTACTCGATCAACTATCGAAAGTACATTTTTACTCTTTTGGAATACTTCCTGGCGAATTGATTGGGTTGAAAGGAATATTCTTTTCCCCTTGGATTCATGACAGTAGGGATTTTCATCATATTCTAAACAACAGCATACCCATGTTTTTACTTTCAGGATTGCTATTCTATAGCTATAAAGAAATCTCATTGAAAGTGCTCTTAATTATTTGGATACTTTCTGGATCGTTCGTTTGGATGCTCGCGGCACGCAACGGGTCCTTTCACATCGGAATGAGCGGCGTTATTTATGGTTTAGTTGGGTTTTTATTTACAAGCGGTGTCATTCGGAAGTATCTCCCCTTGCAGGCCTTGGCACTATTTGTAGTTTTTCTATATGGAAGTATGATTTGGGGCGTTTTCCCGACACAACAACCGATTTCTTGGGAAGGTCATCTTGCGGGAATACTTGTCGGTATTTTACTGGCTTATGTTTACAGAAAAAAAGGACCCCAACGTCCAAAATTCCAGTATGAAATAGAGAGAGAACAAGGCATTGACCCTCCCGATTTGGAGGGTGAATATTGGCAAAAAGTGAGAGAAGAAGAAGCCCGCTTGGAGTCGATAGAAGAAGAGAAAGGCAAGGATCTTTCCGTTACTTATGAATATATTCCGCGAGAAGAAAAAAAAGGAAAATAACTAAAGAAGGTGAAATAAAGCACTTTGCACCCTAAGTTCCACGAAAGAGCATTATATTCGCGACAAATTCTTTCCATGAGTGACGCCATAAAACACGAATGCGGTATTGCCCTCCTCAGACTCAAAAAACCCATACAGCATTATGTAGATAAATACGGGTCTGCACTCTATGGTATCAATAAGTTGCATTTACTCATGGAAAAACAACACAACCGCGGACAAGACGGTGCAGGTGTTGCCAATATAAAATTCGATATGGAACCCGGAGAGCGGTATATCTCCCGCACTCGTTCGAATGCCAAAAGTCCTATTCAAGATATTTTCGATCAAATAAATAACCGATTTCGCCAAATTGCGCAAGAAGATCCTTTACTTTTAAAAGATGTCAATTATTTGAAAAAAAATGCCGGTTTTACGGGAGAGCTTTTTCTTGGACACCTGCGTTATGGTACCTTCGGAAAGAATTCTATAGAAAGCTGTCACCCTTTTCTCCGTCAAAACAATTGGATTACTCGAAACTTGGTTGTGGCCGGGAATTTTAACCTAACCAATGTTGATGAACTTTTTGATGTCTTGGTGAAAATTGGACAACATCCGAAAGAATTATCTGACACAGTTACCGTATTGGAGAAAATCGGACATTTTTTGGATATCGAAAACGATGACTTATTCAAGCATTATGATAGCCTGGGGTATGACAACAAAAATATTTACGAGAAGATTTCCCAGGAATTAGACTTACGTAAAATCTTAAAAAAGGCCTCGGAAGATTGGGACGGAGGTTACGCTATGGCAGGACTTCTTGGGCATGGAGACGCCTTCGTGCTGCGCGACCCTTCAGGTATAAGGCCTGCCTTTTGGTACGAAGACGACGAGATCTGCGTGGTTGCCTCCGAAAGACCTGCGATTCAGACTGCATTTAACTTAAAGGTCGAAGATATCAAAGAGCTTCAACCAGGTCATGCACTTATTATACCCAAGAAAGGGCAAGTTTCTGAGGCGCTTATTAATGCCCCACGTGAAATAAAAAAATGTTCTTTCGAGCGTATCTATTTTTCAAGAGGTTCAGATGCCGATATTTATAAAGAACGAAAATCTCTTGGTAGGCTAATTGTTCCTCAAGTACTAAAGGCCATCAATTATGATTTTGATAATTCGGTGTTTTCATTTATACCGAATACAGCGGAAGTATCCTTTTATGGTTTACTAAAAGGGTTGGAGGAACACCTGAACAAGCAGAAAATATCGGAAATAATCGCTCTCGGAAATACCGACGATCACGAGAAAATTGCTGCGATTATTCAACAGAGAGCCCGTACAGAGAAAATTGCAATAAAAGACGCCAAATTAAGAACTTTCATCACCCAAGACGACTCTCGCGACGACCTCGTGGCGCACGTATACGACATCACCTATGGCAGTGTTCGTCCGCACACAGACAACCTGATTGTTATAGACGACAGTATTGTACGAGGGACTACACTAAAGCAAAGTATTTTGCGCATTCTTGATAGGTTAAACCCAAAAAAAATCCTTGTGGTTTCCTCTGCACCTCAAATTCGATTTCCTGATTGCTATGGTATTGATATGGCAAAGATGGGAGACTTTATAGCTTTTGACGCAGCCATTTCTCTGTTGAAATCAACAAACAGAGCTGGCGTTATCGAAGAAGTATATCAAAAATGTAAAGAACAGGAGCACCTACCTAAAGACAGAGTACGAAATGTAGTAAAAGAAATTTATACGCCATTTACTAATGAGGAACTCTCCAAACAAATCGCAATTATGTTGACACCCAAAGGTATACATGCAGAAGTTGAGATAATCTTTCAAACAGTTAGTAATTTACATAAAGCGTGTCCCAACAATTTGGGTGATTGGTACTTCACAGGTGATTATCCGACGCCTGGGGGGAATAAGGTCGTGAATAAAGCGTTTATCAACTGGAAAGAAAACCGAAACGAACGAGCCTACTAGCTAAAATACTTCAGGATTTTCTCGGCAGCACCTTGTTCTCCTTGAATAAAAGACTCTATATTCTCTCTCTTTTTCTGCCGTTCGTTTTTCATTTCGTTGATGAAATCAATTAAATCTTCTGCCGTTTGAATTTCCCTGGAAAATCTATTTTTCAGAAACACAGTGGCTTCCGGAAATTTGGCGTGTTTAGGGCCGAAGCATACAGGTAAGCCATATACCGCGGGTTCTAAAATGTTGTGTAAGCTACCATGAAACCCACCCCCAATAAATGCCACCCATCCATGTGCATAGGCATTTGCTAACTGGCCTATGGTGTCGAGAATTAGAATATTTTTTGACGTATCTATTTCGTTATCGGTGTAACATACTGCGTGAGGGAAGAGCTTTTTTAATCTTTTAATAGTTGAAGCTGTTACTTCGTGGGGTGCAATAATGAATGTCTCCTTTTCTAATTTATGAATGGCTTGTGATAATATTTCTTCTTCTCTCTCCCAGGAACTTCCTAAAATAATAGCCTGCCTATTCAGCATAAAATCCTCAATTTTTTTATCGCCAATGTTCTTTCTCTTTCTGGCGAGAACTGTATCATAACGCGTATCACCGACAACAGAAACTTGTGAACAAGAAATAGACTTCAAGAGCTCTTCAGTAGCTTGATTCTGAGCAAAGAAATGTGTAATTTTTTTCATTTCATTTCGAAAAAAGACCCCGTACCACTTGAAATAAAGTTGATTTGAACGCAATAAAGTCGAAATTGAAAATATAGGGATCTCTTTGGCTTTGGCTTGACGAATGAGATTTGGCCAAAATTCATATTTAACTAAAAAAATACGTTGTGGTGCAAGAATGGAAATAAATTCTTCCATATTTCGCTCTGTATCTAATGGCAAATAACATGCAGCATCAATTTTTACTCCTCGTTTATGATAATGTTCCATACCAGAAGGAGAATAGAAACTTATCACGACAAGATCCTCGGGAAAATTTTGCTTCCAAGCTTGAATTACAGGAACAGCTTGGTCAAATTCACCCAATGAGGCACAATGAAAAAGTGTTGCATTTTTTGGTAGATTAGGCAGCTGTTTTCTCCATTGGCTTCTTCCTTTCAACCACTTTTGTGCCTTTATATTTCCAAATTTTGCAGCAAGAATAATTACCACCTGATAAAACCAAAGAAATAGTGTGTATATCATGATTATTCAAAATAATAATCATGCGGTTCGGCTTTGTAGAATGGAATATACCAACCCAATCTTATTCCAAATTGCAAATCTAGACGCAGCTCTGTGGATACGGGAACATTTGGCTGATCAAAATTGACATTTCTTCGGTTGTAGGTGTATCCCTGATGGGCATAAAATCCAGCATAAAACTGATAAAATCCTTCCTCTGGAATAAATGCATATCCCACAAACTGACTTGTGTTTATTCCTGTCGTGTACCTGTCATAGCCCTTACGGTAATCAGTTTCTATTTGAGGAACAACTTGTCTGTTTGTTTCTATCCTAAATCGATGCTGTAAATAACCCGCTCCAAATTGAAGTTGAAGATGTGAGGCTTTTTTACTTTCTGAGAGAGGAATCAACTTTCCAAAAGTAGCATTCGCATAAAATCCTCTTGCGTAGGTCGTAACAATAGCAATGTCCCCATTGATATCGGTAATATTGCCTTGTGCATCTGTTAAATGGTAAAATACAGAGTCAAACTCTGATTTAAATTGATTTCCAAAAATAAATGATGACTCTAAGCCAAAAATGAAATTTTTCGGCGAACGGATAACCAATCCTCCGCCTACATGATTTAAAAAACCATAGCGTTTTGCTAAATCTCCTCCCGGTAGATTAATTCCGTAATGAACGTCAAACAAACGCTCATAACTTTGTTTCGATTCTTGCGAGAAAATACCTAAAATGCAACTAGTGAATAAAAAACTAATTAGCCAATTCATAATGACAAAAGTAAATCAAAGAATTTACATAAAGTTAAGGCAGTAAATTTTACATAGATTCATAGGTAAATAGCGAACAAAAATTATGCAGGCGTTTTTATATTTCCTAACTTCGCTTCCTAATTGCAAGTGCATGAAAAAAATCCAGATGGTGGATTTGGTTAGTCAATACGAAAAGATAAAACCAGCCATCGACGACGCCATATCAAATGTGATTCAAAATGCACATTTTATCAACGGCCCAGAAGTTACAGGATTCAAAGAGGATCTTGAACTCTACCTTCAAGTAAAGCATGTTATCCCTTGTGCAAATGGCACCGATGCTTTGCAAATTGCGATGATGGCCCTTGATTTAAAACCAGGAGATGAGGTTATTACACCTTCCTTCACTTACATAGCAACAACAGAGGTTATTGCGCTTTTAGGCTTGAAGCCTGTTTTTGTAGAGGTCAATAAAGACACTTTTTGTATCGACGAAAATGAGATAGAACAAGCCATCACCCCTAAAACAAAAGCTATTGTCCCAGTACATTTGTATGGTCAAGCCGCGAACATGAACGCAATAATGGAAATAGCAAAAAGACATAACTTATTTGTTGTAGAAGATAATGCACAAGCCATAGGCTCAAATTATCACTTAACAGACGGGACAGTTGTGAAAACTGGAACAATTGGTCATATCGGTTGCACCTCTTTTTTTCCTTCCAAAAATTTGGGTTGCTACGGAGATGGTGGTGCCATCTTTACAAATAATGACGAGTTAGCGTTAAAAATTAAAATGATTGCCAATCACGGGCAAAGCCAAAAATACTACCATGATATAGTTGGATGTAATTCCAGATTAGACAGTGTACAAGCCGCCGTTTTGCGTATTAAATTGCGACAGCTAGAAAATTATATTGATGCAAGAAGAGACGTTGCGGCCTATTACGATGCTTTTTTTGGACCTATGAAAGGGATTCAAATCCCGTTTCGTTCAGACGACTCAAAGCATGTATTTCACCAGTACACGTTAATTTTAGATGGTCCAAACAGAGATGGACTGAATGAATATTTGGCGTCAAGAGATGTTCCAAGTATGATCTATTATCCAATTCCTGCACATAGACAAAAAATGTTTGCTTCGTTTGGTGCGGGAGATTTGCATTTGCCTGTAACAGACTCACTGACGCAGCGGGTTATATCACTTCCAATTCATACAGAAATGCAGAAAGAACAATTGGAGTATATTACCAAAATAGTTGAAGAATTTATAGGAAAATAAGTATGAATAAAATTGCTGTTGTAGGGAGTGGGTATGTTGGTCTTGTAACAGGCACTTGTTTTGCAGAAACTGGGAACCAAGTGGTTTGTATCGATATAGATACTCAAAAGGTAGAGAAATTAAGAAACGGTGTGGTTCCAATCTACGAACCAGAACTTGAAACACTTTTTCATCGCAATATAAAAGCCAATAGACTTTCATTTACTAACTCTTTGGAAGAAGGAATTGCTGATGCTGAAATAATTTTCTTGGCATTACCAACACCTCCTGGAGAAGACGGAAGTGCTGATTTATCTTATATCCTGGGGGTTGCTGAGCAATTAGGAAAAATAATAAAGGAATATAAAGTTATTGTAGACAAAAGCACCGTTCCTGTTGGAACTGCTGAAAAAGTTCGCCAAGCGATTGCCAAAAATGCCACAGTAGACTTTGCTGTAGTTTCCAATCCAGAATTTTTAAGAGAAGGTTTTGCTGTGAGTGATTTCATGAAGCCCGATCGCGTAGTAATTGGTGCATCGGACGAACGCGCAAAAAAAGTGATGGAAACACTTTACAAACCTTTTGTGAGACAGGGTAACCCTATCTATTTTATGGACGAGAAATCTGCTGAACTGACAAAATATGCGGCAAATTCATTTTTAGCAACAAAAATCACCTTTATGAACGAGGTAGCAAACTTCTGCGAACTTGTGGGTGCTGATGTTGACAAAGTACGAATAGGCATTGGTTCAGATTCTCGCATAGGCAAGCGTTTTCTTTTCCCCGGTATCGGTTATGGTGGTTCGTGTTTTCCAAAAGATGTCCAAGCCTTAGTAAAATCAGGTAAGGAAAATCATTTTGATTTTGAAATTTTGGACGCAGTTATGAGAGTCAACGAGAAACAAAAGACTGTCTTGTTTCCAAAAATTCAAAACTTTTTTAGAGGAAATCTTATGGGAAAAACCATAGCGATTTGGGGATTGGCGTTTAAGCCCGATACTGACGATATTCGTGAAGCCCCTGCCTTATATATGATTGAAGAATTAGTGAAAGCCGGTGCCAAGGTAAAAGCATACGACCCAGAAGCCATGCCAAATGTGGAAAGAATTATCGGTAAAAAAATAGAGTTTTCTTCAAACGAATATGATGTGTTAGAAGGAGCTGATGCACTTCTTATATGCACAGAATGGGGGATATTCAGAAATCCGGATTTCGATAGAATGAAGAAATTAATGAAAGATCAAGTAATTTTTGACGGACGGAATTTATATGATATGGAGGAAATGACTAACCATGGTTTTTACTATGCGAGTATTGGTCGAAATTTAATCCAACAAACATGAAAAGAATACTTGTAACGGGAGCAGCCGGATTTTTAGGTTCACATCTTTGTGATAGGTTCATCAAAGATGGCTATCATGTAATAGGAATGGATAATTTAATTACAGGTAGACTGAAGAATATAGAGCATTTGTTCGGGTTGGAACATTTCGAATTCTACCACCACGATGTATCTAAGTTTATTCATGTTCCCGGTAATTTGGATTATATATTGCATTTTGCCTCTCCTGCAAGTCCTATCGATTACCTAAAAATTCCCATTCAAACCCTAAAAGTAGGCTCGCTAGGAGTACACAACTGCTTGGGTTTAGCTAAGGCAAAAGGAGCAAGGGTTCTCATCGCTTCAACATCAGAGGTGTATGGTGACCCAACTGTTCACCCACAAACAGAAGAATATTGGGGAAATGTAAATCCTGTAGGGCCAAGAGGCGTTTACGATGAGGCGAAAAGATTTCAAGAGGCTATCACGATGGCTTACCACAATTTCCACGGTGTTGAAACCCGAATTATTCGTATTTTCAATACTTACGGTCCCAGAATGCGCCTTAATGATGGTAGAGTATTACCCGCATTTATCGGGCAAGCACTGAGAGGGGAAGACCTTACCATTTTTGGAGACGGTAGCCAAACCCGATCATTCTGTTATGTTGATGATCTCGTAGAAGGAATCGTAAGGCTCTTGCATAGTGACTACGTGTATCCCGTTAACATTGGAAATCCCTCCGAAATTACTATAAGCGAATTTGCTGAAGAAATAATCAAGTTAACAGGTACTAATCAAAAAGTAGTATACAGAGAATTGCCTACTGATGATCCCAAACAACGAAGACCAGACATCACCAAAGCTCAGACACTACTGAATTGGGAACCTAAAATTGACCGAGCGGAAGGATTGAAAAGAACTTATGCTTTTTTCAAGACACTAAGTAAAGAGGAACTTATGGAAACGGATCACTACAATTTCGATAAATATATTATAAAATGACATATTTCGCCCACGATACTGCGATAATTGATGATGGCTGCCAAATAGGCAAAGGCACTAAGATTTGGCATTTCTCACACATTATGCCCAATTGTACCTTGGGAGAAAATTGTAACATTGGACAAAATGTTGTCGTATCTAGCGAAGTAATATTAGGTAACAACGTGAAAGTGCAAAATAATGTGTCGATTTATACTGGTGTAATTTGTGAAGATGACGTATTTCTTGGTCCGTCAATGGTTTTTACAAACGTCGTAAATCCAAGGAGTGGCGTAAATCGAAGAGGTCAGTACAGTAAAACCACCGTAAAAAAAGGAGCGAGCATCGGTGCAAATGCCACGATCGTTTGCGGGCATGACATTGGCGAATACGCATTTATAGGCGCTGGTGCCGTTGTTACAAAACATATACCAGACTATGCCTTGGTTGTTGGAAACCCGGCTAGACAAATTGGTTGGATGAGTGAATTTGGACACCGGCTGGATTTTAATGCAGAAGGAATTGCCATCTGTTCGGAAAGCCAAGAAAAATATCAACTAGAAAATAATCGAGTAAGTAAAATTGGATGACAAACGATACAAAAATAAAATTTGCCGTTGTTGGTGCCGGTCATATAGGAAAAAGGCATGCGGAAATGATTCGCAGAGATGCTGAGGGTGAATTAGTGGCAATGGTAGATATTCGCAGCAAAGAGGAATGCAATGCACAAGATTTTGATGTCCCTTTTTTCAAAAGTATAGAGGAATTACTTCATAGCGGATTGAATTTTGACGTTGTAAATATTTGTACTCCAAATGGATTACATGCGGAGCAGTCTCTAAAAGCATTGGAAGCAAAAAAACACGTCGTTTGTGAGAAACCCATGGGACTCACAAAAAACAGTTGCGAAGAAATCATTTTTAAGTCTCTGCAGGTATCTCGCCAGGTCTTTTGTGTTATGCAAAACAGGTATTCTCCCCCTTCAGAATGGATAAAATCCCTTGTTTCAGAAGGTATTCTTGGTAAGATTTACATGGTTCAACTCAATTGCTATTGGAACAGGGATCAACGCTATTATAAACCAGGAGGGTGGAAAGGGACAGAGGATTTGGACGGAGGAACGCTATTCACACAATTCTCTCATTTTATAGATATAATGTACTGGCTCTTCGGCGATATAGACAATATACAAGGGAAATTTGCAGATTTCAATCACCAAAATATTACAGCATTCGAAGATTCCGGGTTTGTAAATTTTGATTTTATCAATGGGGGTATGGGAAGTATAAATTATTCCACCTCAGTAGCAGACCAAAATTTAGAGTCCTCTATTACCATTATCGGGGAAAACGGTAGTGTAAAAATTGGTGGCCAATACATGAACGAGGTAGAGGTATGTAACATTAAAGATTACGAAATGCCAGTACTTAAGCCCTCAAACCCAGCTAACGACTACGGACAATACAAAGGTTCCGCTGCAAACCATAATTATGTCATTTCGAATGTGATAGATACCCTGAAAGGTAGAACTTCACCGACTACAAATGCGCTGGAAGGATTGAAAGTTGTCGAAATAATTGAACGAATATATAAGATAAGAAACAAATGAGTAAACTGATCTACGATCGCCTTGTCGATCACGAAGCTAAGTTAGGTGTTATAGGTCTTGGATATGTGGGACTACCAATAGCGCTCGAATTCGCAAAGAAAATAAAAGTTATTGGTTTTGATATTAATCAACAACGTGTGGATTTGATGAAAAAACAAATTGATCCAAGTAACGAACTAGAAGCCTCAGCTTTTGATGGATGCGACATTCATTTTAGCGCAAATATTGAGGATTTAAAAGATGTAAATTTCTTTATCGTTGCTGTACCAACGCCAATCGACGAAGCTAACCTACCAGATTTGAAACCACTTCTGGGAGCTAGTAAGACAGTGGGAAAGGTTCTTAAGACAGGAGATTATGTAGTCTTTGAATCTACCGTTTACCCTGGATGTACGGAGGAAGATTGTATTCCTATTTTGGAAGAAATGTCAGGACTTAAATTCAAGAAAGATTTTAAAGTCGGTTATTCCCCAGAGCGAATAAACCCCGGAGATAAGGAACATACCTTACAGAATGTGGTGAAGGTAGCTTCAGGATGTTGTGAAGAATCACTCAACGAAATTGCCAAAACATACGAACTAGTTGTCCAAGCGGGAGTGCATAGAGCACCTACTATAAAAGTAGCTGAGGCAGCAAAAATCATCGAAAATACACAGCGAGATTTGAATATTGCCCTGATCAACGAATTGTCTGTTATTTTCAATAAATTGAAAATAAATACCTTTGATGTGTTAGAGGCGGCAGGAACGAAATGGAACTTCCTGAAATTCACACCTGGGCTAGTTGGTGGGCACTGCATTGGTGTAGATCCATATTACCTAACACACAAAGCGAAGCAAGCCGGTTATCACGCGCAGGTTATCATGAGTGGTCGTAATATCAACGATTCTATGGGTGCATATATCGCAGAACAGACGGCTAAAAAAATGATTAAACAAGGCAAACACATACAAGATACCAAAGTATTAATCATGGGGGCCACCTTCAAAGAAGATGTTAGCGATATCCGAAACTCGAAAGTTATCGACATTGTTAACGAGTTGAAAACCTATGATGTGAATGTTCATATTATTGACCCTCACGCTGATTGCAACGAAATGATGCACGAATATGGTGTTGAATTGAAAACACAATGTGACGATAATTATGACGCCATTATTGTTGCTGTGAATCATAAAGAATACCTTGGGCTGAATGAATTCTACTTTAAAGGAATTTTGAAAAATGAAACTGGTCTTATCGTAGATGTAAAAGGTATTTATAGAGGAAGTATTAAAGGAATTGAATACTGGAGTTTATAATGGATAATTTTGATCGTAGAATTTTAGTGACAGGTGGTGCAGGCTTTATTGGCTCACATGTTGTACGACGTCTGCTAAAAAATTACCCAAATTACCTGATCGTCAACGCAGATAAATTAACCTATGCCGGAAATTTAGCAAATCTTACGGACGTTCAGAAACTTAAAAATTATCGCTTCGAGAAAATTGATATTGTAAATCTTCAAGCAGTAAAGGAAGTTTTTCAGAAATACCATATCACGGATGTCATCCACTTAGCTGCTGAGTCACATGTGGACAGATCTATCGAAGGCCCAATGGAATTTGTTATGACCAATGTAGTAGGCTCGGTAAATCTGTTGCAAACAGCAAAAGACAATTGGAAAAGTGGAGACCATGTATTTCACCACGTTTCCACGGATGAAGTATATGGGAGTCTCGGCCATACCGGACTATTTACTGAAAAAACATCATACGATCCAAGAAGTCCATATTCCGCCTCTAAGGCATCTTCAGATCATTTTGTTATGGCGTTTTACCATACCTATAATCTTCCTGTTAAAATGTCGAATTGCTCTAATAACTACGGTAGTCATCATTTTCCTGAGAAGTTAATTCCGCTCATGATTCACAACATCCAACATAAAAAGCCGCTGCCAATTTATGGGAAAGGTGATAATATTCGAGATTGGTTGTGGGTGGAAGATCACGCGAGCGCGATTGAAACAATCTTTCACCACGGAAGAATTGGGGAATCCTATAATGTAGGTGGATTAAATGAATGGACAAATATCGAATTAGTCAATTATCTCTGTCAGCTAATGGATGAAAAACTTGGTAGGAATAACGGTGAATCTGCCTCTTTAATCACGTATGTAACCGACAGAGCCGGTCATGACAAACGATACGCTATAGATGCTAGTAAACTTGAAAATGAACTTGGATGGAAACCTTCTATTACCTTTGAAGAGGGACTTTCTAAAACAGTTGACTGGTTCTTATCTAATCAAGAGTGGGTTGACAAAGTCACAAGTGGTTCATACAAAGAATATTATGAAATTATGTACGGAGGCCGATAATGGGAATTTTAGATTTTTTCAAAAAAAAAGAAACTTTACCTCCATTCAATTTGGGGAGTATCGCCATTGACATCCACAGCCACCTAATCCCGGGGATAGATGACGGTTCTCAATCAATGGATCATACCATTGCCATGTTGACAAAATTCAAAGAATTGGGTTATAAGAAAGTGATCACCACCCCGCATATAATGTCAGATGGCTTCCCGAATACCCCTGAAATAATTTTAAACGGATTAAACGCTGTAAGGGAAGAAATATCAAGAATTGGTCTCGACATAGAAATAGAGGCCGCTGCAGAATATTATTTCGATGAAACGTTAATACCAAAAATTAAAAACAAGGAACTCTTAACATTTGGAGACAATTATGTTTTGATTGAATTTGCTTTTCATTCACCACCACAATTTTTAGATCAGTTATTCTTTGAACTTCAAACAAATGAATACCGTCCTGTAATTGCTCATTTCGAACGCTACATATACTACCTTGGAAGCGTTGAAAAAGCGGAAGAGTGGCGAACGAAAGGAATCAATATACAAATCAATCTAAACTCCTTAACTGGACACTACGGCCCTGACATCCGCAAACAAGCGGAAAGATTAATAGATGCGTCAGCATTTGATTTCGTCGGAACAGACTGTCACCGTATAGAACACTTAATGATATTACAAGACCATTTACATTTACCCTATTTTCATAAATTAGGAAGGTTTTTATTGAAAAATAAAGTGCTGTGATACTACACTTATTGCGTCACGCGAAAACAGAAAAATTCGCAGTTACCGGAAAAGATTACGATAGACCCCTCGCATCAAAAGGAATTCTACAAGCGGAAAATTTAAAATTAGCACTCGCAAACACTATTACGAAGAACGTAGAGATTCATGTCAGCGCGGCAAACCGAACCCAGGAGACCGCAAAAACTATTTTTCCTGAATATACCCTTCACTTTTGTAAGGAGCTATATTTAGCAAGTTCTCAAGAATTACTTCAATATATCAATAAGTTAAGTACAAGCAATGACCTTTTTCTCCTTGGTCACAACGAAGGACTATCAGAACTGGCAACAAGCCTCATAGGTGAAAACATCTTGTTAAAAACAGCCAGTTATCTTGCTATAACATTTGACTGCAAAAATTCCGCTGAAATTTCGAGACATAACGGCACGATCTTGCATCTGTACAGACCGGAAATTATGTCCTAAAAACGTACCTTTACGCCATGAAAGAGTTCAAAGAAATTTTGTGTGAGCGATTAGGGGAACCACGTATTATTCTCTTTGAAGGAGAAGAATTGCTCTTATTCAAGTCTAAAGAAATTCCACTCACCACAATCGTAATGACTAACGGACTTGCTGATTTCCCGATGAATGTTCACGAAAAGCACAAGGATGAAGCACATAAAGAGCTCTACTTCATGTTGCCGAGCTATTGGGAAGTTGAAAATTTGGATAATCCAAAATTCAACTGGGTTTACCATTGGCTGGTGCGATTAAAAAAATATGTTATCTCAACGAATACATGGTTTGGAAATGGGCATACAATGCCTTGCGGGAAAGAGATGAAATCCCTTTCCGAGTCCATGCTACAAAATCATTTTATCCTCTCCCACCCTATCTCCCTTCAAATAGATTTAGCACCTATTCCATTGAAAGATAAAGAAATTGGATTTTTAGCCGTAATTCCAATTTTTAGTGATGAAATGGACTACAAACAAGGTAAAGGAACAGTAAAATTCTTCAATAAATTGCAAGGCGCCGGAATTACGGAAAAACTTGATGATTTTCGCAGAACATCGCTAAAATCCAAATGGCGACTCTTCAGATAACATGAAAGATAGTAAAGCACATCTTTCCTTGCTCTTTGTAAATATTTTATACGGTGCTAGTCATGTCCTTGCAAAGGGCGTTATGCCTAACTACCTCAGTCCAAATGTTTTTATTTTAATGCGAGTTCTTGGAGCTGCCTTATTGTTTTGGTTGTTAATGCTGATTAATCGAAGAGAAAAAATTCAAGTCAAAGATTTTGGTAGATTAATATTATGTGGCCTTTTCGGCGTGGCAATCAACCAACTTTGCTTCTTTCATGGTTTGAATTTATCTTCTTCCATAAATTCGGGAATCATTATGGCAGTAAATCCAATAATGGTGCTGTTACTTTCTTTCCTTTTGCTTAAAGATAAACCTTCCTTATTAAATTCAGTGGGGATTTTACTTGGTGCCGTTGGTGCTATTTTATTGACTTGGCGAGGGTCATCAGGGTCCACTGATTCGTGGATTGGAGATATATTATTGTTTATCAATGCAATGAGTTACGCCATATACCTTGTGATAGCTAAACCACTTATGCAACGTTATAATCCTTTAACAGTAATTACGTGGGTATTTTCGTTTGGATTACTATTTGTTTTGGCATTTCCACCAACGATACAAGACCTTCTGCAGACAAACCTTGAAATACCAGCAGTCATATGGTTGAAAATTGCATATGTTGTGGTAGGGGTGACCTTTTTGACATACTTATTGACAATGTATGGGTTGAAGTACCTTTCCCCATCCGTTTCAAGTGCCTACATATATACCCAGCCTATCTTAGTTATGGCTTTCACCTTTCTGTTTGCTGCATTAGAATGGTCTGATGATTACCGCGATAGTATCACCATCGAAAAAGTAGGATATATGCTTATTATTTTTGTTGGTGTATATTTAAGCTCTTTAAAAAATGACACTCAAACAACTTAACCATGCAAAATAACTGCCTATCCATATTATTTTTCGGGTGTATAGCATTCAACTCTCTCGCTCAGAAGAAATCCATTGATCACACAGCCTACAAGAATTGGAACAGAACAGAACAAGTTCAATTATCATCTACTGGAAAATATATCACTTATGAACGTAATCCTTTAAAAGGTGATGGCTACTTATTTCTATTCGATACGAAATCAATGGTTTTAGATTCATTTGCTAGAGGAGAAAATGCCTTCATTGCTAAAAATGAAACTTTTATTGCCTTAACAATAACTCCCGGATACGACACGCTTAGAAATTGTGAACTCCATGAAATCGAAAAGAAAAAATGGCCAAAAGATTCTTTATTTATTCTTAGCTCAAACTTGGACTCCATAACGATAATATCTCAGCTGAAAGCCGTTCATATGGCAAGTGAAGGATCCGTGATCGGTTTTACCAAAGAAAAAGAGGTCGTTAAACCAGATAAGAAAAAAAAGAAATGGTTTAAACGAGAAAAAAAGAAAGAAAAACCGGTGGATTCAGATGGGTATCCTCTAATAGTTTGGACTCCAGAGTTTAATTTCAGGATAGAAAACGTAACAGATTTTGAATTTGAAAAAACAGGGAAATTTGTATCCCTAATACAGCATGTCAACGAGAGTGCAGATTCATTTAGTTTACAAATAATGACTGTAGAATCAGAACCAACGCTGATTTTTGAGTCAAAGGGAAATACCGCTCTTAAACTTCCTGTTTGGAACTCTTCGGGAGAAAAAATGGCTTTCCTCGCTTCAAAAGATTCCAACGAACAAAAACAATATGAACTTCACGTTTTCGACATAGGCGAAGAAGAAATGTGGGTAATTGGCGATACGCTGACTTATGATTTTGATACCACCATGGGAGTGACAGAGTCAAGAGACCTATCTTTCATTGAAAATACTGATTTACTATATTTCGGCGTTTCTGAAAGAGTCACAAACAACAAAGACACCTTATTAGAAAATGAAAAATCCTATGTTGACATATGGCACTACAACGACAAATACATTCAACCTCAGCAGCTTATTAAATTATATTCAGATGGTCCCCGGACTAAATTGTATGTCTTTAATGCTGATGATAAAACACTCTTCCCTCTGTCAAATGACACCCTTAATATCGAAGAGCAGACGCAGATAAAGGGAAACAGAATATTGGCAACATGCAATCAAGCATATGCCCTGAGCGCCCAATGGAAAAGTCCCGCATTAGAAGATATTTATGCAGTTTCTTTAAAGACCGGTAAAACCACACTGGTAAAACGCGCCGTGGCTTACCATAATGGTCTATCTCCAAAAGGTAGATATTTCGCTTATTTCGATGCTGAGAAAAAGCAACATATGCTTAAAGATATAGATAAGGATCAGGAAATCTGTATGACGTGTAATTTGACAGATGTTAATTGGACCGAAGATATTAACGGACAGCCGATGTTAGCAGGGCCGATGGATATATATGGGTATGATAAGAACGAGTTGACTTACTTCTTTCAATCTAAATATGATATTTGGGGTTATGATATAGAGAGAAAAAAGCTTCTCTCCTTAACTGAACGAAAAGGAGAAAAGAAAAAGATTCGATTTTCTTTACTAAAATGGATCACAGATTCTGTATATATCGACTTGAGAGATTCATATATCAACGGATTCGATGAATTAACAAAACGTGCAAGTATATATTCCTTGTATGAAAATAATGATTTTGGACTTTACCTAAAAAAAGAAGGAGATTTCAAGTTTTTTGGAATAGATCGTTCCTCAAATGGAAAATTACATATGATACGCACCATGACTGTATCTGAATACCCGGAAGTTCGAATTTTAGACAAGGACTTCAAAAATGAAAAAATCATTTCAACTACGAACCAGCAACAATCCAATTTTAACTGGGCAAAAGTTGAGTTAGTAAAATGGAAGGCTTTCGACAAATTACCACTAGAAGGTTTATTATATTCTCCGGAAAATATAGACTCGACTAAAAAATATCCCTTACTCGTCTATTTTTATGAATTAAACTCCGATAATCTACACAACTACAATTCCCCTAGACCTTCTGCAAGCACTATAAATCCTATAGAATATGCTTCTGCGGGCTATTTTGTGCTGATCCCAGATATACGGTATACGCATCCTGGTCGTCCTGCAAAATCGGCATATAACTGCATAGTTAGCGGAACAGAATTTGTCATGAGAAATTTCCCGATAGATTCGTTAAAAATTGGATTACAAGGGCAAAGTTGGGGAGGATATCAAACAGCACAATTGATTACCATGACTAAACGCTATGCTGCAGCTATGGCGGGAGCACCTGTATCCAATATGTTTTCCGCCTATGGTGGCATTCGATGGGGCTCTGGATTGAACAGACAATTTCAATATGAATCGCAGCAGAGTAGAATTGGAAAAACTATTTGGGAGGCTCCTGAATTATACAACGAAAATTCGCCTCTGTTTCATTTACCGAATGTCTATACTCCTTTACTTATCATGCATAATGACGAAGACGGTGCTGTACCGTGGTACCAGGGGATTGAATTGTATAACGGAATGCGTAGACTTCAAAAACCTTGTTGGTTATTGAATTACAACGGGGAAGATCACAATTTAACACGACTTGCAAATAAATACGATTTGAGTATTCGCATGCGGCAATTTTTTGACCACTACTTAAAAAATGCGCCTATGCCTATTTGGATGAGGGAAGGGGTTTCTGCGGAAAAGAAAGAAAAGACAAAAGGGTATGAAACTGACTAAAAATCTTAGATGTTTTATATTTTTAACCATACTTATTTCAATTGGTGTGCTTAGTTTACTTCCTCCTGAAGAGGTGGAACTTGGTGATTCTGATAAACTTTCTCACTGTATAGCCTATTTGGTTCTCATGGTTTCCTTCGGATATTGGAAAGGTGATTTTCAAGATACGTGGAGGAGAATTTTTGTGATAATTAGCTACGGTGTACTACTCGAATTTTTACAAGGCTTTGTGCCAGGAAGAGTTCCTTCCCTTTATGATGGGATAGCGAATAGCGTAGGTGTTTTGATGGGAGTAGGAATTCTCTGGGTTTACACTAATAAACTACTCCCTAAGTAGTTGTTGTATTACCTCTTCAATTTGAATCAACAAAGGTTGTTTACCGTCATTTATTATTTCGAAAGGCCCTAAGCCTAACTTTCTGTCATCGCTCCACTGTGCGTCTATTCTATCCTGTACCTGTTCTTTTGAAACCTTATCTCTTTTTATCACACGAGATATTCGTTCGTGTAATGGAGCAGTTACTAGAATTATTTCATGGTATTGTTTATATGTTCCCGTTTCATAAAGAATCGCTGCTTCATTAAAAACCAGTGACGAATTTTGCTTGGAAGACCAAATTGAAAAAGCCTCCCTAACGAGGGGATGAACCAACTGATTGACGAGTAACCTAGCGTTTTCATCCTGAAAAATATGCCCCGCCAGCTTATCTTTATTGAGTTCCCCCTTGAAATATATATCCGAACCGAAGAGATCGATTAAAGACTTTTGTATCAAGGGGTGCTTATTCATTAACTTTTTTGCCTCAATATCGGCATAGTAAATAGGATAACCCATCTTTTCAATGATCCGTGCAATATAACTTTTCCCCGAACCAATTCCTCCTGTAATTCCTACTGATTTCACTTGCCTAATTTACTAATATTAGCTGAGTAAACTAATGGCTAGAGCTATTGCAATTAAGTTGCTTTTAACTACTTTTGCTCAATGGCAGAAAAAGAATGGTTTTCAACATGGTTCGATACTTCGTATTACCACTTATTATATCGCCATAGAAATGATGAAGAGGCAGCGACTTTCATTAAACATTTGATAAACAAGTTGAATCTGCCCAAAAATTCAAGCGTTCTCGATTTAGCTTGTGGAAAAGGTAGGCATTCAGTTATGTTACATCAGGCCGGATTCGACGTCTTAGGTGTTGATTTATCAAAAAACAGTATTTCCTTGGCAAAGCAAAATGAGGAAGATAAATTATCTTTTGAGGTACACGACATGCGAGAAACTATGGAAAATAAGCAATTTGATGCTGTTTTTAATTTGTTTACCAGTTTCGGTTACTTTGATAATTCTAATGAAAATAAAAAAGTAGTCGATGCCGTACATAAAATGTTAGATGAAAAGGGATTGTTCGTGATAGACTTCATGAATGCTCATAAAGTGTTAAAAAACTTAGTGGCTTTTGAAGAAAAAATTCACGATGGAATTCACTTTTCCATAAATAAAAAGTGTGATGGCCAACATATTTTTAAATACATTGACGTAATAGACAAGGGAGAAAACCACCATTTCATGGAACGGGTTCAATACCTCGTTTTAGAGGACTTTCAACAACTTTTTGAAGGTAAATTCACCATTCAACATGTCTTTGGAGATTATCAACTCAATACATTTGATGAGGTATATTCGGATAGATTAATTTTAATAGCTGAAAAAAACACATGGAATTAAGTGGAGTATTGATTGCATTAATTGCTTCCGTGCTCGTGGGAGGGGGATTAGTAACTTATCTGAGTGCAACTAATAAAAATCACTGGATAAAACTACTTCTTGCATTCAGTGGCGGCTTTTTATTGGCGATTATTTTTCGGCACTTGTTACCCGATTTATATCACGACGGAGATAATAGTATGGGTATTTATATTTTGTTCGGATTTTTAATTCAATTGGTACTTGAATATTTTTCAGGCGGGATAGAACACGGTCATGTGCATATACACCCTAAACAACAATTACCTTGGTTGCTATTTTTGTCCTTATCCATTCATTCAATTATTGAGGGTATTCCTTTAGGGAATCATTTTGCAGGAATTGAATCGGGAGATCATCACCAACACGAAACGTTATTTTGGGGAATAATCTTTCACCAAATACCTGTAGCAGTCGCCTTGATGACTCTTTTGATAAATACAAACTTAAAGCCATGGAAAAATTGGTTAGTGTTGTTTTCATTCGGTATCATGACCCCGATTGGTGTGCTTTTGGGCTTGAATGTTTCTCCAGAAGAGATTGGGATTGACGTACATATGATACTGGCGGTAGTAGTGGGAATGTTTCTGCATATTTCAACAACAATCATTTTTGAAACTACGGAGAATCATAAGTTTAATCTCTTAAAACTAATAAGTATTGTAGTTGGAGTATTTTTAGCTATGTTTATGTACTAAACATCGAGTTATGAAAGCTTATTCAATAATTATTTTTTTCCTAGTTTGCCAATTTGCTTTTGCGGATTCCCCACTGACCTCAACATATTTTGCAGATGCTTACAAGAACGAGAAAATCGTACAATATGCGCAGGATCAAAAAGGGGTGATAAATCGAAAAATATTGAAGTATCTTTCTTCAAGTAATAACTCAATAGCCTTGAAATTGGCTTGTATAAATGCTCTATCCTGGGACATGAATGGACATTCCAATGCTCCTATTTTTTTAAAGACAATCTTGAAAAAAAATAAATGTTCTTCTGAGGAAGAGTTTGTTTCCAAAGGAAAGGCAAATGATCTTTTATGCTATGCTTATATATTGGCTTTAGATAATTACCACGATGTTTCCAAGGCAAAAATAATTGCTCAAATCGCGCAGAGCAAAGCCCCGTTGTCTTATTCCGTTAACATTATCAGTGCCTTGATTACTGCACAGTCCTTATTCGATTCAGATTGGTGTATTCTCTATACCGTTTGCGATAATATTAGAAGTAATTCCTCTTTGGAAAACGACTTTTCGGATAAAGCCAAAGATATTATTTTTGAATACCTGGATCTTTACAGCTCCTATTGCGAATAATGTCAAAAAAAATGGGCCTCTAATGCAACCCATTTTCAATTCCTTATATACCTACTAGAAAGGTAAATCGTCACTTTCGTTGTTTGCACTTTCCAATGCGCTTTCTGATTGAGCCACTGGAATTGGATCTGCGCCAAGAGACATTGGTGAAGGTCCACCCGCAGGAATCCCTGTACCTTGACCTACGCGTTCAATTCTCCAAGCTTCAACAGTATTAAAATATTTCACTTCCCCTTGAGGACTTGTCCACTCTCTTCCACGTAAATTAAAAGAAACATCTACGAATTCCCCAACTTGGAATTGGTCCAAAAGACCGCATTTATCCTGTGTGGCTTGAAATTGAACAAGCTGAGGGTATGTGTCTTGAGTTTCAATAACAAATTCTCTTTTAGAAAATCTATCTGAAATAACTTGTGTTGGGTTAATAACCTTTACGGTTCCTTGAATTTTAAACATTTTAATTAATTTTTGTTGTTATTTATCTGTTATTAAAGCTGAGCAAACACTTCCATGCTTCCTCTAAATTTTGTCCTTCAATCAGTACCTTAGCACGCTTATGTAAAGCTAATTCCAATTCTTGATGGTTATCTAAAGATAAGAATAATTCACTTAACTCTAACAATTTGTATTCATTGACATCTGTTTCGTTGGGAAACTCTTCAATTCCAGCTAAAAATCCTAAATCATTTCCACTCAGGACTTTGCTATACTTAATATCGTGAGGTAGCTGATCGAATCCTATACCGCACGTGGTTATTGGCTTTTTAATTTCAAACATAGCTGCATTGTCTGCCCTGCAATACCAGTTGCCTCCCATTCTAGATACCAAATCAATCTTATGCTGATCAATCATTCCATCCTCGGAAAGCACCCTTTCGTCTATATGAAATCGTACCACCTCACAAATTATCAAATTACCTGCTCCACCCTCTGATCCTAATTCAATTACTTGATTTACTTTGCACTCAAATTGAACGGGTGATTCTGCAACACGAAAAGGACGAATACACTCCGAAGCAATTGGTGTAAATCCTGCCTTTTCGAATTCACTCACTCCGGGAGCATAAGGAGAACTTGCCAAACTCATCTGATGTACAATGTCGTAATTTACTACGTTGATTACTACTTCTGGAATAATTTTTACATTATTATATGTGTCTTTTGTGGTATTACTTCTCCCAGAACGCGCTGGAGAAAATATCATTACCGGCGGGTTGGCGCTAAAAACATTGAAGAAACTAAACGGGGCTAAATTTGCAACACCCATTTCGTTGACCGTAGAAGCAAAAGCAATAGGTCTCGGACCTATAGCCCCAAGCAAGTACTGATGGAGTTTTGGGATAGGTAATAATTTCGGATCTAGTGTCAACATACAACGGTAAAATTAAGTTAATTTTTCGGCACGTATAATGTAATTTTCAAGCAAATTTTTATGTTTTATTCACAACATAATCACGTTAAACTGATGCTTTTTTTTAATTTAGTAGCATGCGCTATGTTCTAATAATTATTTTAATTCTACCATTTATTGTTTTCGGTCAAAATAAAAAAGACCCTAAAGGTAAAAGAACAGGACATTGGGTGTATTTTGGAAAAGACCGACCTGCTTCTGGTTATAAATCCAATGTAAAAATTGAGGAAGGTAACTATATCAATGGCTACAAAGATGGGAATTGGATAAAATACTACCCAGATGGCAAAACGCCAAAATTACAAGGAAACTATGTAAACAATAGACCCTACGGCAGCTATAGCCGCTATCAAGAAAATGGAAAGTTAAAAGAACAAGGTAATTTTAGTTACAGTACTTTTAATGGCGTTTTCATAAGGTATCATCCAAATGGCAAAATAGCCTATAAAAGTTCCTACAACAGCACCGGAAAAGAGTCGGGTTTGGTACAATATTTTTATCCCAATGGGCAAGTAGAACTTGAATATAACATGAAAGACGGCAAGCCTATGGGAACATTGAAACGATACTTTAGTGATGGTTCAATAAAAGAAATCACAACCTTTTCCTCAAATGGTCAGATCCAAAAAGCACAAAAATATGTGCCGAAAAAATACAACGTACAAGTAACACCACCAATCAGCAAAATAATTTATCCTCCTACAGTTGTAAACCCGCGAACCAAAGGTATTAGATTTAATCCTGAGGGTCACAATCGATTATATAATGAGAACGAGGCTATTTGGATAGATGGCCTATTTAGAGGTGGCCAACTGTACGACGGTAAGGTATTCGAGTATGATAAAGATGGTATCTCCAAAAAAGTACGAGTATTCAAAAAAGGCAAATACCACTCGGATGGTCAGCTCTAACACGCTTGAATAAACATAATTGTTAATTTTGACAAAATTTATTACATGAAAGCTTACGTTTTTCCTGGTCAAGGAGCACAATTTTCCGGAATGGGAAAGGATTTATACGATCAATCAGTAACAGCGAGAGAAATGTTCGCGAAAGCGAACGAAATTCTAGGTTTTGATATCCAACGCATCATGTTTGAAGGAACGGATGAAGAGCTTAAAGAAACAAAAGTTACGCAACCAGCAATTTTTTTACATTCCACTATTTTGGCAGCATGCCTCGGTGATAATTTTCAACCTGCAATGGTGGCAGGTCATTCTCTTGGTGAATTTTCAGCTTTAGTCGCCAATAAAACCTTGACTTTTGAAGATGGGCTCCGATTGGTTTCAAAAAGAGCACTTGCCATGCAAAAAGCGTGTGAGAAAGAACCTTCCACGATGGCGGCAATACTTGGTTTGGAGGATGCTGATGTTGAAAATATTTGTAGCACTATTCAAGGCGTAGTAGTCCCTGCTAATTATAATTGTCCCGGACAATTGGTTATTTCTGGCGCCTTTCCAGCAGTTGAAGCTGCTTGTGCAGCGCTGACTGATGCAGGCGCAAAAAGAGCCATGATATTACAAGTTGGTGGAGCATTCCACTCACCACTGATGGAACCAGCCCGTGAAGAATTAGCAGCAGCTATAGAAGAAACGAAATTTTCCATTCCCATTTGTGCTGTTTACCAGAACGTAAATGCACAATCTATTACAGACCCCCAAACCATCAAAGAAAACCTTGTGGCGCAGCTAACAGGTCCTGTTAAATGGACACAAATAATGCAAAACATGTTGACAGACGGATGCAAAGAAGTAGTAGAGGTAGGACCAGGTAAAGTTTTACAAGGATTGTTCAAAAAGGTGGACAGAGAAATCCCAACGAGCAGCGCTACAATTTAATTTATGGATTTACGAAGTGTTTCGCATCTTAAGGAAAACTTAAGCAAATGAAACATTTAATGTTAGTGAGTATTCTGCTTGTAGCAGGAATCACATTTAGCCAACGAGCTACTGGTGAAGTTATCGGTACGGTTATAAATCTAAAAACCCAAGAACCCTTGCTGCGAGCAAGAATGATCATCGATGATAATGGTTCGATTTACCAAGCTTTTTCTGACCCAGACGGAAGATTTAGAATAACGTCCGTACCATCAGGAAAATACTACATGTCCATTATCTACAAAACAGACACCATGAGAAATATTGCCTTGGATGTCCCGATTGAAGCATATTGTAATCTTGGTAAGATAGACTTTGAAGCTAAAACACTCTCTTTAAAAACCGTCAATTTAAAAGCAGGTATTCGACTTGTGCATGGGGAACTCCCTGTGAAAGAACTTACAGATCTCGAGATCAAAAGAAGCGCTGTTAAATTTGATGTAAAAACACTGGCAACAACAATGTCCTCTGAAATTAGAATGGCAGATGACGGTGAATTGATGTTCCGAGGCTCTAGAAAAGGAGACATGATATACGTGCTAGACGGCATCAAGTCCAATGAAGTGTTCAATGTGCCTAGCTGTGCAATTGCAAAAATGATGGTCTATACCGGCGGACTGCCTGCCAAATATGGCGATACACTTGGAGGTGCTATTATCCTGGAAACAAAAAGCTACTTCGATCTTTACCGTTCTTATCAACAACAATACGGCGAGGATTAATAGTTGAACTTTAGGTGCCGAGAAAGTAACACAAGAAGCCCTTGAAACACAAATATTAAAGTAATTGGAGGCAAATACATTGGCCAATCAGTTAGAGGAAACCACGTCAGAAAGCCGATTGAAAAAACATGAGAAATGTTCAAGATGATTCCGTACCTCCCGAGGGCATAATACCAAGATTGCGTCTTATCCTGAACAGTGGCCAACAGAGGGAAGGAAAAAAGAAGAATGGATAAAATGCCCAAGGTGATACTTATCCATCCATGCATATTTATTATCCCTCCGCTATAAAACCTTGGATAAAAAGTAGGACTCAAAATAAAAATCGTCAATAAAATATGACATAGAGCAACAGCGTAGCCACACAGGCCTGTTGCTCTTTTTGATAAGCCTAATTTTTGTAGCTTGTTTACGGAAAATAAAGACAATAACAAAACGCTGGCACTAAACCATGCAACTGCCTTGTTAAATACATAAAGAAGTGCTGATAACCCAAGTTCTTTTCCAACGTGGTAACGAATGGCCGCATAGGAGTATAGGATTAGAAATAAGACTACTAAAAATTTCATTTTTAATAGGCATCGTATTCAACATCCCAAAGGTATAAGCCACAGGCCGGAGCAGAAACTGAAGCTTCCTGACGGTCTTTTGCCTGAATAATGGCTACTATTTCTTCTGAGCGCAGCTTTTTCAAGCCCACATCAACGCATGTCCCCACGATTGCACGCACCATATTTCGCAAAAAACGATTGGCGGTAATTTCAAATAGTACTTGTCCGTCGGATTGCGACCACACCGCTTTTTTTACCTCGCACATCGTTGTTTTTACATCCGAATTCAAGCGTGCGAACGACGCAAAATCTTGGATCCCAATTAAGTGATTTGCCGCTAGATTCATCTCCGTTAAATCTAATTCAGGAGTGAAATACCAACTCATATTTTCTTTAAATGGGTCTTTCTTTTGGTGAATGAAGTAACGGTAGGTTCTCCAACGAGCATCAAATCGAGCATGTGAATTTTCGGGGACAATAAATACATCCTTGACAGAAATAGATTCAGGAAGCATTTTATTCAACTTGTATTTTAGTTCCTCGGGAGAAATATTATCAATATCTGCATGAAAAAAATATTTTGCCGCGTGGACACCTGTATCTGTGCGCCCGCAGCCTACCAGCTCTACAAGGTCATTCCCATTTAACTTTGTTAAGGCAGAAGTTATTTCACCTTGCACACTTCGCGCATCCGGTTGAATTTGCCATCCGTGGTAGCAAGTTCCATTGTAAGCTATATGAAAAAAATAGCGAGGCATAATCCAGAGACCAAATTACGAATAAGTTTTTTGTCTGAGGTAAGGGCGAACGGGTTATTCTAAATACAAGCGTATTCCGTGTTGATAATCAACCGAATAGTCAAAGGTGACTACCTGCGAAGCGGGAATACCATTTTTGAATACCCAAGTAATAATTTTTGTGTTTTCCTCTACCTTTCCTTCGCCCACTTCTCCTTCTCTAACTTTGATGTCAGCGTTCGTAGAAATTGGGAACTGATCTTTTATTACAACAGGTATTACCGCTCCACCGTTGTTCTTCAATTTAATTTCCCAACTTACTTCAAATTTTTGTCTGTTGTTGATGAGTCTTTGCTTGGATTTCTCTTTGATACGAATTCTCTCTATTTTCATTTTAGCCTCTTTTCCGAAAGAAAAAGACAAGGTATCTTTAGTAGTACTGGCATCTAAATACGACTTGCCTAAAAATGTCCCATCGAAATAAATATTAGATTCGCCACTCAATAAATTCAATTTTTCCCATCCAGAGACTTGTGCCGATAAATACACACTTGGATCAACCTTCGGAATAGCGTGGTATTCATAATTGGCATTCATATCGAATGAAGCAATACTCAACTTGTGTTCCATACCATCACTTGGTATGGACATCTTTGAAAGGATGGTATACTCCATGCGCATATCTTTCTTCTCCACAATGGTTGTTACCGTTGGAGCATAATCTTTATCTCTACTCCTATCATCACTATCCATAAACGTTTTTACTTTTTGTTTTCTCGCTCCTCGCACGGAATTAGCAGAGATGTCTGATGCTGATAGTGTATATTCAGCATCACCCCAAGAAGAAGAAACACCCCCAACAGTAAGCAGTTGACTTGCTGCAACATTTTTTGTTGCTACTCGCACCTCCAGCAATTCTACTGCCTGAGGCTTTACAAAAAATTTAATATACGCTGAATTTATAGTTTGCTGTTGTTGGTCATAGCCAACAAAACTAGCCTTCAATTGAGTTTCCCCCTTCGGCACAATGATTACAAATTTTCCTTCAAAATCAGTTACTACTCCTCCAGCAGTTGGATTGCTTGGAAACGTAATTTTTGCAAACGGTAGGGATAATCCCGTTGAAGCATCAATGACTTCTCCCCTAATTTTTTGACCTGAATAATCTACAGATGGCAATTGTTTTGTTTTCTGTGAAATTTTTTGAGGCGTATTATTATAGTTAATATACCAAGGACTTATAGCCGGCTCTTGCGCATTTTCATAGGGATCGTTTGTTGACAACACCACATCGATGTTTTTCCATTCAATTCCACTTGTTTGAGAAACATTTGCCTTTGCCTCTAATTTCACCGGTTTACCAATGCCATCACTGCGCATGTCGTAATAAGGTTTCCAAGTAGCATTTGGCGTAATGTACTGCACAAAAAAGTAAGCATCTCCAGTTTTTTCAACATCCACCTCAACAACAATCTCAGAATAATTTATGACCGGTTTACTGCGTTGACTTAAAATTTCTTGTTCGATTTTATTGATTTGCTTTTGTAATTCTTCTAATTCCGAATAAATAGCCGATTGTCTGGTATTTATTTCCATTAGTTTTTGATGCATAAAGGCATAGGCTTCCTTCAATTCAGCAATCTTTAATCCTTGGTCATTACCTTTCAATTCTTGGTTTTTCAACAAGAGATTACGGTCCAAATCTAATACGTTATACTCATTCTGGAGAGCTTCATTTTTCAACTCCAAGGCTTTCTTTTGGGAATTTAATTTTTCGATTTCCTCGTTACTAATTTTTGGGTCTTCGTAGTTTTTTCTGGTGCGCACGGAGAGAATGGTAAGGGCCCCTTTCGCTTTAACTTGAACGGTGTTTGGGTCAATAAAATCGGTAAGTTTCTGAAACACTATCTCTTGTTTTCCAGGTTTCAATTCTACCGTATACTCGTGATGTAGCTGAGCTCCGGTAAAGAAAACAGTTGCTTTTTGCAAAGGAGCGGAAACAGGAATTTCCTTTTGAGCGATAATAGGCAATACAAGCATTGAAAGAATGCAACAAAAAATAGTTTTCATAAGGTTATTTTAGGTGAGATGCAGAAAAAAAATAATTCCATAAATTACTTAAGAAAAGGAAGATCTAAACCTGTCAAATCTATTTCAAAAAGTTGATAATTAAAGGACTCATCGTTTTCCGAAATACTAGCCATTACGGCCTTCGACATACTAGGATACCACTGGAAATGGGTATCGTCATTCACTGTATTGAATTGAGCGCCTAGATTTACTGGACTACCCCAAACACCATTTTCTTTCTTGGAATAGTAAATATCAAAACCTCCCATTCCCGGCAGAGCGTCCGAACTATAGAATAAGGTATTTCCATCGGGAGAGAGGAAAGGAGTAGTTTCTCTTCCCGTGGTATTAATTCCTTTTGGTAGCGGAAGTACTTGCTGGTATGCGTCGTCCTTTTTCTCCACGATGTACAAATCTGTCATCGTTTTATCGCCATTTCTATCAGAAACAAATACCAACCATTGAGATGTTGTTTCATCTTCATAAACAACGGTATCAGAGACTGCAGCGGCACCCTCAAAGTAAGAGGTGTTTAGATCTTTATGGTTCAAAATAGTTGCTGAACTTAATAATCCCGGATCACCTGAGCCATATTCCACAATTTCGGAGGAAGACGTAGTTTTTTCTTTTGAAGCAGATGTATTTAAGGTTCCCAAAGCATATATGCCATCTTCGCTTACATAATTTAACGCATCAAAACCTTCTGTGTTCACACCTTCTATTGCCTCTTCATTGAGTACCCATGATTTAGACTCTTCATTCCAAGAGGCTTGGTAAATATCTTCAAAAAAGCGCTGATCGTCGGGATTCATATTATTCCCAGTAGTTTCTGGTTTTCGGGCCGTAAAAAAAAGTGTTTTTCCCCCAAGAGTTAGAATTGGGCCATATTCATCGTGTTTTGTTGTTAGCTCTTCAGCTATAGGTATTCTTAAATTTTTTATTCCCTTGGCTAACTCAGCTAATCCAAATTCACATTGCTTTATCAAGGTAGGGATTTCCAATTCTTTCGATAAAGATTTTCCATACCCCTGTTCTGCTAACTTATAATGTTGCAGTGCAGATTCTAATTCCCCCATACGATGATGTGCTGAAGCCTTTACAAAATTTAACTCTCCATCTTTTTTCTTTTTTGATAATTCATATGCCTTTGCAGCGTGTTCTAAAGCAGCATAATAACTATTCAGTTCAAGCTCCGCCGTTGCCAAGGATAAAAATCCTTTGTAATTTGTTGGGTCAGTAGTGGTTACTTGTTTATAACTCATATAAGCACTGCTCAATCTTCCTTCGTTGTATTCTTGATTTCCTTTTTCTAGGTATCGGAGGGCATTAACTTTATTCAATGCTGATATTTTTTGAGCAAATACAGGAGCACTGAGTGATTGGATAACAAGTAGAAAATATAAGTACTTCATTTATTTTAGTTTAATGTAAAACAGTTCAACCGTTTTAAAAGTTACGTCTAAAGATATTAGTTTTCTGAATTTATGCGTTCGGTATTTTCAAGAAGTTTTAAAATGTGCATTGTTGCTTTCGATTTACAAAAAAAAATCGGCAATTCGAAACTGAGTCAACCCTAAATGTTAAAAGCGAAAATGTTAAAATTCTATGAATAAAATATTGAGTGTGCGCTTTCTTACCACCAATAGTTAAAATTATAATCCTAATGAAAATTCCAAATTGAGTTAATATTTTCATTTGCCATTCTTTTTCCTTGATGAAAAAGAATCACCACGGAGTAGCAGCAAAGCTAAAAAATCAAGGCTCTGAATTTCTTTTTGTTCGCAAGTTATTGTTAAACATGTATTTACAACTCGTAGCGAACAATTTTAACTCCTTTCTGAAACTGAAATTTTTTAAAAATGTTCTTGCAGAAATTTTAAAAATTAACAGTCTCAGTTCAGTAGCTAAAACCAAGAAATTCAAGGCCGAAGATTGTTCGGTAATATTCACAAAATAGCTCTCGCTTCGATTAAATTATTGATTTTCAATATTTAAGTATTTTACTGGTACGATTGCGAACACTCAAATAAAATAAGTTGAATCACATTGAAAACAAGAAAGGGCTGCAAATGCAGCCCTTTCATTTATCTATACCTTGAGAAATTATATTCCAAAAGCAGCTTTTACTTTATCTACATAATTCAATTCTTCCCAAGTAAACAATTCAACCGTCTTTGTCTCAAGTTTACCGCTAGGGGATCTGAACGTTTTAGTCACAGTTTCGTGCTTTCTACCCATGTGGCCATATGCGGCAGTTTCCGAATATATTGGGTTTCTTAATTTTAGTCTTTGTTCGATAAAGTATGGTCTCATGTCAAAAATCGACTCTACAATTTTACTAATCTCACCATCTGTCATATTAACTTTTGCAGTACCATATGAAACCACATTAATAGATGTTGGTTTAGCAACACCAATGGCGTACGATACCTGAACGAGAACCTCGTCACACAACCCAGCTGCTACTAAATTTTTAGCAATATGTCTCGTAGCGTAAGCTCCTGAACGGTCTACTTTGGATGGATCTTTTCCTGAAAACGCTCCACCGCCGTGGGCACCTTTACCGCCGTAAGTATCCACGATGATTTTTCTGCCTGTCAGACCTGTGTCACCATGTGGGCCTCCGATAACGAATTTCCCCGTTGGATTGATATGATAGGTGATTTTATCATTGAATAAATGAGCGTATTGAGGGTATTTAGCTTTAACTCTAGGGATTAATATTCCTATAAGATCTGCCTTTATTTTAGCCAACATTTCCTCTTCTGGAGCGAAATCGTCATGCTGCGTAGAGATAACAATCGCATCAATACGAACCGGTTTGTTGTCATCGGAATATTCCAATGTAACCTGTGATTTTGCATCCGGACGTAAATATTTTATTTCGTTATCCTCTCTGCGCAAATTTGCCAACTCTATTAATAAAGCGTGAGAAAGATCTAGCGCAAGAGGCATGTAATTTTCTGTTTCGTTGGTTGCATAACCAAACATCATCCCTTGATCGCCAGCTCCTTGGTCTTCAGGATTCGATTTTTCTACTCCTTGATTGATATCCGAAGATTGTTCATGTATTGCAGAAAGTACACCACACGAATCTGCTTCAAACATATACTCACTTTTGGTATATCCAATTTTCTTAATTACTTCTCTGGCAATTTGTTGTACATCCAAATAGACGCTAGTTTTAACTTCTCCGGCTAACACCACTTGTCCCGTTGTCACCAATGTTTCACATGCCACTTTTGATGTAGGATCAAAAGCCATAAAATTATCGATTAATGCATCAGAGATTTGATCTGCCACTTTATCAGGATGTCCTTCAGATACAGATTCAGAGGTAAATAAATAGGCCATTTTATTTTATTTTAGATAGCAAAGTTAACTAATATAGACGAAAGGGAAAAGATTAAAGAAAAACATTATTTCTCAACAGAGGATTGGGACGGTAGCGATCTTCACCATAAAATAAGAATAGCTTCTCTAAACGGCACAAGATTTCTTTCGTTCCAATTTCCTTGGACCATTCAATCAATCCTTTCGGGTAATTCACGCCTTTAGTCATAGCCAAATCAACCGCCTCAGCGGTGGCTACTTGCATGAAAACTGCATCGTAGGCCTCATTGATGAGCATTGCCAAAATTCTATCTACAATTTGTTGACCGAGCACATAATCTTTAGTTGGTGTTGGAATAATTGCTCCCTCCGAATAATCGTAATATCCTCTGCCAGTCTTTCTTCCGTAATAACCCGCCTCTTTATGGCGCTTTTGCGTAAACGAAGGCTTAAAACGCGGATCGTAATAAAAAGCTTCGAAAACAGACTCCGTTACCGCGTAGTTTACATCGTTTCCAATGTAATCCATCAAAGTAAAAGGTCCCATTTTAAATCCTCCTATTTCTGTCATGGCCCAATCGATCGTGGCAAAGTCCGCAATTCCTTCTTCGTAAATTCTCAAGGCCTCGCCATAAAATGGTCTAGCTACCCTATTCACGATAAAACCTGGCGTGTCTTTGCATACGACTACTGTTTTACCCCATGACTTAACTAATGAAACTGCCTGCTCAAGGATTGCGTTTTCGGTTTGTACAGCAGGAATTATTTCTACCAAAGGCATCAATGGCGCTGGGTTGAAAAAGTGAATGCCAATTACTCGGTTTGCTTTTTTCAGCACCCCACCAATGGACGCAATAGACAAAGAAGATGTATTTGATGCCAAGATACACGTATCACTCACTACTTTTTCTAACTGTGAAAACACCTCGTGCTTAACTGCTAGATTCTCCACAATTGCCTCGATGACCAATCCACAAGGGGCAAAATCAGACAAGACAGTTGTATATGAAATCGCGGCTTGTATAGCAGATGATTTCTCTTTAGTTACCTTTTGCTTTTCAATCAATCTCAGCATTGTATCCGACAATTGTTTCTGAGCTTTTTGCAATTGTTCATCATTGGTATCTACCAGTATCACCTGATGACCATTTTGAGCAGCAACCTGTGCTATTCCCGCTCCCATTGTACCGGCACCTAAAACTCCAATTAGCATATTATTTTCCTTTAAATTCAGGTTTTCTTTTCTCTAAAAATGCGTTTACCCCTTCTTTAAAATCTGCGGTGGTTCCTGCTTCGGTTTGTAACAACTCCTCAACATTTAATTGTGCTTCTAAGGTATTTGTAAAAGAAGTATTCATGGCCTTTTTTGTTAGACCCAGTCCTCTAGTGGGCATTGAAGCAATTTGCTCAGCAAAGTTTAATACAAAAGATAGAAATTCCTCATCTTCGACTGCCTTATAAATCATACCCAAGTTTTCTGCTTCTTCCGCTCCTACTTTGTCGCCGGTCATCATCAGTGCTAGTGCTTTTTGCAAGCCTATAATACGTGGTAGAAAAAAAGTGCCGCCTGAATCCGGGATTAACCCAATTTTGGAAAACGCCTGAATAAAAGAAGCAGATTTTTTTGCAATGGTTATATCACAGGCAAGTGCAATATTCGCTCCTGCCCCAGCCGCAACGCCATTCACAGCGGCAATTACAGGTTTCTCTATGTTCCTTATTTTTAGAATAATCGGATTGTAATGATCTCTCACGATTTGCTGTAATGCTGGTCCATTCGGATCAGTCGCCTCCGCTAAATCTTGACCCGCACAAAAGGCTTTTCCTTCTCCTGTTATGACAATAGCACGCACATTCTCGTCAGCGGCACATTTGTCCAAAGCTGACTGCAACGCCAAAGCCATCGCCTGATTAAACGAATTAAATACTGTTGGTCTATTTAACGTGAGTGTGCAAACTCCATTACTCAGTGATTGTACAATTTCCATAAGACAAAGTTAATCGAGAAATTTAGATATTGACAAAGGGTAAACAGTCTTTCATTTAACGGTAATTGGCAAACATTACCTGAGCCCTTTGACGTATTTCATTCCGTAAGCTTTCGGGAGCAAGAACCTCCACTTCGCCAGCGAATCCTAATAGCGCACGGATAAACTCTTCCGAAATAAGAATTTTCAATTCGAAGATGAATATTTCTTTTTCAGTAATCATTCGCTGCGACGGGTGAAAAGGTTGTGAGTCAATATATCTGGCAGCAACTGGTTGTGCCTTAATCCTGACCAAAGAAGGTTCGCCTTTGTATGCTGTAATACCAACAGTATGTTGAAAATACCGATCACTTGAGAAATCATCGGGGACGTCTGCTTGTTCTTCAGTTACCATGACATCTTTCATCCTGTCTAATCCAAATGTGATTACATCCTTTTTTGATGAATCGTAAGAAACTAAATACCACCTATTTCGGTATTCTTTCAAGAGTAATGGAGAAACTTTCCGTGGCTTTTCTTCGAACGAAATAAATGAGGCATAAAGAAACCAAACTTTTTTTTGTGCTTGAATAGCTTCTAACAACACGGGCAAAAACTCACTTCCTTGTACGGAGGCCGAAGATTCAAATTGAATAAAGCGATGGGCGTCTTCTGTAGTAGATTCAACCGATACACGATTGACTATTTTATCTATAGCAGAACCAAACTGTTGAAAGAATGGCACTTCTCGAAATTGCTGCAATGTATTTAGAGCGAACTTAATAGAATTTAATTCATCCTCTGATAAAGGGATATCATTTATGCTGAAATCTGCATCCTCGTAATAATACCCTCCTTTTGATTTACTGTAACGTATAGGGGCGTCATGCTCCATCCTCATAGCAAACATATCTTTTTCTATCGTCGAATCGCAAATATGATTGCCGTGAGAGTCACCATATAAAGCGTCCTCACAAGCCTCTCTCATTTCTTGTTTTGAGGGAAACGGTTTATAACGGTTACGAATCATCCTGTCAATAATTCTGTAACGAATAAATGCATTTTTTATGTGAGGCATTAATTAGACAGCACTTTAGCTTGGTGATAACCAAAAAGTTCGAAGAACTTAATCGCTTTTGCCACCTCTTCGGGGACGTCATCCTCCCAACTACTGGCACCAGCATTTATTTTCATCAATACATCGTCTGAGAAAATATGAAGTAAATCCTTATCAAATTCTTTAATTGAAGCCATCTTGTCATTATCCTTCATATATTGAAGTAACCCGTAGAGATTCTCGGGTAGAACAATATTATCTAAATCATATTGTGTACCATCCTCAACATTAACCGCAGGATACACGTAGAGTTTCACATTATGACCGAATCCTCTACCAAAGGCCTCCAACAATCCGCCTGGTAAATTATCATAATAGCGTTCATCGAATATTGTGTGTAAATTGTATACTCCCAAGATTACCCCAATTAAATTTCCTTTGGCAATCGGAGCCAAATACTCAACCATTTTATAATGCTTCAAGTAATTAGAAATCATTACTGTGTAACCCAAAGAACTCAGTAGTTCCGCCCTGTCAATAAAATCTTTATCAGAAATTTTACCATCGGCTGTTAAATCTTTTAGCGTAAGCTCAAAAATAACCTCCAAACGTTCGTCCTTAACCCTTTTCTCTTTTAAGAAGGCTTTTCTACCTTTTTCAATCATGTCAATGTGTACTTTCGTAACGGGTCTAAACCTCCCTCTCATTAACAAGATATTTTTTTTATACAGTGCCGTGGCCGGCTGTAAAACCTGCTTTGCTAAATCAAACATGGTAGCATCAGTGATTCCCCTTTTTACCAAGTTCAAGGCAATTATTCTATTATCTACGTTCTCAAAGTCTGGGCCTGAAACTCTCAGCATATCAATCTCCAAGCGTTCCCGCGGAATCCTTTGAACTAAAACATCCAGAAATTCATTTAAATCCTCCGTATGAAAAAAGGCTGAATAAATTAAATTTACCCCCAAAATACCTATTGCCTCTTGTTGTCCCTTGTGGCTATTATCATGCATATTGATATGAAGAATAATATCATTTACAGGGCCATTCAAGTGTAATTGGAACCGAATGCCAACCCAACCTTGTCCTTGATTAGTTTTATGGTAATTTAGTGATTCAACTGTATTGCAAAAGGCAAAAAAACGAGCTTCGGTGTGTTTTCCTGGCAGCGTTTTCGCAATATTTTTATACTCCGTATCTAACATCGTTTCCAGGCGTTCCTCACAAACATAACGCAGTGTCTCACCGTACAAGGAATCAGAAACTTTCATGTCGTATGCAGACTGTGTAAACGCAATAGTACCTGAACTTCCACCTGCTTTAAAAAAGTTGGCGGCAACTTCCTGACCGGCACCAATTTCAGCGAAACACCCATAAATATCTTTAGTTAAATTAATTTTTAGTGCTTTCTCCTCCGTTGTGAATCTTGATTTTTCTCCCATATCAGTTTGGATCTTGAAAATTTGGATTATTTAAGAATTTCTGGTCTGTCAATGTTAGTAAAAATTTCTTGAGTAGGTACTTTTCTTGAGCATCTAGTTGCACCCCTCCTTGACTACCAAATTCGATCAATGGATCAATGGTAGGACTCATATGAATTCCACTAGAGTAGTGTTCAATAACTTGATCCAAGGTAGAGAATCTCCCATCATGCATATAAGGGGCAGTAAGAGCTATATTGCGCAAAGTTGGAACTTTAAATTTATAATTATCTTCCGGGTTATTGGTTACAATGGCTCTTCCTTTGTCATTAATCTCATTTGGAATCAATCCGTTATTAGAAAACTTTTTAACCCTCATCAATGGCCCATTATGGCAATGAAAGCAATCTGCACCATTTAAGCTTTTGAACAAATCATATCCAGCCCATTCTTCTACGTCTATGGATTGCAAGGTACTTTGCTCGGTAGCCGTCAAAGACATGTTGTTTTCATATTTATACATCACATCAAATTTTGATTCTCCAGAAATTAAGGTCCTTATAAACTGTGCTATTGCTTTTGTTGCCTTAATAGAATCTATCCCCTCTTCACCAAATGCTTTAAAAAAGAGATTCCGATATTCATTGTCAGCATTGAGTTTTTCCACAGTTTTCTTCCAACTTTGGTGCATTTCAATTGGATTCGACACCGGTTCAAGAATTTGATCTTCCAAGGAGCTCTTTCTTCCATCCCAAAAAAATAGATCTTCCCACCCTAAATTAATAATCGCCATGGAGTGTCTCGTCCCTTGTATTCCGTCTATACCGGTAGAAAATTGATTTGGATCAGAGAATGATGCTGTCGGTAAATGACAACTGGCGCAATTCATGGAATTATCGCCGCTCAATCTTTTCTCGTAAAATAAAAATCTTCCCAATTCAACACCTTCCACCGTCATTGGATTGTCAGACGGAATAATCATATCAGGAAAGTGCGACGGGATTTGTAAAGTGTAGGGTGTAGGTAAGAATGTTGTTTTATCTTTTTTGCACGAAAAAATAAGTAGAGAAATAAGGCAACAAAAGATGATGTTTTTCATCAGAACGGGCTTATACTTTGACCAAAATTAGAAGTTATCTTCTCAGTTAATGTCTGCTGACCGGCTCCTGTATGGGTTAAAAATTCAGTTTTCAAGTCAACTGGATTTAT
Organism: Lishizhenia tianjinensis; assembly: GCA_945902115.1. Classification (GTDB taxonomy): domain Bacteria; phylum Bacteroidota; class Bacteroidia; order Flavobacteriales_D; family Crocinitomicaceae; genus UBA952. Next base: position 19,800 of record CAMDLY010000007.1, on the reverse strand, counting down.
TGTGTGTAAAAAACTAAACATATTCAACTTCCATTGTAATCGGTGAGTATTATTTCCTAAGTCGACCCATGTCAAATTACTAAAGTTGAATGGTTGATCGTAATTATCAGTTCCTATGTGAAAACTAAAACTATGGTTCAAATTATCAACACCATCTGTTATTGTGTCTGCCTTGCCTTCAATATTGAAAAATATATAGCCAGTATTCCATCCCCAATGCATTTGACCGGCATTACTGATATTTAATGGGCTGTCGTTTGGAAATGCAGAGGGATCGTCGTGATTGAGGCTTGAATCTACACCTATGATTCCTTGAATAGAAGAAAACTTTGAGTAATCCCCCTCCACTCTTAGCAATTGATTTCCTTTCTCACGAAAATCAAAATAGGCAGCTTGTGAAAGTAGTGTGCTTCCGTTGGATAAAAAAGTAAAATAACATTTTATATCGGTGAATTTCACCCTGTAACCTTCAGGTGTGTTGTAAACACTATCAAGCTCAAGAAGGTCATTCCCATTGCTGCCGTAAAAAGGAAGCATGTCAATTTCCAAGTAATCTATTTTCGTCTCCGGGTTAGGATTATTTTTCTTGCAAGAAATCAAGGAAAAAAGTGATATAATGCCTATAATTACGTAATATCTCATGGTAACAAATTTAATTAAAAAAAATTTATTTCCTAACTTTAACATATGAGTTCAAGAACGCTTTCAGAAGCAAATGATATAGTAACAGAAAATAGACCTCTATTGGTTTATAGCGCTTCCGCAGGCAGTGGTAAAACTTTTCGTTTGGTGCTGACTTACTTAGAAATTTTACTTCGGCAAACACAACAACCTAAAAAGTTCAAGTCTATCGTTGCAATGACTTTTACCAACAAGGCTGCTTTAGAAATGAAAAACCGCATTATTGATGGGTTATATCAATTGGTGAATAAGTCCCCGGACTCAGAAATATTATCACAGAAACTCACAGAAATACTCACTATAACTGCCGAAGAATTACACCGCCGATCCTCCGTTGCCTTTCGTGAAATCTTGCACAATTACGAAGATTTTCATGTTTCGACCATCGATAAATTCAATTTAAAACTTATCCGTTCTTTTAGTAGAGATCTTGATATCCCCGGAGACTTTGACGTAATCTTAAATGAAAAAAATCTCTTGGAAGATGTTATAGATTTAATCATGAGTAAAATTGGCTTGCCAGATGAAAGTCACTTGACAAATCTCCTACATTTTTATGCAATGTCAAATCTTGAAGATGGGGAAAAATGGAATTTCAAGGATAAACTCATTGACTTTGCTTCAGTCATCGGTAATGAAAAATATACCGGCCTAATTGATCAACTTAGAACACTGGATTTTTCAACTGAACGTTATACTGAACTCACGAATAAGGTTCGAAAAATGGATAAAGAAATGGCAAAAATGTGTCAGGACTTGTTCAATTATTTTATTTCTCTGGGACTGTCGGCGAGTGATTTACACGAAAAAGGAAATGCTTACAACGATTTCATGAAATTAGGAGAGCAATCTCGATTTCCAGTTTTAGATAAGAAGAAAGGGAGTTTTCTTGGTAAGTCAATTATAAAAGGATGCATAAAAAACGAGGAAGAAACTATATTCGATCTTTATCTCTCACGAAAATTATTGGAACTCAATGATGAATACCTAAAGCAATTACCAGAATATCAATTACTAACGAAATACAAGGAACATTTTTTCAATATGGCCTTGCTTCAAGAAATATCCACAGTTCTGGAACAATTAAAAAAAGAACAGCAACTTATTCGAATATCTGACTTCAATAGGTTGATCGGGTCCCTTGTGCAAGGAGAAGAGGCTCCATATATCTACGAACGTCTTGGCACCCGTCTCAAACATTTTTTATTGGATGAATTTCAAGATACATCTCGACTGCAATGGATGAATCTCATTCCTTTATTGCATGAATCTATAGGTAACGACAATAAAAATCTTATTGTCGGTGACCCGAAACAGTCTATTTACCGTTTTAACAATGGAAAAGCAGAACAATTCGTCTCTCTTCCAGGCCTTTACAACCCGGAAAAAAGTCCTTCTGTTGCCTTAAAATCGGAATTCTTTAAACGTATGGGCACTTTAAAGAATTTAGAAAAAAATTTCAGATCTGCGAAAGAAATTGTAGAGTTCAATAATTCATTCTTTGCCCTGCTAAAAGATAGAATGTCCTCAAAAGCTTCTGAATTCTATGCGAGTTTCACTCAAGAAATAGAATCGAAAGAGGAGGGATTTGTCGAAATCCATTCGTTGAAAGAACCGATGAAAGACGAAGTTTTGTATGAATCGATAAAAGACAGAATCGATAGCTGCGTAGCAGATGGATATAAGCTAGGGGATATTGCGATTTTGACGGAAAAAAATATTCAAGGTAACAATATTGCCAATTACCTAACCCAAAATGGTTATGCTGTCGTTTCGTCAGATTCTTTGCTGGTGCAATACGATCTCAAAATTAAGTTGATGATTTCATACCTAAAGAGAAGGGTGAAACCAAACAACGAAACCGAAGCTAAACGCTTTGCTGAAACATATTTGAGATTAATCTACGATGAGGAGTATTTACCTCACTATTTGTCGTTTTTCAATAAAGAGGTGATATCAAGAGGGAAATTAATAAAAGTATTCAACGACCAGCAATTCCTTTCCACGCATTTTAAAAGTGAAGCTGACTTCTTCTTCTCTTTTGAAAGTATTTATAATTTGATGACACAATTTATAAAGCTGATGGGGTGGATCGAGGAAGAAGACCCTTATGTGCACCACATCTTAGATTTCATTTATGAGTTTCAATTGACAAATGAGGCAGATATTCGCTTTTTTCTGGATTACTATGAATTAAAAAAAGACAAACTTGCCTTGGTTTTACCGGAAACAGATCGTGCAATAAATATTATGTCTATTCATAAATCGAAAGGTTTGGAATTTCCAATTGTAATTCTTCCATTTTTAAATTTTGATACATCCATTAAATCGACTAGTAAATATTTAGTTTCTGCTGAAGATAAAATCTTGTACACCACTTTATCTAAGGATTCACCGATCGACATTCTCAAAGACATTGCCATTGAAGAACTTGATTTAATTTTATTAGATAAAATCAATTTGCTCTATGTTGCTTTGACTAGACCAAAACATCGACTATACGGTTTCAATACACAAGACGGAGATAAGCTAGGTAAGCTAATTCACGAATGCCTAGAAGCTATGGTAAACAATACTGCTTCGAAGGAGAATTTAAAAATCGTAAAAGGTACACCGATTAAAAAACCTCTTACACAGTTAAAACAGAGGAAAGAAGTCTCTTTTTTTCATCCTAAACCGATGGCAGATAGGTTATGGTACCCGGACATAGTTTTTCAACAGGCTAGAGAGGATGTTCTACCCCAAAACATTAAATATGGTAATGCCTTCCATTTGCTAATCTCACTAATGGAAGAACCATCTATATTACACGAAACGCTAGAACAGTTAATTCAATCTGGTGAAATTGACGCTGAATTAAGCGAAAGATTAACGCACGATACAAAAGATTTTTTCAGCAAGGCTGAAGAACTTTCCTTAAATGAAAATATTATTGAAGAATTAAATGAGGTGGCCATACTTGCGGGTGACAACGAACTAATACGGCCCGACAAAATATGGATAAAGGCAGCTGAAGTGGTCGTAGTAGAGATAAAAACCGGCCTAGCCAAATCAGAACACATTAAGCAATTATGCGGTTACCGGGATGCCTTGAAAAATATTTTTCCCAAGCCTGTAAATGCTTATTTATATTATGTTAGTTCAACAGAATTTCTGGCTGTTTAGACTTGAACACTCCTCTCTTGAGCAAATTTCAAAAAGGTATATATTATTGGATGCGGAATGTCACGTGTTGATGAAATTTGGGGACAAAACGAACAGGCAACAAAAAACAGATGATTTGATAAACTGATTATTTCTGGATCATCGAACTGATTTGTTGCTTCCACATCAATACAAGCCCCCTTAAGTTGATTCAATAACTGAGGATATAAGCTAAATCTCGAAGATGTCAACTCCAAATTATTAAAATTCTCGTATAATCGTTCGAAAGTTTTTGTCTTTGGCACTATGTTCACGCGCTCAAAATTTGCGCCTGATACCAAGTTTTCAGAAATCAATTTCTCACCATATGGATTAAATTGATGAATATTAATAATATACTCTATAAATAGGCGAAAGGCATCTCCTGTAATTAAAATAGGTATGTGTTGATCAATAAATAAACGAAAAACACCGTTTAAAAAAAAAACATTCAAGTAGGGACCAGGGGCAATCCATACACCATCAAATTGGTCAAAATATATCGGCTTATATTGGACTGCCTCATTAATTTTTATCCAATAATAGTTTACCTCAACTTCTAAAAAGTCTGCACTATGATCTAGGGATAAGTTTGTGGCGTGATGTGAATTATAAGTGAAGTTATAGTCGCCGATAATTGCTATTTTCAGTGAATCACTCATATACAAGTGATTAATTTAGCGCTTGAACCAACCTTGGAATTTACAGTTATTAAGTGTCAAACTCAACAAACCTTGATTCGGGTCCTCTCTGAAAACAGTAACATTGAATGCGCATTGAAAAATAGAATAATCACCTGTATTATCTGATGCTTGATCAATCGTAGTAAATGTGACAAATCCTGGCGAATCGGCTGTTGACGTTTCCCATCGATCTCCGTAGGAATCCCAATATTCAATTTGAACGCCGGGCGTTGCCCCAGTCATATCACCGATATTTTTTAAAGGTATTTGAATGCCCGAGTTAGAGGAATTGAAATCATTAAACATTGACAACGTCGGTAAACTCGATACCCCGGCGTCCCACTGTTGTGGACCAAAGGTGAGTCTTATTTTTTGCGATTGTTGAAAGGATGAAATTTCAGAAGTGTAGAGGACATTTGATAAAGTTGGCGAGGGATTATTGAAAATCTGGTTCGCATTGTAACAATTATAACCTGCCACATTTTGGGTATATTCAATTTGCGTACCATTTATGTATCCGAAAAAACTACAATCTAAATCCACTGAACTTGTTGGCGCAGGAATAACTTCATGTTTAATGCAAGAGTTAAGCACTAATAATGAAAATGCAATCCAAAGGGTAAAAGTAAACCTCATAATTTGATAATTTAGAGTAACAAATGTAAGTTATAAACGAATAATTTCCAAAAAAGATGCCTCTATTACTAAAAACAATCTTTTTCCAACAAATCAAAATACATGTCCCAGGATTTTAAGTCAGTTTTGGTGTATCCCATTTCCAACAAATTAAAGCATTCTTTATTTATATCTTCTGGGGTTTTCTTGCCAAAATAACATTCGATATGTTCAGTATTCAACGTGTTGAATTCACTAAATAAACCCTTGTTTTGATGGGGCTCCTTTGGCTTTATCCAAATTGCTTTTAAGATATTCTCTTCTTTTTTAATTAAGTGAATAACCTCTGGCTGAATATTAATCAGACAAACGATGGAAGTAAAAATCTTTTCGAATACCAAATCACTGAAGAGCTCCACTAATTCAATAGCCCTCTCCGGTTTTTCTTTGTTGATTGTTTGCCAGTAATCACTATCGACTCCGTTAACAATTAAAAATGCTTTGAAATCATCCTCCATCGAACGCAATTCTTCATCGTTCAAGCACCTATATTTATTCATAAACTATTGACCGAATTTTTTTACCTGAAAGGATATATCGAGTACCTCTGTTACTTCTTGATCAGTAATCGCTTGCTCAATAATAAATTTATATTTCCCAATGAAGGGGACCTTTCCACGTTTCACTAAATAATTATTTTCAATAATCGTCCCTGTTTTTGTTCCGATCCAAGAACCGTCTGCGTTTGCAATAGGGATTTCATGCCGAGTCCTAACAGATGGACCGAACGGCGGAATCTCTTCGACATAAATAAATAAATTGCTGTATTTAAAATCGGTTGTATTTCGCAAAGTAATGAAGAAATCGTAAACATTGGTAGTGTCAGTTAATTCCAACTCATAAGAGGGCTTAACTTTTTGATTCCACATATTATCTTTAAAGGAGTAGGCACCAACAGGTATTTCATCACTTTGGCACGAAAAAAGTAATAGGGGGAGCACAAACAGCAGGCCTACTAATTTCATGAGTTATCTGATTTTTGACTGAGATTATTATTCTTGTTTTTATTTCTATTCTTATTGTTGGGCCTCTTGGTGAATGACTTTTCAAACCTATTTAAACTGTCTTGACCGACCACATTTGAATATCCTATTTCAACTTCTTTTTCAACCTTTTCGACAAACTCGTTTAGTTCTTTAGGTCTTTTTCCCTCTCTATTTAACTTCGCAATTTCTTTTACTCTTTCCGGCGTCAAGGCTATCAATCCTGTTTCACCTTGGTATCCGAACCACATAATACGTTTGAATACATCTGTTTTGAAATGATAGGCATCACCCTTTTCCGTTTGAAGTTTATTTTCATTTTTAGGAAAGGACTTCATAACATCTAAATAACTGTCTAATTCATAGTTCAAACAGCACTTTAATTTACCGCATTGTCCAGCCAATTTCTGGGGGTTCAACGACAATTGCTGATAGCGCGCAGCAGAAGTTGAAACAGACCTGAAATCAGTTAACCAAGTTGTGCAACATAATTCGCGTCCACACGTTCCGATACCCCCTAGCCGCGCTGCCTCTTGACGTGATCCTATTTGTCTCATATCAATTCTAACCTTGAATTGGTCTGCCATATTTTTTATTAACTGCCTAAAATCTACTCTACCCTCAGCGGTATAATAAAAAGTCACTTTGCTTAAATCTCCTTGATACTCCACATCAGAAATTTTCATTTCCAAATTTAAATTTAATGCCAATGTTCTCGCTTTGTGCATAAGTTCTTTTTCCAAAGACCTTCCTTTTATCCATTTATCAATTTCCTCTTGGTTGGCAATTCTTAAGATTTTTTTCGTTTCAAAGGGCTTAAAATTAGGCTCTTTTTTACGCACCTGAATTCGTGCAAGTTCACCTGTCAACGAAACCACCCCAACGTCATAACCGGGGGAAGTATCAACAATAATTATATCCCCGGCATACAGCGATAACTGCTGAGCATTGCGGTAAAAACTCTTTCTTGAATTTTTAAATCTCACTTCCACAATATCATAAGCTTGTTGTCCTTCAGGTAAAGCCAAATTTGCTAACCAATCATAAACCTCTAACTTATCGCATCCTCCACTGCTGCAAGTACCGTTATTCTTACATCCTTTTGGTGTTCCATCCGAAGCGGTACTGCAATTATCACATCCCATATTCAAGTTTTGTTTGTGTAAATTTAGTGAATTTTCTTGGAGGAGGACTAGCCAAGATGAATGTATCTCATTGTTTGGAAGCATAATTGAGTGAACATAATCTTTGTGTTCGCATTGCGATCCAACTGGTAGTATGTCTCGTCTAACATAGTCATGAATTCGCGGATATTTCTACCTGTGATAAATGGCGCAAAATTCTTTAGAAAAACCAACTCTTCCTCTGAAGCGCGGGTCATCTCCTCTCCCAAATAATTGTGCATCAAACTTTGCCTAAACATATGAAGTGTATATTGTATAAACAATTTTTGTGTTTCCTTTCCATCATTGGAAATTTCCTCAGCCCAATTCAGCATGTTGATTACATCTTTTTTGTAGCACACCCTCATCAACTGAATGAATCTTTCTCTGTGTATTTGCTTGATGTCTGAGTCCTGAATTAGGTTCTTTGCTCTTATGAAATCTCCTTCAGCGAATGCAGCAATGGAATCGGATTGCGCACTGTTTTTACCAAGTTGACTTTTAAAATAATTGCTTAATTCACCTAAATCGATTCTCGGAACTTGTATTTTTTGGGTTCGTGATTGGATGGTTAATAATAGTTTATCAGGCGCCTGTGAAACCAATAAAAACAATGTATTATTCGGGGGCTCCTCCAATATTTTCAATAATTTATTCGAACATTGTTCGTTCATCTCTTCAGGGAGCCAAATCAATATTACCTTAAATCCTCCCTCAAAAGACTTCAGACTCAATTTACGTAAAATCTCTTTACTCTCGTCGACAGAAATTATCGGTTTCCTTGACTTTGAGTCAATTCGATTTGTCCATTCATATAAATCAAAATATGAATTTTCAGCAACTTGTTTTCTCCATTCACCCAAAAATAAATCCGAGGTTTTTCCCAAGGTTTGAACCACTGGGAAACTAAAATGTAGGTCAGGGTGTTGCAGCTCTTGTACTTTTTTACAAGAAGGACAGATTCCGCAGCTATCCTCTTGACCTTTGTTTTCGCAAAAAAGATATTGTACAAACGCTAGTGCTAAAGGTAAAATGCCATAGCCCGGTTCTCCATAAAACAACTGAGCGTGACTTATCTTTCCGTTATTCACTTCTTGGATAAGGAGTTTTTTTATGTGGTGTTGACCGATTACTGAAGAAAATTGCACTTTCAAAAATACACTTTTCCCGCTTAAGAGGTAGACTTTATTCTTTTCCTTTTATCACAATAACGATTTCACCCCTTACTTCGTTGCTATCAAAATACGCGCTTATTTCGTCTAACGTTCCACGGTGGAAGGTTTCAAACATTTTACTTATTTCCCTTACCACACATAATTGGCGATGGCCATCAAAACAGCTTTTCATCTGCTCCAAACATTTTTTCAATCGATGAGGAGATTCGTAAAGAATAACGGTCCTGTCCTCTTCCGATAAACGTTTAAGCATGGTCATTCGACCTTTTTTATGTGGTAAAAAACCCTCGAATACAAATCGATCGCAAGGAAAACCACTTCCAATAAGTGCAGGAATTAATGCCGTTGGACCAGGAAGACACTCTACCTCTATTCCCTCTTTCAAACATTCTCTGACCAACAAAAATCCTGGATCAGATATTCCCGGAGTTCCCGCATCCGAAACCATCACTGTTAGAGTATTTTCAAGAATGATTGAAATTGTTCTTTGAAGTGCTTTGTGTTCGTTGTGGGCGTGAAATGAAATAATTTTCTTTTGGATTCCAAAATGATCTAACAATTTTTTAGAAACCCGCGTGTCCTCTGCAAATACTATATCGCAGGATTTAAGCAAGGTAAGCGCACGCAGAGTAATATCTTCAAGGTTACCAATTGGGGTTGGCACAAGCGTTAATTTTCCCATATTATCCGAATATATTACGCACTACTTCCTCTATTTTCCCACAATATACGACCTCAATATTTCTTTTGCTTCCGAGTTTTTCTTTCCCCTGTCTTGAAACAATAATTTTTTCGTAACCGAGCTTTTCAGCTTCGGCAACCCTGTTTTCTAGTCTTTGAACTTGTCTTAACTCTCCCGATAGACCGATTTCAGCCGCAAAAGTTATTGTTTTGGGAATTGCCAAATCTGCATTTGATGATAACACTGCTAATGCAACAGCCAAATCTGTGGCTGGGTCGTCTACTTTTATTCCGCCAGCAATATTTAAGAATACATCTTTGGTTGCCAATTTAAACCCACAGCGTTTTTCTAAAACCGCCAGTAACATATTTAATCGTTTTGCGTCAAATCCTGTGGAAGATCGTTGTGGTGTACCGTAGGCCGCAGACGAAACCAAGGCCTGAACCTCAATCTTTAAGGGTCTCAAACCCTCAATTGTTGAAGCAATTGCAATGCCACTCAATTGCTGATTATCTTGATTAATCAATAACTCAGAAGGATTTTCAACTGCTCTTAATCCAGAACCTATCATCTCGTAGATACCCAATTCATTCGTTGAGCCAAACCTATTTTTTGTAGTACGCAATAAACGGTAAACATGATTTCGGTCTCCCTCAAACTGAAGTACTGTATCAACCATATGCTCCAATACTTTCGGTCCCGCAATGGAGCCGTCTTTTGTGATATGTCCGATGAGAAAAACGGGGGTACCTGTTTGTTTGGCATATCTCAGTAGTTGCGCAGTACATTCTCTAACTTGTGATATACTCCCAGGGGAACTTTCAAGATTTCCATCAAATAATGTTTGAATCGAGTCTATTATTAATAACTCTGGTTTTATTTCATTAGCGTGTGTTAAAATCGAATTCAGATTAGTCTCTGGTAATAAATAACATTGTTCATTTCTTATGCCGATTCTGTCCGCCCTCATTCTAATTTGCTTGTCGCTCTCCTCACCTGATACGTAAAGAACCTTTCGTTGTTCGTGCACTGCCACTTGGAGAAGCAAGGTGGATTTTCCAATTCCTGGGTCACCCCCTAAGAGCAATATGGAGCCTGGTACCAAACCACCCCCAAGAATAGTGTTTAATTCTTTATCTTGAAACTGAATACGAAATTCCGACCCTTGTTCAACTTCTTGTATTAGCGTGGGTTTACTTTTTTGATCTGAAAGGGAAAAAGCCTTGACGGAAGTATTTTTCTCGATTTTTTCCTCGACAAAAGAATTCCATGTATTACAAGATGGACACTTACCTAACCATTTTGGTGTTTCGTAACCACATTCTTGACAAAAAAAAGCAGATTTAACTTTAGACATATCTTCGGTAAAGATACCGAATCAAAAGGAATAAGAAAACTTGATATTTAATCCAAAATGAAATTTATTCGGAGAGGGGCCATTTAAATTATTTTGCTGATCGATACTATTCCTTTTGAAAGTAAATCCCATGAGTCCAGACATATCGAAGTTAAAATGTTCATCCAAGTGAAGAATATACCCAACTCCCAATCGAGGCGTAATACGCTGTTCATTTTCTTTAGATTCTTCGTTAACTAACTCTGAACTCGAATACCTATAGTATCGGTACTTCATCTCTGCACTTACAAAAAATAAATCAAGAGGAAATATGGGATAATAACGTATTCCCGTTGCTAAGGACAATCCTGGTAAAGATATTTTTTCCTCGGATGTGCTTATTTCATAAAAGAAATCTTCAGCATAATCTCTCGTTAAAACGCCTAAATCTATTTCTGTACTAATTTTTTTTGTGATAAGTCGTTCGTAACCAACCAAGAAATCTCCTTTTACTACACTAGAAAATCCTAATTTAACTTGATTTTTGTGAGGAACAAATCGCTGAGTATAAGCAGCACAAGCTGTTGAGAAAACCAAAAATAAAAAGAATATTCGTTGCATCTTGGTTTTATACTCCAACAAGCCAAAGAATGTTTCTTTGAAATAAAAAAATAAAAAATATAAATTTTGATTGTTATGAAAACAAAAAAATTAAATTTGCCCTTCGGAAAAGTCATTAATATATGTCGAAGAGAAGAGCAATTATCAGTTATAACAAATTAACCATCGATCAGAAGAAACAACTTCTTCGTGATTTTCCCGATGGTTATATTAATCATTTAACCTCAATAAAAACACCAACTGGTGAAGTTTTAGACGCCTTAATTTGGGAAACTGACGAGGTTATTTATTTAGTCAAGGTCAATAAATTATCGACAAAATCTAAACCTGTTGTGAATGAGGATGAAGATGATTTTGAAGATGATTTCGACAAAATGCCAATCGATAAAGACGACGATTTGGCGGATAATGAAGAGGAAGAAGAAGATGAATACGACCAGCCAGACAAAGAAGAAGAAGAAGAAGAAGACTAGGTCTGGTTCCTCCTACAGTTTGTTATTTCTAATTTTATTTTGTGCTGTTTTTCAGCGAAGAGAAATACATGCTCAACAAGCCATTTCATTCAAGTACGCGATTTACTTTAAAGACAAAAACATAGGTTCTTTAGAAAATCCAATGACATTCTTAAGCAAGAAAACGCTACACAAAAGAAAAAAACTCGGAATTAAATTAAGTATAGAAGATGTTCCCGTTAATTCCTCTTACGTAAATCAAGTATTATCTCTAAGGTCTGATTTCGTTCTTCACGGCGTGTCGAAATGGAAAAATTGCGCGGTTATTGAGTCCGCCGATAGTATTCTCCCCTCTTTATTTGATGGATTAGTTTACATTGATCACTCAGAATTAATCTTTAAAGGAAAGAGAGCCAAGTCAACACAATCAGCAAAGGTGAATTTTTCGTCTACTCCACAGGCTAAAGACAAGTTGAAAGTTAAAAAGTTAAAAAACTCCCCCTACGGTAAAACGGAATTGCAAGTCAAGATGTTGAACATTCCGTTTTTACATAAAAAGAAATTATGGGGCCAAAACATACACGTCGCTGTTTTCGATGGAGGCTTTCAGCATGTTGATACCATTGAAGCCTTCAAACATTTATTTGCTGATGACAGAATAATACATGTTTACGATTATGCCTCTAGAGAGTCCGATGTATATGAAGATGGGGATCATGGAACGCGCGTACTAGCATGTATGGCAGGATTTATTCCCGGACAATACATTGGCAATGCGCCCTTGGCGAAGTATTCTTTGTTCAGAACTGAAGATGCCTACACGGAAACTATTGTCGAGGAATTCAATTGGTTATTTGCTGCTGAATTTTGTGACAGTGTCGGTGTAGATATTATTAATAGCTCGCTGGGTTACACTAAATTTGATAAAGATCAACCCACTGATTTTTCCTACAATTATTCCAAACTGAATGGGAAAGTCGGTATTGCGAGCTTTGCAGCAACAATGCTTTCCAAAAAAGGAATTCTCGTTTGCAACAGTGCAGGAAATTCAGGAAACGAAAGTTGGAAATTCATTGGTATTCCTGCCGATGCAGAAGGTATTTTTAGTGTTGGAGCAGTTGATAAATCCCAGAATAAAGCTTCGTTTAGCTCCTTAGGGCCAACAGTAGATAATAGGGTTAAGCCTAATATATGTGCCATGGGAGTCAATGCTGCTGTTATTTCTGGTTATGGCCGCATAACAAGTTCAAATGGAACATCATTCAGTAGTCCAATTTTTTGCAGTGCCTTAACGTGTTTATTGCAAAAATTCCCTCACAAGTCCCCTGAAACATTTATTGAGATTATACAATCAACTTCAAGTAATGCTCTGGCACCAAATGCTGCATTAGGTTATGGGATTCCGAACTTTGAAAAAGCCTATGAAGCACTTAAGAAAAGTAAAAAATAATAGGTCTTTATAGTCTTTATTTATTTCCTATCTTTGATTGGATAATCCAATACATGGCTAAAACAATTTCTCAAATTTTACTTGACACCCCAAAAGTTGACAAAGTTGGAGTTGAAGAACGTGTAGCTCGAATTCAGACAAGAAGTGTTAAAGGACCTTCAAAATCACAAGGATTGAAGATGGTTCTCAACATGATTGATCTTACCACTTTGGAAGGAAAAGATACACAAGGAAAAGTACGTCAAATGTGCTATAAAGCACATCACTTGCATGATGCTATTCCCAATCTTCCTGCCGTCGCTGCTGTATGCGTGTACCCCTCCATGGTGAAATTAGCAAAAAAAGAACTTCGGAATACCCAAGTAAAGATTGCCTCTGTGTCTACGGCATTCCCTTCAGGCCAAGCACCACTTGAAGTCAAAATTATTGATACTAAGTTTGCAGTAGATAATGGAGCTGATGAAATCGATATGGTTATCTCAAGAGGAAGATTTTTACAGGGTGAATTTCAATATGTCTATGACGAAATTGCACAAATCAAAGAAGCATGCGGGAAAGCAAGACTCAAAGTTATTTTAGAAACAGGTGAGCTTGCAACCTTGGATAATGTCCGTTTAGCATCTGATATTGCCATTCACGCGGGCGCTGACTTTATAAAAACATCAACAGGAAAAATACAACCCGCAGCCACCATGCAGGTTACCTACACTATGCTAATGGCTATACAAGATCATTTCGCAGAAACTGGTAATATGATAGGTATGAAGCCAGCAGGTGGTATTTCAACAGCCAAGTTAGCATTACACAATTTAATCATGGTTAAGGAGGTGCTTGGCGATGATTGGTTAACCAATGAATGGTTTCGTTTTGGAGCAAGCAGTTTAGCCAATGATGTATTAATGCAAATTATAAAAAATGAAAGTGGTTATTATGCCTCACCTGATTATATTTCAATCGATTAATGTGCGCTATGAAAAATAAAGAAAAATGGCCTTTATCGCCTTCCATGGAAAGCACACAGCATATTTCCTTAAAAAAACAGTATGCTTTATTCATCGACGGGAAGTGGGTAGCACCAAACAGTGGGAAGTATTTTCCATCCATTAACCCCGCTGACGAATCTCATATTGCAGATATTTCCCACGCAAATGAAAAAGATGTAGACTTGGCAGTTAGGGCAGCGCGTAAAGCATTTCCTTCTTGGTCAGGCTTAGCTCCGTCGGAACGTGCAAAATACCTATTTCGTATTGCCCGTATCATGCAAGAGAAATCAAGAGAATTGGCGGTAATTGAAACCTTAGATGGAGGGAAACCAATTCGTGAATCTCGAGATATTGATGTGCCCTTGGCCTGCAACCATTTTTTCTATTATGCGGGATGGGCAGATAAGTTGGCTTATGCATTTCCTAACCGACAGGTAGAACCTCTTGGGGTTGCTGGTCAGATTATCCCTTGGAATTTCCCACTTTTAATGGCCGCTTGGAAAATTGCTCCAGCACTAGCAACTGGAAATACCGTTGTCCTTAAGCCTGCGGAAACCACTTCATTAACGGCATTGAAGTTAGCGGAAATCATCGAAGAGGCCGGTTTACCGAAAGGCGTTGTTAATATTATAACCGGTTTCGGCGATACCGGCTCAGCACTCGTTAATCACCCTGACATAAATAAAATTGCTTTTACAGGTTCCACCAATGTGGGGAAAATAATTCAAAGAGCCATTGCGGGAACTGGGAAAAAAGCCACTTTAGAACTTGGTGGTAAATCTGCTAATATCATATTTGACGATGCGCCTATTGATCAAGCGGTGGAGGGAATTGTGAACGGGATTTTCTTCAATCAAGGACATGTTTGTTGTGCGGGATCTCGACTATTCGTTCAAGAAAATATTGCAGATAAAGTAATTCGGAAATTAAAACTTCGAATGAAAAGTTTGTACGTAGGCAATCCGTTGGATAAAAATACTGATATCGGCGCCATCAACTCCAAAGAGCAACTCAAGACCATAGAGTCCTATATTTCGATTGGAAAAAAAGAGGGTGCAGAAATTTATCAACCGGCTTGTGATTTACCTAAAAAAGGCTTTTACTGTCTGCCTACTCTTTTTTTACATGTTGCACAATCACATACCGTCGTTCAAGAAGAAATATTTGGCCCTGTGTTAACCATCCAAACTTTTAGAACCATAGATGAAGTAATTCAAAAAGCTAACAATACTCCTTATGGTTTAGCTGCCGGTGTTTGGACAGATAAAGGCTCACGGATTTTCAATTTAACAACGAAATTAAAAGCCGGAGTTGTATGGGCTAATACCTATAACAAATTCGATCCCACTTCTCCATTTGGAGGTTACAAAGAAAGCGGTTTCGGCAGAGAAGGAGGAATTCACGGCTTGGCTGCGTACGTAAAATTAAGTTAAGTATTATGAGCAGAATTGAAGTACTGAAAACATACAAAGTATATATTGGCGGTCAATTTCCAAGGACTGAGAGCGGACGCTACCATACAATTACATCAAAAAAAGGAGAACCGCTTGCTAATGTATGCCTTTGTTCTAGAAAGGATGTGAGAAATGCCGTCGTTGCCGCAAGAAAAGCGCAAGGGGCATGGGCAGAACGAGCAGCGTTTAATAGGGGACAAATATTATATCGAATAGCTGAAATGCTAGAAGGTAGAAAATCACAATTTATCGAAGAATTACTGAGTCTAGGATTTACGCAGAAAAATGCACAAACGGAAATAGATTTGAGTATAGAGAGACTAGTATATTATGCAGGTTGGTGTGATAAATACAACCAAATTGTTAGTTCTGTAAATCCGGTGTCAAGCGCACATTTCAATTTTTCCACTTGCGAGCCAATGGGAGTAATTGGTATCATCGCGGATAATAATTCCCCTCTATTGGGGTTGATTTCTAGTTTGGCTCCTGCAATAGCAGGTGGGAATACGGTGGTTGTTTTGTCCTCAGTGGACTATCCCCTAAATGCTGTCACATTCGCAGAGGTCTTGCATGCCTCCGACGTTCCAGGAGGAGTTGTAAATATCTTGACCGGTTCTTTACATGAAACTGCTCCAACATTAGCCTCACACATGGATATTAATGCCTTTGTAGCATCGAACATAAGCCACGAATTTTCCACTTCTCTTCAGTTAAATGCTGTTGATAATCTCAAGCGATTTTTTCATTACACCATTGATTGGAATCAACAAAATTCCCAGGGGCTGCACTTTATTGGAGATTTGCAAGAAGTTAAAACAACTTGGCACCCCATCGAACAAATTGGCGGGGCTACCAGCTCCTACTAGAGTGATTTTCACAATTGCTCGTTTAATACTTCTTATGGATTTGTGAAGAGGTGCCTTTTCTTCTATTAACTTCGTAACATGATATTTAATAAATCAGATGATTTTGCTAAAAAGGGTTTAATGACCAATTATGTTTCGACCATTTTTGGAATATCATTGGTATTATTTATGATTGGGGTTGTTATGGGTAGTGCCATTCTATTGCAAGATGTAGAAACTCAATTCAAAGAAAACCTTCAAGGAGATGTTTTTTTTCTTCCGACATTCAACGATGCAGATGTAAAGCAAATAGAACAAGAAATGAAATCATGGGTGGAGTTACAAGATGTTTTCTTCGTTTCTCCACAACGCGCGATGGACGATTTATTCGATGAGTCTGAATTAACAGATCAAACCATTTTAGATATCGACTCAACATTTCTTATTCCGTCTTCGATTGGATTTAAGCCGAAAGCGGAGTATGCCAATTTGGAAGGAATGCAAACGATAGAAATTAAAATCAAGAAAACCTATTCAAAGCAGGTGGAAAGTGTGAATTACGACAAAGATAGTATTGAGAGCTTGGACAGAGGTTTCAATCAATTTGCATTTGTTTTCATGCTCATTACCGCCCTATTGATTCTGATTGCCATTGCTTTAATAAATAATACCATCCGACTATCAATATATTCCAAGCGATTTACCATTAAAACTATGCAACTAGTTGGCGCAACAGGTGGTTTCATAAGAAAACCCTTTCTCATACAAGCAATAGTTCAAGGCCTGTTATCTAGCCTCATTGGGCTATCTCTCACCATGACAATTTTCTATGCATTGGACAACACTATTGACACAGTAGATTTAACATATAGTATTACATCGTTCCTTTTATTAGCTATTGGTGTATTTACCTTCGGGTTATTTCTCACGATAATTTCTACGTGGTTCGCTTTAAACAATTATCTTCGTAAGAAATTAGACGATTTATACTGACATGAAAAATCCTATCGATCACTTTGGTTTCCACTCTTCAAATTACCGTTTGTTATTTATTGGATTAGCTATAAACGTACTAGGATATATTTTAATGATCGGAGGAGGAGCAGATAACCCTTCCGAATTTGACGCTGACTCTCTTTTTAGTCATGTTAGAATTACATTGGCACCAATGCTCATAGTCATCGGTTATGCTATTATGATTTATGCCATTATGAAAAAACCAAAGAAAGTCGAAAATGAAGAGACTTTCGACGATTCTTCTCAAAAGAAATCAACCAAAAAATAATTTTCAATGTCAATTATTGAATCTATTCTATTAGCCGTTATCGAGGGCCTAACAGAATTTTTACCTGTGTCTTCGACTGCACACATGATTTTTGTCAGTTCGATGATGGGAATTCAAGGGGACGAGTTCGTGAAAATGTTTCAAGTCTCCATTCAATTCGGTGCTATTCTAGCTGTTGTTTGGCTTTTTTGGAAGAAGTTCGTTGACTTTAAGTCATTTGATTTCTATGTAAAATTAGGCATCGCTGTCATTCCTGCGCTTGTGCTTGGTAAGTTATTTGACGATAAAATAGAAGAGGTACTAGAAAAACCTATTCCAATTGCTGTCACATTAATTATTGGTGGTGTGGTCTTAGTTTTCATAGATAGATTTTTCAAAAATCAAAAGATAAATCACGAAGAAGCAATCTCTACCCGAAAAGCACTCGCTATCGGTTTTTGGCAATGTTTAGCCATGATGCCCGGGACTAGTCGCGCGGCAGCCTCCATCATTGGCGGAATGCAACAGGGGTTAACAAGAAAAATGGCAGCTGAATTTAGCTTTTTCTTAGCGGTACCCACGATGCTAGCAGTAACTGCATACAGCGTTTTTCTTAAAGATTGGGAAGTTAACGACAAGGAATGCAAAGGTTTGGAAATGATTTTTTCCAGTCAAGAACACCTCATAATGTTCGCATTGGGAAATCTAGTAGCATTTATTGTTGCTGTATTTGCAATTAAATTTTTCATCGGTTTAATTCAAAAATACGGATTTAAAATCTGGGGTTGGTACCGAATAGTAGTTGGATGCCTGTTGTTAATATACTTCAGCTAATGGATTTTATTGCTGGTGAAACTATTCTTGTTGATAAACCTTTTGGGTGGACGTCCTTTGATGTGGTAAATAAGATTCGTTGGAATCTAAAGCAAAAATTAAATGTAAAAAAAATTAAAGTTGGCCATGCCGGGACACTAGACCCACTAGCAACGGGTCTTCTTGTTATATGCACAGGAAAACACACTAAAAAAATTGATCAACTAACAACTGTTTCAAAATCTTATACTGGGACAATATTACTTGGGAAAACCACCCCTTCGTTCGATCTTGAAACAGCCTTTGATTCGGAATGTGAAATCCTACACATCAACAAAGAAATACTTGAAGAAGTTCGACAGAGTTTCATGGGTATTCAAGAACAAATACCACCGGTATTTTCAGCAAAGCAAATTGACGGCAAGCGTGCATATGACTATGCCCGTGAAGGAAAAAGTATTGAAATGAAATCTAATAAAATAGAAATATTCTCCTTTCAAATAAATACTGCTCGATTCCCTGAAATTGATTTTGAAATTAACTGCTCGAAGGGCACATATATTCGTTCAATTGCCTCTGATTTTGGTAAAAAATTGGCAAGTGGTGGAACCTTAATCGCGTTAAGAAGGATATCCTCTGGTGATCAACTCATAGAAGATGCCAAATCGGTTGATGAATGGTTGAAATTCATTCTAGAATTATGATTTGCCTTTAGTTTTTTGAAAAAGTATTGTATCTTTGTGCCCCGTTATGTTTTATAACCTAACGCCCCGGTGGCGGAACTGGTAGACGCGCTGGATTCAAAATCCTGTTCTTTCGGGAGTGCCGGTTCGATTCCGGCCCGGGGTACTAAAAGCAGAGTAATTATACTCTGCTTTTTTTCTTTATACTTAATCTCACTCTTATTTTACAGGCATAAAAAAAAACCCAACTGTTTACACAATTGGGGTTTTAAAATCGGCGTCGACTTACTCTCCCACCCTCAAAAGGGCAGTACCATCAGCGCAAGCAGGCTTAACTTCTCTGTTCGGAATGGGAAGAGGTGGACCATGCTGCTATAGACACCCAAAGCTATCGATTCACAATTTCAGGTTTGTAGCCCTGAGTTTATAAACCATAAATTTGGTTGATATATCGGATGATTGAAGCAATAAATTTTCAAGAAAAATTAGTGTGTAAGTCTACGGGTAATTAGTACTACTCGGCTATGACATTACTGTCTTTACACCTATAGCCTATCAACGTGGTAGTCTTCCACGGCCCTTAAAAGAAATCTCATCTTGAGGCGAGTTTCGTGCTTAGATGCTTTCAGCGCTTATCTCATCCATACATAGCTACCCTGCGATGCAGCTGGCGC
>CAMDLY010000006.1 GCA_945902115.1 Lishizhenia tianjinensis | reverse complement strand
TTACTGAATCTAAATACATTCCAATATTGTATAAATAATTTTTATGTAGTAAATGAACTTTTCAAATACGATGCAAAGATACACACTTTTAATTGAAAAAAAAAGGCCTCTTTCGAGGCCTTAATAAAAAATATCAAATTTTTACACTGATTTAACAGGCCAGTAAGGATTCTTAATGAAATTTAAGAATGTAGCACCCAGACCATATAATCCACTGTAAATTGCAATAGAAATATACATGTTTAAAAGAACTAACAATACTGAACAAAATGCATATCCAATCTCTACTAGACCTGACATGCTTAAAAAATGCCCATCATGACTAATTTTCCACGTGTTCATTCCATCCAACATTGTTTCTGATAAATTTTCGAATCCAAAAAAGTATGCAAAATCCGAAGCTGCTGTTATTGGAATAGCGCTTATCCAATTCACTGTTGAAGTATCTAAACTAGATTTAACTAAATCCATTTTAATATCAGCTCCTCTATGAATTAATATCGTTACTGCTAAGAATAAAGCAGAGATAGCCATAAGTTGACCAACCATTCTGATATTTGCCAAAATAAAGTCTTTAAAAATAAAAACCAAAATGGAATTATTAGAAGAAGAGAGTGATTCTCCTGTATTTCTTATAACTTGAGTCATTGGAAAAGCAGCATAAAGCCAAATGATTGAAGCAAGAATTACTCCTGTACTCTCTTTTCCCTTAAGGTCCTTCAACCCCTCATGAATAAATGGGTCAATAAAATTATACACTGCACAGAGTAAAAAAATTATCGAAGCAACCTGATAAGATAATCCTACCCATTTACCGGGATTCCCCTCAACATTATTTAATGTTGAATTTATGGTGTTTACTTGAAGAATATCTTCAGCCATTTTAGGCACACCGCAAACTTGTTTAATTAAATTTTCCATAATTAGTTGTTTTAAAATTTCTTAAATGTAATTATCTAATACCAAAATTGAGAAGTGAATAAACTAAAGTTATCAACAATGGGTATTTTGTAAAGTTATTTATACCAATATGCGCTTACTTAAAAATGATAGAATTACTAAAAACTAGTTTGCCTTGCTCCCAAAATCCTCTAAATAAGGGATTGTCTACTAAATAAGTAAAACTTCCCTTTCCGTAGGAGAACTTACCTGCGACTAATGCATTAGATTGGTTATTCAGAACCTTGTAACCCACAAAACCATTTTCTGGTTTTGCATTTTTATTTAACCGAATTACTGCTGCATCTTTCATATCATATGCGGTAGAAGAAAGTTTTAAGGTGTGGTATGTTTTCAATCCGAAAGAAAGAGGGTGTGTCTGATCAAGTTGAGTGCTGAATATTGCGCCAATTATTGTCGAACTGATTTGTTCACGTTCATATTGGCCGTATTCCACACCACTTGTCGTATCCTTATTTTCTTTTTCAGAGATGCCAAATTCTTCGCGGCAAAAACCGGAGGCACCACTACCCATTACAATTGCTCGACCACCTTTTTCAACCCAATTCAGAAATCCCTTGTTTTCGGCAAGCTCGTGTTGTCCTTCTGGAATGATGAGGGTATTAATTTGATCTAATGAACGAGATAAGTCTTCCTTCCAAATTAAGTGCGCGTCATATTGTAATTGTTGTTCAAAAAAATGCCAAATTTCACCAACGCTCAAAGAAGAAAAATCTTCCCCCATTAAAATTCCCACAGAAGGTTTTTCTATAGGCTTAACAGAATAAGATCCAAAATCTACGCCTTTATCGACAAAACCAGACTGAATGGAAGTTGCATCCACTTGATATTCGTTCAATAACTTGGTTAACTGACTTATAAAATCAGGAATTTTATTTTCGGACTTCAAAAAAATTAATGAGCCCTCTTGAAACTTACTTCCTTGAGTTTCAAAAGTTTTTTCATTGTAATAAACCCTCATTCCGCTTTTCAGTGCTTGTGCCAAAAACCTTGCAGACTGAAAAGAATTCCAATCCACCACATAGGCATAAGCACTAGGATCCAGTTTTATGATCTTCGTCGAAAGCATTCCTTTTCTTTTATCGTCCACTTTTACAAAATCTGCTGAAGCCCAACAATCCAACCCGTAAGCATAAGGCAATGTCCAAGCAGAAATATCGTAGGTAAGAGAATCTGCCAAGTAAGTTTTCGGTTCGAAAAGAACGTTGACTAGGGTCCCTTTACTTTGATTTATAGATACAATATATTCTTTACCCGTTAATTTGACTTGCTCTTGCTTCGTAGATAAATAATTATATGCTTTCACGGTTGTATTCTCAGTTGACTTGTGATATTCCACATTATTGTTGTCTAACAATTTTAATAAAGAGGAAAGCCGTTGCTCTTCACCTGCTAGAATGAAGGTTTTATATTTATAATTTTTTACGCTGTGAAACGATTTAAATTCTTTGATTAATTTTCCTGCATGGATTGATGCCATTTCAACAGTTGACAATCCTGTAGTAACATGATGCTTCACACGATCTAAAAGTGTAAGCGTGTCACCCACCTGTGTGATTACCGCGAGTCCTGCTCTACCACTACCGCCTTGTTCGTATGTCATTCCAATTGATCCGCTGTAAGTGGG
Organism: Lishizhenia tianjinensis; assembly: GCA_945902115.1. Classification (GTDB taxonomy): domain Bacteria; phylum Bacteroidota; class Bacteroidia; order Flavobacteriales_D; family Crocinitomicaceae; genus UBA952. Next base: position 63,343 of record CAMDLY010000006.1, on the reverse strand, counting down.
ATAGGTGTCCCCGTAACTAGGATAAAGCAAATCGAAAATTTCTTTAGAAAAGTACAACCATCCCTCTTTATCAAAATAGGAAGCGTGATTCTTTCCTATATCTTTTTGAAAGTCTCGCTGCCAATTGGTAATGACTTCATGAAACGGTTCTGCAGCTGGAGGGAAATAATAAGGCTCATTAATTCCCTGTTCATGAAAGTCCACGTGAACATGGGGTAACCATTGGTTATAAACCGCTACTCGCTGCTTTGACTCTATCTGTGTCATCCAAGCCCAATCCCTGTTCAGATCGAAAAGGTAATGATTTGGTCTTCCCCCCGGCCAAGTTTCATTATGTTCTACTGAAAAACTATGTGGATCGAAAGGTGCATTACCATACTGATTATAAAAATTTACATAACGATCGCGACCATCTGGATTCAAACATGGGTCCATAATTACGAGAACATTTTTTAAGTAATCTTGCTTGTCCGTTAACAATCGGTAGGCTGTTTGCATTGCCGCTTCTGTTCCTGAACTTTCATTCCCATGCACGTTATAACTGAGCCAGACAATCGCTACATTTTCTTTATCGAGAAGTGAATGATTATTTTTAATCCCCTCGATATTTTTGATAATTTCCTCTGAACCGATAAATACGGTTAGTAACTCTCTGCCTTCATATGTTTTACCGTAGGGAATAGTTTTTACACTTTTGGGGAAGTTATCCTGTAATTCCTGAAAATAGGCCACTACCCTATCATGACGGGTAAATTTGCTGCCTATCGCGTAGCCAAAAAACTTCTCTGGTGAGAATTGGGCCAGGAGGCCCGAGCTCATTGTACTAACTAATGAAACTATTAAAATGTTAATTATTTTCATTTATACGTCTTTTTAATAAATTATATTGCCAATAATTATTTCTTTCCCTAATAAAAGTTTGAATAAAATGAGGATTAATTCTGCTTCATATATTCCAATAACGTAAAGTTAGTCTTTTAGTAGGCTTGGCCCAAATGCCAAAAATAAATACGTAAATAATGCGTTAAAGGTTTAATTTTACACTCATGAAATTCTTGTTTTTACTCGTTTTTTTGCTTTTTTCCTGCTTTTCGGTGCAAGCGCAACTTGTAAAAGTCAGTGGAAAATGTGTTTCAAAAAATAATCAAGGTATACAAGGAGTTGTAATTGAAGTTTCCACGTACAAAAGAAATTCATTTATTTCGGACTCCACGGGAGAATATACTTTTTTCGCGAATAGAGGAGATACACTAAAAGTACGTTATAGATTTGATGGGCAATTTATTCAGAGAGAAACAATTGTAATTGAAAGTGCAGCGCAAACAATTGAAACAGTAAAATTCAATATCTCAAATATTCGTCAAATTACCCTAGTTGAAGAAAAAAAAGATCCATTCGAGTTAGAATATCTTAAACCCTTAGACTATCGAAAAATTACTGGCTCTGTCGAGAAGAGCTTAGTTTACAGTACTCCTGCAACTAGCAACAACGAATTAACTTCAAATTACAATGTTCGTGGAGGAAATTATGATGAAAATCTTGTTTACGTTAACGGATTTCAGGTTTATCGTCCCTTTTTAACTAGAAGTGGGCAACAAGAGGGAATGAGCTTTATACATAGTTCTTTGGTGCAATCACTACAATTCTCAGCAGGCGGATTCCAGGCAAACTATGGGGATAGGTTGAGTTCTGTATTGGATATCACATATAAATCACCTGATAGCTTGGAATCTGGAGCACTTATTTCATTACTCGGTGTAGAAGCGTATGTCGGACAGCGTGTAAATCAGCGTTTTAATTACCTCATCGGTTCACGATACCGATCAAATGGCTATCTATTGAATTCTTTACCGACTAAAGGAGCATATAATCCGGTTTTTATGGATGCTCAGTTATTAGCTACCTATTCTTTAACGGAAAAGACAGACCTCGTTTTGCTAGGTCATTACTCCTCCAATAACTTCAGGTTTAGCCCTGAGTCACAAAAAACTGATTTTGGCGTGGCAAATGAAGCGTATACATTCTCTATATATTTTGACGGACAAGAACAGACAAAATTTGAAACCAGCATGGGAGGACTTGCTCTTAAGTACAGACCTACTAAACAATTAAATCTTGATTTTTATTCTACCATTTTTTATTCTGATGAAAAGGAGTATTTCGATGTGTTAGGTCAGTATTACATCAATCAACTAGAGACAGATCCATCGAAAGAAGAGTTTGGTGACTCCATTGCCGTACTTGGCATTGGTTCTTTTCTAAATCACGGAAGAAATAGATTGAAGGCAACAATTGCCAATGTTTATCACGAGGGCGAGTTTCGCTTTAAATCTATTAAAACCACCTCATCCCTCTTACAGCATCAGCTTAAATGGGGCTTAAATTTTCAGGTAGATCAATTTTCAGATACCTTAAGTGAGTGGAAATTACTTGATTCTGCAGGTTATAGCCTACCCCAAGGATCACCAACTGAGGTGGAATTATTTGAAACAATAAAAAATAGAGCACAACTGAATGGTTCACGTTCTACAGCATATTTACAATGGAATATTATTCGTGCGAATATTAAAAAAAATGTGCAAATATCTGTCCCCTATAAAGACCTTACCTCAGGAAAAGCAATTAAAAAGATCTGGTTAGATACTCTTCAGGAATCTGCTTCTAAGTGGGCTATTTCAATTGGTTCGCGCATGGGCTATACATCCGTAAATAAAGAACTATATGTGACTCCAAGATTTTCTCTTCAGTATTTTCCCAGAAATTATATGGTTCAAAAAAATAAGTTGGTGAGAAGACAAGTAGTGTATCGATTTGCCACCGGTTTATACTATCAACCTCCCTTTTACCGAGAATTTCGGGATTTTGGAGGGAATTTACAACTGGATGTTAAATCGCAAAAATCGTTGCATGCTATTTTAGGAACAGATTACTTTTTTCAATTATGGGGCAGAAATACTCCTTTCAAATTAAGTGCTGAAATTTATTATAAATACCTATGGAATATCAACCCTTACGAAATTGATAATGTACGAACTCGCTATTATGCCACCAATAATGCACGGGGCTTCGCTTATGGTATTGATGCCAATATAAATGGCGAATTCGTGCCTGGAATTGAATCTTTTTTCAAAGTTGGCCTCATGACAGTTCAGGAGGATATTGAAGGTGACGCTTACAAAGTCTATTACAACCAAAACGGTGAACGAATTATTTTTGGTTACAGCGAGGACCAAACCGTTGCAGATTCTGCAATTATTGAACCTGGATTTATTCCAAGACCGACGGATCAATTGCTGACAGTAGGCATGCTTATACAGGACCAAATGCCAAATTTCGAGCAATTCTCCGTACAAATGGGATTACAATATGGCTCAAGGCTACCTTATGGCCCACCCGATAGAGAACGCTTTAAAGATACTCTTAGAATGAAATCTTATTTCAGAGTAGACATTGGATTTTCATACGATCTTTTGTCAGAGCAATCGAAAATCAAAAACAAAAGACTCATTGCTTTATTTGAGAATGCAGAAATTAGCCTTGAGATATTCAACCTTCTCGGCATTAGAAATGTCCTGTCAAAACAATGGATTCAAGATGTAAATGGCACCTTCTTTTCTGTTCCCAATTACCTCACAAATAGGAGGATTAACTTAAAATTACTTTTACAATTTTAACTAGTTGGCGCAAATAAAAATTTATTTGGAGAGACTAAATTTGTTTTAACGGCATAAAGTACTATTCCAGCGGTATTCTTCACACCTAATTTTGCCATAATATTTTTTCTGTGGGTATTTACAGTATGCTTACTCAAAAATAATTGTTCTGCGATGTGCTCATTCGTCAATCCCTCAGCAATTAGCACTATTATTTCATTTTCTCTATCCGAAATTAGCACTGAGCCGCAAGTAAATGATCCGACATCAAGGTCATCTACATCGATATTGGCCCTTTGAATTGTTTCTAATATTTGTCCACAAAAAAACTTATTTCCTTTGTTCGTTTCGGACACCGCATCCTGTATTTCTGCGAGATCACAATCTTTTTTTATATAACTCGTAACGCCAGAACGTAGCGCATCTACCAACACTTGAGCACTTTGCTCGGGTGTAATGGCAATTACTTTTAACGACTTATTTAATTGAAGTATTTTTGGAACCACATCAATAGAAAATCCAAATGAGGTGTAATCAATTAAAACGAGACTTGGGTCAAAAGAGATAACCTGATTCAATAATTCTTGTTCATTAATCGCCTCGCCAACAATTATAGCATTGGGATCTTTAGACAATATAGTGCGTAAACCTATGCGAATCAAATCGTTGCTATCTGCTAGAACAAGCCTCATCTTATTTAGATTGATTTTAAACAAGCAAATATAATACAAATAGCCTAATCTATCGAACTTGAACTCAATTTTTATAGCCTAAGAAATGCTTTATCTTTGTAACGTGATAACTAGAATCGGAGAAGACGTTAACGAAGCTATATCCTTGTTAAAGGCGGGAGAAATAGTTGCTATACCCACAGAAACGGTTTATGGGCTTGCGGGACTTGCTACTGATGAAAATGCTATACAAAATATTTTTAAGGTCAAACAACGGCCAAGTTCCAATCCATTAATATTACATGTTGATTCTCTTGAAAAAATTCAGCCATACGTCTCAAAATTCCCGATGATATTTAAGCAACTAGCCAATGAATTTTGTCCGGGCCCATTAACGTTTTTAATGCCGAAATCAGGATTGGTCTCTGATCTTATAACAGCTGGAAACGCCCGAGTTGCGGTTCGGATTCCAAACCACCCAATCACACTCCGATTGCTGCAATTATTGGGCAAACCAGTAGCAGCGCCAAGCGCGAATCTCTATGGAAAACTTAGTCCTACTCTAGCTAGTCATGTCCTTGAACAATTAGGGGGAAAAATCCCGTACATATTGGATGGAAAAGAATGTGCAAAAGGTATAGAATCGACCATAATTGGAATAGAGAAAAATGAAGTTGTCATCTACAGGTTGGGCAGTATCACTCCAGAAGATCTTTCTCGGCAATTAGGGTATTTACCCGGATTAAAAATTCACGCAGATGAATTGCCCACTGCGAGCGGAATGGTAAAATATCACTATGCCCCGGCAACAAGTTGTAGTTATTACCATTCGAGCCTTCCTTTCGATGCCACAGCTGGTTATTTGATGTTCAATGAAAAATATCCTGAGAAATCAGATGAAAATATATCCTATTTGAGTCGAAGAGGTGATTTAGAGGAGGCGGCTAAAAATCTATATGCCTTGTTACATGAAATGGATGGGAAGGGATACTCTCATATATTCATTGAAAAACTCCCTGAACAAGGAATCGGAATTGCTATTAACGATAGGCTTAATCGAGCGGTTGCAAAATACAACAAATGAAAAATACCGTTTACACGGTCATAATATCTTTTTCTTTTATCTCAAGTAAATCGTCTATCTTTTTACTGTAAGCGTTAGTGATTTTTTGTACCTCTTCCTCGGCATCTTTCTCCATGTCTTCGGACAAACCCTCTTTCTTAAGATCTTTAATCAAATCGAGGGCATCTTTTCTATTATTTCTCATCCCCACTTTTCCATTTTCGGCCTCAACTTTGGCACGCTTCACTAAATCTCTTCGCCGTTCTTCAGTCAAAGGAGGAACAGCAATGAGTAGTTGTTCGCCATTATTTTGTGGATTGAGTCCTAAATTTGCATTTATAATCCCTCGGGCTATATCATTCAGTAGCGCCTTTTCCCAAGGTTGAACAACTATGGTTCGGGCGTCCATTGTATTCACGTTGGCAACTTGCTGAAGTGGGGTTAAGGCTCCATAATATTCTATCATAACTCCTTGGAGCATAGAAGGAGAAGCTTTTCCTGCTCTTATTTTAATTAGTTCATTCTCTAAATGCTCCAGCGTCTTCTGATTGGAATCCTTACACTCATCGTAAATCAATTCTAATTCTTCTGTCATAAAGCAAAATTAATTACAAACTGTGGTACCCACGATCTTTCCTTCCAATATTTTTTTCAAATTTCCTGGAGTATCCATATCAAATACGATTATTGGAAGATTATTTTCTTTACAAAGAGTGAATGCTGTTAAATCCATAATATTCAATCCCTTCGCATAAACCTCATCAAAACTTATGGTATCATATTTCGTTGCGGATTTGTCTTTTTCGGGATCAGCTGTGTAAATACCGTCAACTCTTGTTCCTTTCAAAATAACATCTGCATTTATTTCTATTGCCCTTAGCGATGCTGCTGAATCGGTCGTGAAAAACGGGTTACCAGTACCTGCTCCAAAAATTACAACACGACCTTTTTCCAAATGTCGAACAGCTCTTCTTCTGATGAAGGGTTCAGCAATTTCTTTCATTTCTATGGCTGACAATAGTCTTGTTTTTACTCCAACAGATTCTAATGACGCCTGTAGGGCCATTGAATTAATCATGGTAGCTAACATTCCCATATAATCTCCATGCGTCCGGTCCATTCCACCTTGTTCCGCTTGAACTCCTCTAAAAATATTTCCCCCACCAATGACAATAGCTACTTCTATTCCGGCACTAACTGTTTCTTTTATTTGATGAGCATATTCAGCTAGTCGCTGATTATCGATACCAAATTGTTTTGAGCCCATAAGTGACTCTCCACTTAATTTTAACAGTATTCGTTTATATTTCATAATTTTCTCTATCACAAATGTAACTTCTTTCTTTAAATGTTGGGATAAAAAAAAAGCCATCTTTCGATAGCTTTTTTTGAAATAAATTTTATTAACTCAATGAAAATCTTTTGAACTCCGTTACGGCTAAGCCTTTTTCTGAATTCGTTAAGTATTGTTCAACAGTTAATTTATTATCACTAATAAACTGCTGACTTAACAGCGTATTTTCTTGGAAGAACTTATTTAAACGACCTTGGGCAATTTTTTCAGCCATTTCTGCTGGTTTACCCTCCTGAATAGCCAAATCTTTACCTACTTCAAGTTCTCTTTGAATAGTTTTTTCATCAACACCTTCTTTATTTATTGCAATTGGATCCATCGCCGCAACTTGCATTGCAACTTGACGACCTGCTTCCTTAACTGCCTCTGAATTTGAGTTAAATCCTACTAACGTAGCCAAACGATTTCCTGGATGGTTATAGGCAACAACCTTTTCCGCCTTGACAACAGCATAGTTGGTTAAATCCAATTTTTCACCAATAACGCCAATCTGTTCAATGATTTTTTCCTCGACTGATAATCTATTGTCATAAGATAAAGCCTTAAACTCTTCCACGCTAGAAGGAAGTTTAACAAGTGCTAAATCTAACAGTGATTGAACCAAACTTACGTATCCGTCATTTTTCGCAACAAAATCTGTTTCACAATTTAATGAAAGAATTACTCCAGTTTTAGAATCTGAAGAAGCTTGTGCTAAAATAACTCCTTCTTTTGCTTCATTATCACCTCTTTTCGCTGCAATTTTTTGTCCTTTTTTCCTAAGGATATCGACTGCCATTTCAAAATCACCATTGGCTTCAACCAATGCGTTTTTGCAGTCCATCATTCCTGCGCCAGTCTGTTGGCGAAGCTTGTTTACATCTGATGCTGTAATTGACATGTTGTAAAATATTTAAGTATTAAAAATTATTCTGCAGATTCCTCAGTAGCGCTTTCAACGACCTCAACAGTCTGAGCCACTTCTTCCTTATCCGTAGATTTCATATTTTTTCTTTCTTCCAAGCCTTCTTTCATTGCGTTACATATTGCTTCAAGAACCAAGGAAATTGATTTTGTCGCATCGTCATTTGACGGTATTGGGAAGTCTACTAATTTTGGATTTGAGTTAGTATCTACCATGGCGAAAGTAGGTATAGACAATCTTCTAGCCTCTGCCAATGCAATGTGTTCTTTTAGGATATCAACGATAAAGATTGCAGCAGGTTGACGGGTCATTTCGGCAATAGAACCGAATGTTTTCTCCAATTTCTCACGTTGACGAGTCTTGAATAATTTTTCTCTTTTGTTCAATGTGTCCCAAGAACCGTCTGACTTCATTTTGTCTATCGACGACATTTTGCGAATCGACTTTCTTGTTGTTTGAAAATTAGTTAACATACCACCCGACCATCGTTCAGTAACAAAAGGCATATTTACCTCAGATACTAGGTTAGAGACAATCTCTTTCGCTTGTTTTTTGGTAGCAACAAATAATACTTTTTTCCCCGACTTTGCGATCTGCTTCATTGCCGCACATGCGTGGTCAAGGTGAACAATAGTTTTGTTCAAATCAATAATATGGATTCCTTTTTTCTCCTCAAAAATATATGGAGCCATTGCTGGATTCCATTTTCTCTTCAAGTGGCCAAAATGAACACCAGCTTCTAATAAAGTTTCAAAAGATAATTTAGACATATATATGTGTTTACGTTCCTATTTTATAATTTCATCAATGAGGGAGGGTGATTGTTATCAAGGTACTCCTACATTTGGATGCTAAACAACCAGTATAAACGATTAACGTTTAGAGAACTGGAATTTCTTACGTGCTTTTGGTTGACCTGGCTTTTTACGCTCAACCATTCTTGGGTCGCGCGTCATCAAACCTTCTGCCTTCAACAATGGTTTATAATCAGCGGAAATTTCTACAAGTGCTCTAGAAATACCTAATCGAATTGCTTCAGCTTGGCCATTTATGCCACCACCTGAAACATTAACCTTTACGTCGTACTGTCCGACAGTATCTGTTAATTCAAAAGGTTTTTTGATTTTTGCTTGAAGGACATCTATTGGAAATGCCTCATTCACATCTTTTTTGTTAACAGAAACTTTTCCTTTACCTTTTGTAAGGTAAACACGAGCAACTGCTGTCTTTCTTCTTCCTAATGCGTTGATTACTTCCATGTTGTTTATTTAAGTGTATCAAGATTTAATACTTCCGGTTGTTGCGCTTCGTGTTTGTGCACTGAACCGGTGTAAACTTTTAAATTGGTATATAGTTTTCTTCCAAGTGTATTTTTCGGTAACATCCCTTTTACTGCTTTTTCAATCAATCTTTCGGGATGGTTTTTCAACATTTTTTCCGCACTTGTAAAACGTTGACCTCCAGGATAACCTGAAAATCTTACATATTCTTTATCCTTCAGCTTTGTTCCGGAAAATGCCACTTTTTCTGCGTTTATCACAATAACGTTGTCACCACAATCTGCATGAGGCGTGAAACATGTTTTATGTTTTCCTCGGATGATTTTAGCCACCTTACTTGCCAATCTTCCCACTGGTTGACCTTCAGCATCTACAATAAACCATTTTTTATTGGCTGTTTCGGTATTGCCCGATAATGTCTTGTAACTTAATGTATTCACGGTAAAATTTGTTTAAAAAATTATACTTTTCCATCAAAAGAGGGGTGCAAAGATAACGTAATTCTTTAAACTAACAAAAGGAAAATAAAAAAATAGGTGCTATTTCTTTTTAAATGTGTTTATAGCATTTCTCGTAAAATCACTAAGCACCAATTTACCACTCATTTCTGCTCTTTCCATTAATAATTCAGACCAATCATCGGTGCCTTTCCAAAATACAGCTTTTAACATACTCATAGCTTCAGGATTCGAATTGGAAAGCTGCATTGACAAACGGTTGATCTCTTTATTCAACTCCTCTACTGAATCAAAAACCTCTACATACAATCCTTTTCTTTTTGCCCAATCAGCAGACCTCCATTCAGTTGCATTTATGGCTAATTCGCTCATGGCTGCTAAACCAATTTTTCTTTCCACTGCAGGACCTACTACAAATGGACCGATACCAACCGCCAATTCTGAAAGTTTTACATCTGCTTGTGTGGTGGCCAAGCAGTAGTCTACCGAAGCTGCTACTCCAACCCCGCCGCCAACAGCTTTACCCTGTACTCGTCCAATGATAAATTTGGGACATGTTCTACAGGCGTTTATCACTTGAGCAAACCCAGAAAAAAAAGTTTTCCCAGTGGAAAAATCCTCTATAGAAATTAGCTCGTCAAAACTGGCACCTGCACAAAAAGCTTTTTCGCCGTCTGATTGCAATACAATTACTTTTACCTCAGTGTTTTGTCCTAACTCAGTTATAGTTTCGGCTAATTTTCTTAAAAGTTTACCCGGTAAAGAATTGCTCATCGGATGACCAAATGTTATGGTGCCAATCCCGTGATTATTCACCTCGTAAGAGACAAATCCTTGATCTATAATAGCTGTCATAATTATTTTATTTTAACACGAAACTATCTTCTCCTATCCTCACCCCGTCGCAATAAAGACTTACTCGATAAGTGCCTTTTTCGATAGCATCACTGTTCACGTCGTAGAAAATAGTAACATCCAATGCTTGATTGTTATAATCTACATCCTTTCTATCCGAATAGGCAACTGATCCTTGATCGGTAGTTAAAATATTGGAACTTTTAGATTGTAAAATCTGACCATTTGGAGCGGTAACAGCCATATAAATTGTTCTCTTTCCTGCTCTTGCCAAAACATTCTCCTGCAGGGTAAAAGTTGATTTCAATTGATATACCTTTTTCGCACGATCTGTCGCTTCAGTAGTATTATTTGTCTTCATTCTTAAAGCACCTGAACTGATGTTGTAGGCGCGCAATTTACTCCCCTTTTTTACTTGTTCATCTTTTTCTTCGGCTTCTTTTTTATAAATATCACGTTCCTCAGAGGTTTCATTTAGTTTTGTTGAGGTGACATCTAAATCAAGTTCCAAACGTTTATTTATTGTGTACAGCGAATCTATTTGACGAACATATCCCCTCATGATTCCTTTCAGTGTTTCATTTTCTCTTTTTAACTTGGATAATTCCCTAGCTGACAAACGTTTATTTTGATCGAGTTGCTTCATAATCTGAAGTATTTCCTCTTTTTGCGCATTCAGCGAGTCCTTTTTACTCGAATCCTTCTTGATTAAATCATCATACGTTTGAAGCATTGCTTTTAAATCTTTCCGCATATCGTTCGACAAATCACCAACATATCCGGACATCATTTGCTCCATGTCTTTGATTTCGCTTTCTAACAAAGCCTTCTCATTTGCGCATTCCTCACTGAGAGATTTGGAGCCAGACCATTTGTATGCCACAAAAGAAAGTCCTCCGAGTAATAACAGAATCAATATCAAGTAGATCAGGCCACTTGAGTTCTTTGGTGTTTCTTCGCTCATATCTTTAAATTTTAGTCAAAATTACATAATAATGGTTTCTCAAAATACTAAAAATTCTGAAAAGTTATAGGTCTAATGAATCGCCAGATACTGTTTGACCCTACCGCAGTAAATCTTGAATCACTCGAACTTGGGTAAGGGCCACCATGTTGCATCAGGGACGAAACATTCACTCCAGTTGGTACTCCGTTCAATATAATTCGACCGCAACTATTTTTAAATTCCGTTAATACCTCTAGAAAGCCATCTTCACTTTTATCTCCAATTATTGTGCCTGTTAGCTGCCCTTCGATCATTTTTAAGGCCTCAACCAACTCCTTTATATTCTCAAATGATACAAGCAATGCAAACGGACCAAAAACTTCCTCATGCAATTCCGGCATTTTCATGAATGTTGAGGCACTTACTTCTACAAGCATTTTTTCGCCTTCAATCATTTTCTCGCCAGGTATGTTTAGTATTACCTCCACATCTTTAATCCCCGATAACGCCGTCAAAGATTTTTGGTAACGCTCGTGTATCAAAGGATGTAACATATGGTAGTGCGGCTGTTGACAAAAGGATGCAATTAATGCCTCTTTAAACGATTTGCCCGAAGATGATTTTGGATAAAATATAATTCCAGGTTTGGTGCAAAATTGACCAGCATCTGTGGCTACAGAGGAGGCTAACAGCGAAGCGTATTCGGATATGTTTTCAGAAATCTGTTTTGGTAAAAGCACCACAGGGTTTACGCTACCCATTTCAGCAAAAACAGGAATTGGACGACTTAGTGCAGCGCATTGATCCATCAAATAGCGTCCCACAGCTTGTGAGCCTGTAAATCCCACAGCATGTATCCATCCGGACTGAATCAAAGAGGTGCTTATGGTATGATCTTTATCATCTATAAAGTGGACAAATAAGTTTTTGGGCAGCTGCAATTCTTGAAGACACTTCTGTATCAAATTTGCTACGAATAAACTAGTTCCTACATGGAAAGGGTGGGCCTTATACACCACACGACAACCTGCTGAAAGTGCTGAAACCACGTCGCCTCCGATTGTTGAATATGCCAATGGGAAATTACTGGCTCCGATTACGAAAACATTTCCGATTGGGCAAAAAGATCTTTTGTAGGTAACTGCTTTCCCATTAATAACCTTGCACTCTTCGGAAACTGATAAACCCCCACTTTGTATGAACGCTGAAAAATGATCAAGTTGAAATAAAACTCGTTCAAATTCCCGATTAAAACGCAATTCTGTTAAACCAGTTTCTTCGCAATATATCGAGCATAAGTCAGCTGATACTTTGGAAAGTGAAGATTTTATTTTCTGAAATAACGCAAGCCTCAAATCTATGGATACTTCGTGTGCTTCAGATTTAGGTGTTGTTAACAAAGGATTAATCAGTATCGATATAGCCTCCCAGTTATCAGGATGATATAGATTAGAACCCTCCTGATGAAAATTATGATTGTAAGGTCTTATAAAATTTTTAGGCAACGCTTAAGGTAAAGTGATAAGCTTCCATTATTTGATTTACCAACATTTTCTTGCATGCCTCCTCTACCATAACATTAGCCTCCTCTATACTTGGCGCTTCTACAAATAAACGGATATGCTTTCCAATTCTTACCCCGTCAACTGACGAGAGACCAATAGTTTTCAAAGAATTTGATACAGCTTTACCTTGCGGGTCTAACAAAGCATCGTGGGGCATTACGTCTATTTCAGCTTTAAATTTCATTGCTTTCGGGTTAAAATACGTTGTAAAATTGATAAACCAATATACAAAATTAGGATAAATGGCAAAGACCACAATTTAAAAATAGGGATACTTATCAACGATAAACCAACAAGTAAAAATCTAATTTTGTTATCTCTAAAGCTGAACGATTTAAATTTCATGGCAATTAAGGTTATCGGGGCCATCATCAGGGCAGAAAACACTACCACAATACCACTCAAAGTATAACAATCAAAAAGTATAAAAACCATTTCTGATTGAGTCGATAATGCATCGAAGTTCGTAACAAAAAACAATGGGAAAAACATGAAAAAGAAGGTATTCATCGGGGTTGGCACTCCTACAAATGCATCTTTTTGATTTTCATCTATATTGAATTTTGCCAATCTAAGCATTGAAAAAAGAGGAATCAAAAGTGCCGCGAATGGCAAATATTTAATAGATGCATCATAGGGATTCGGGGAAGGCTTTTGAACACATGGATTATACATTTCGTAGCCATCCCTTGTTTGATGAAAGAAGGCGTCAGACCATTCTTGAATCTTTAATTGAGCAAATTGACTTGCATTGATCGAACATCCACTGTAGTCAGACGATAAGCCTTTCCAGGTGTCTATGTCAATACCAATGATGATCATGACAAACATAAAGACTCCAGGCGCAACACCAAAAGACACCATGTCTGCGAGTGAGTCTAGTTGCTTTCCAAATTCTCCGCTTACGTTGAGAAGTCTCGCTATAAATCCATCGAGAAAATCGCAAAGCATGGCAAGTAATAATGCATAACAGGCCCAGTCTAATTTACCATTGATAGCACATAAAATACTTAAAAGACCAAGCATCAAATTGAAAGCGGTAAGGAGATTGGCGAAATTATAAACCGGATGTCGTAAAATATTCATGCTAGCACTTAATTTTCGGAATTATCACGTATCTTTACGTGTACGAGGCAAAGAACACAATTTTTTATGAATTTGCGTGTTTATGTCATAAACATTTTATGAAATTTAGAATTTATTTAACAGCAATTATTTTGTTTTTCTTGAGCAATATTCGTGCTCAAGAATCGTCTATTGCACCAAAATATTCGAATGAATTTCTTTCTATTGGAGTTGGAGCAGATGCTTTAGGTATGGGTAATGCTTTTGTGGCAAATTCCTCGGGAGCATCATCTGGATTTTGGAATCCTGCCGGTTTATTGGGCGTTAACAAATGGTTGGAAGTTAGTTTCATGCACTCAGAGTATTTCGCGGGAATAGCCAAGTATGATCAACTTAGTGTTGCCCACTCTATCGATGAAAAAAGTGCTTTGGGATTTACTGTTATTCGATTTGGTGTCGACGATATCCCCAATACCACACAGCTTATAGACAATAACGGCGTCATTAATTATGACAATATAACCTCATTTAATGCCGGTGATTATGCCTTTTTAGGCTCTTACGCAAGGAAAATAGGGAATTCCTTTTCGTTAGGTGGTACAGCTAAAATCATTTACCGAAATGTTGGAGATTTTGCTCGGTCTTGGGGGTTTGGATTGGATGCTGGTATGCGATACCAAATAGGTAAAAATTGGACTGCAGCTGCCATGCTTCGCGACGTAACCTCCACATTTAATGCGTGGTCGTTCAACCTCGACGAGGAAACAAGTGATGTTTTCTTAGCCACCGGAAATGCACTTCCTGAAAATGGATTAGAACTTACTTTACCAAAACTCATTCTTGGATTTGGAGGTAAGGTTCCGATTGGTAGTGCGGGATTTAATGTGGGAGGAGAAATCGATATTGATGTTACCACCGATGGAAAAAGAAACGTTTTGATCAGTGCATCCCCCTTTTCAATAGACCCGCATGCGGGAATTCAGATTGGGTTTAAAGAATTTATAAAAGTGCGGGCTGGAATCAGTAATATACAGCGCGTTACTTCACTCGATGATAAACGCTCATTGAATGTGCAGCCATCCATAGGGTTGGGATTAGCTGTTAAAGGTTTTCATTTAGACTATGCATTTACAGACATCGGTGATGCTTCTGTTGCGTTGTATTCTCACGTTATTTCACTAAGACTTAAATTAGATAAACCCAAGAACGCTTTGCGATGATACGCTTCATATTGGTCATGTGTTTTTTCTTCTCACTGGGTGCATTCGCGCAACAGTACGGGAATGAATGGATAAACTACAACCAGCGTTACTTCTCATTTAACATAACCCAATCCGGACTTCATAAAATTGATTACAATACACTCACGAATGCAGGGGTTCCTCTGAGCGCTTTCACATCTGCCAATATTCAAATTTTCGGTAGAGAAAAAGAAATTTCTGTTTTAATTGAAGATGGTGGTGATAATCAGTTAAATCCTGGAGATTATCTGTTGTTTTATGCCCAACGCAATGACAGTTGGCTTGACTCCACATTGTTTGACGACCCTAATTGGATGGGGAACCCAAAATACTCCATGTATAACGATACCATTCAATATTTCCTCACTTGGAATAATTCCTCAACTAACTTGCGCATCCAAAAAGAAATAGATGTTGATTTTTCCCCTTACACACCTGTTCCGTTTGTTCTATTTGAAAAAGATGCATGGTTTAACGAGAAATATAATGAAGGGAAAAAATCTTCTGATGCCTCGAGTTCCTTTTTTGTTCAAGGTGAGGGCTGGGGAAAAACTCCTGTAAATGGCGGACAAACAGGTTACACATGGGACTTCGGTTCACTCAGCTTTGAGAACATTTATCAACAACCGGATGCCCCGCCTGTAAAATATCGTTCAGTCATTGTTGGAAACTCAGATGCTGCCTACACAAACGCTTTGGGTAATCATCACACCCGACACACCATAGGTAATTCAAATGGGGTATTATTCGATTCTATTTTTGTTGGTTATACGAGTGTTTATGCAAATGCAAGCTTTCCCGCAAGCAACTTGCCCTCCTCGGGCAATTCAAATTTTAAAGTATCCATTTTACCCGTATCGGGTTTAAACGTAGCGACAGATTTTCAATCGATAAATTACTACTCTTTTATCTATCCGAGATCCACTTCATTTTCAAATCTATCGAAGTTAAATTTTTGGATTGACAATGCCCAAGGTGCCGCAAAGTCAAGAGTCAGTGTTACGAATGTAAATATGCCTAATCCGATTATGATAACGTTAGGAAATAGCCCTCGCTACATTCCTCTGACGCTCTCTAACGGTCAAATTCAAGCACTTATTCCTAACAGTATAAGTGGCCCTAATCAAGAAGTTATTTTTCAGGATAATTCGACAATTACGCCTGTCACTTCGTTAAAAATTATCAACGAGTCGGGATTTTTTACACCATTTACAAGCTCCATAAACCCCGAAGAGGCATTGATTTTTATTTATCCAAAAAAACTCGCGTCAAAAGTTCTAGAATATAAGGATTATCGCATGTCAGTGGAGGGTGGAAATTATAACGTGATTCTCGCGAATGTAGAGGAATTATATCTGCAATTTGGAGGCGGTATTCCAAAGCACATCGCTGCCATACGTCGTTTTTCGCAGATGGTTTATGATATGGCAACAGTAAAACCCAAGGGCCTATTTTTAATGGGGAAAGGCATTCGCGAGGCGAATATTACTTCTACAACAAGCATTGGTGCGGGATCTAGAACAAATGCTATTGCCTATAAAAACAACTTAGTTCCTTCCTTCGGACAACCCTCTTGTGATCAATGTATAACCTCAAACCTTCCTGGTACGAACAAATTTCGGCCACTGATTCCGACAGGAAGAATTTCTGCACAAACCAATGAAGAGCTTGATATCTACCTCGACAAGGTAATTGAATACGAAAACGAACAGAAACAAAATTCAATATACACAACAGGAACCAAAGATTGGCAAAAACATATCTTACATTTTGCCGGAGGAAGCAATGCGAATGAACAGCAAACTTTCCAAAACTACCTAAACACCATGGCCGGTATTGCCGAGGACGATTATTTTGCAGGAAAGGTGACGACTGTGGCTAAGGACTCTGAGGATCCTATTTCTCCTTCGGAATTAGAAAATATCAAGCAGCGAATTTCTGACGGGGTAAGCATTATGAATTTCTTTGGTCACTTTACCACATCTGAAAGTGGATTTGATGTAAATATTGATGACCCGCAAAATTGGGATAATCAAGGTAAATACCCTATACTTTTTGCCAATTCCTGTTACAACGGAAATATTTTTCACAATTCCACATCAAATTCCCAAACATTTACCCTAATTCCTAATGCCGGGGTTATTGCCTACATAGGTACGATAAATTATGGATTTGCCAATTCGTTGAATGGTTACAGTAGGTCATTTTACAAGCAGTTCTCAAAGTATAATTACGGCGGAACTATTGCAGAACACATTCAACAAACCATCGACTCCAATTTAACAAGCTCTTCTTCATTGTCGTCTGAAGCAACATTTTGTCAAATGACTTTGAATGGCGATCCTATGCTCAAGGTTAATTATCATAATAAACCTGAAGTAGAACTTACGGAATCGAGAGTTTTTTTTGGACCTAGCAATATTTCATTGGCCACAGACTCCATTGAAATTAATATAACCTTGAGAAATTTAGGAAAAAGTATTGTCGATACGTTTACTGTTCAAATTACACGAGACTTTCCAGGAAGTTTGACAGACTCTATCTACTTTTATCCCATAGATGGATTGGACTACGAGAAAAATTTACAATTTAAGGTAGCTTTTCAACCCACAATAGGAATTGGTCTTAACAAGTTTCAAGTTAATGTAGATATTCCTTCCATAGTGCCTGAGCAATATGATGAAATTACCAACAATCAAGTCATCAAGAGCTTTTTTATTGACATCGAGGGTATCGAGCCTATCAGCCCGAGTAATTTCGCAGTAGTCCCCGACAAAAAGGTCACTCTTTACGCATCAACCATAAATCCCCTTGCAACGTTCACGACTTATCGTTTTGAAATTGATACGAATCATAATTTTTCTAGTGGTTTCAAGAAATCTGCTCTTGTAAGTGGAAATGGTGGGCTTAAGCAGGTCCCCTACAACCAATGGATGAACTCTGCTGGTCAAACGGACTCTTTAATTCTTTCCGACAGTACGGTTTATTACTGGCGTGTAAAAGTAAATGGCCAAAATCAGTGGAAAAATCGTTCATTTCAGTATATACCATCCAAAGAAGGATGGGGACAAGCAGATTTACATCAATTTACTGAGAATAACTTTCTTGGAATTTCATTGGATGAGAATACCGGTTACCGCCTATTTCAACCTATTTCAGCTGAGATAACCTGTCTTGCCAATGCTATATATAGTGCCCCTGGACATCTCTACAATGAGTGGACGCTTAATGGTATTCAGCAAGAATATAACGTGTGTAATTTTACACCCAAATTCCATGTAGGTATAATTGATCGCTCTACCTTGACAGCGAGGAAAACACGCTACACTTATTCAGACGGAACAGTTGCAAATCCAACTAATAATTATGGTAATGCGAATGATAATGGTGCATGCGAACCAAGGCCAATGGGATTCTTTACCTTCCATCAGGACAATCCTGTTCATATTGATTCCATGATTTCGTTGATTGAAAATAAAACAGTCAACGGGGATTATATTTTGATTTACACCCCGCTAACCACAAGATACGATTGGTGGAATGCCTATGGCTATGGACCGGAAATATACTCACTTTTTCAAAGTTTAGGATCCGATAGTATCTATGCGGGGGCAAATAGACCGAACAGACCATTTATATTCTTAACGAGAAAAGGCGATCCAAGTTTTGCACTTGAAGTGTTTTCACAAAATAATGAGGATATTTCCATTGATGCGGTTATAACTGGATTAGAATTAATCGGAAATGAAACAAGTCCATTAATTGGCCCTGCGGCAGAATGGAAGTCTTTTTTCTGGAATCATTCACCCTTGGAATTGAATTCTTCAGACAGTACACGAATTAAAATAGATGCATACAATACCTTCGGTTCTTACCAATTTTCTATCGACACATTAGTGCCCTCCGGTGACTCACTGTTCAACTTAACTGGTCAACTCGATGCTTCCATCTATCCTTATCTCAAACTCAAGGCAGTATATAAAGATGATGTATCTCAAACACCTTCGCAGATAAAAAATTGGCATATTTTATATTCACCGCTTCCTGAAGCAGCCATTGATGGAAATGAAATATCATACGGCATACAAGCAAATGACACCTTGCAAGAAGGACAAAAAGGAATTTTTAGTATCGGAATAAAAAATATCAGTTCTCTTGCCATGGATTCCCTTTTAGTGGACTATTATATTCTAGATGCAAATCAACAAAAACATGACATATTCTATCCAAGACAAGATTCTTTGCGTGTGAATGGCCTATTAAAAGACTCTATTGAATTTGACACCAAAGATTTAGTTGGATTAAATTACTTATGCATGGTAGTCAATCCATACGAAGATTTAACACAAACCCTCCTAGACCAGCCAGAACTCACGCATATCAACAACATCCTGCAATTACCGTTCGTCGTGAAAGCTGAAGAGATAAATCCGCTTTTAGACGTTAGCTTCGATGGTAGAAGAATTATGAATGAGGATATCGTCTCACCTACCAGTGAGATATTGATTACGTTAAAAGATGAAAATCCCTTTTTAATCATGAGTGAAGATTCGGATACCTCAAGATTTGGGGTGTATTTGAAATATCCTGACGGAAATCAAGTGCGCATTCCTTTCATCGATAATCAAGGGAATTCCATCATGCAATGGACTCCTGCCACGGAGCAAAACAAAAAATTTAAAATCGTTTTCCCGACTCAACTCACCCAAAACGGGTTATACGAATTACTTGTGCAAGGGACAGATAAAAGTGGTAATCTATCGGGCGACTTGGAATACCGCATTACATTCAAAATTATTCTCGAATCAAGTATCACACAATTACTCAATTACCCTAACCCATTTTCTACATCAACCAAATTTGTTTTTACCTTAACGGGTTCTGAGGTTCCTGATGAATTTCAAATCCAAATTTTCACAGTTACCGGAAAAGTTATTCGAGAAATAGACGAAGCAGAACTCGGGCCTGTATTTATTGGTAAAAACATTTCCTCTTTTGCGTGGGATGGCAGAGATCGTTTTGGTGATTTAGTAGCGAATGGCGTTTATTTATATCGTGTGAAAGCACAAATCGGGGGCAAGGAAATTAAACAGCTTGAATCAGGAGCTGATGATTATTTTAAAAATGGATTCGGAAAAATGTATTTGATTCGTTAGAAAAACTTACAGCTTAAGATTGCCGTATCATCCACGAAATTTAAATTACCTCGCCAGTCATCTAATTTAGAAAGAATGATATTGTTCATATCTTCCATCGCCAGAGGGGAGTACGATTGAACGTTTTTAATTAAGCGATCTAAACCAAATTGTTCTCCCTTTTCATTTTCTAATTCTACAACACCATCTGTATATAAAACAAATGTAGTATTAGGCAATAAATCTATACGGCCGATATTTACGTAGGGTAATTCATCCAGCATCCCCAAGCCAATACAACCATCTTTCAATAAAGTGGCTTTTTTACCATGCCATAATACTGGATGATTGTGTCCAGCATTCACATATTTTAGTTTTCGGGTATGCGCATTGTAATGAGCGAGGAAAAAAGTAATAAACTTCTCGCCATTCGCGCTTTTCATAACTTTTTTATTGAGCTCTTCCATAATGAAGGGCAACTCAAACCGTTGGTATTTGAATAAGGTTCTTATTGTCGCTTGAAAATTTGCCATCAACAGTGCTGCACTAATTCCTTTCCCTGAAACATCTGCGATACAAATTATGTATTCCTCATCCCCTAGCGGAATGAAATCATAATAATCACCACCAATTGCGTGCCTCGGTATGTACCTTGCAGTCACATCCATTTTCCTGTTCGTTGGTAAATCGGAAGGGAACAATAACTTCTGCATCTCAGAGGCCACCTCTAATTCTTTAGATATTCGCTCCTTGATAATACTTTGTTTGACCAAGCGTTTGTTTTCAATGGCTACCGTAATAATATTGGTAAGTGTCTGCGTAAAATGAAAATGACTTGTTTCCAATTGGGCACTCGGCACATTAGAGGAAATTAATAAATAGGCCAATGGTTTTTCGAGATGAAATACCGGGATTACTGCCTGAAATTCCTTTAGCAAGGAATAGTTAGAACTCTCAACCAAGGTAATTTCGCGAATTCTATTTAGGTGTAATTGAATATGATTGAAATCTAATTTTCCCCGAAAACCAACTTTTACAATGCAATCCCAATTTTCGTTTGCATGCAACAGAACAAATTTTCGAAATCCTAGCTGTTCCTTTAAAATAAAGGCATAAATTTTAAGTAATTTTTCCGTAGGAAAATTGAGGTTTATCGCATTGGTTATTTCCAATAAGGAATTGAGCTTATGGTCTTTAAGCTCAAGTTGATAATGCACATCTTTAATCTTGGATATGATCATTTTTTTCCTTTTATAAATTCTGGTAACATACGCAATGCAGCCATTTCTTTAAATTTCTCCTTAACCTCACCACAAGGGCTTCCAAAATATGTTTTACCTGGTTCTAGGTCTTTTGAAATTCCAGACTGTGCCAAGACCGTAACTCCCTCTCCTATTGACACATCGCTTGCACAACCCACCTGCCCCCAAAATGTAACATGAGAAGCTATACGTACGCAACCTGCAATACCGACACCCGCTGCGAAAAGACAGTGCTCACCTATTTGAGTATCATGTCCAATTTGAACTAGGTTATCTATCTTCGTTCCTCTTCCGATTTTCGTCATTCCAGTAACTCCTGCATCAATACAGCAAAGTGCACCAATTTCAACACCTGACTCAATCAATACCCTCCCACAAGTATGCAATCTATCGTAACCCTCTATTTTTTTCTTGTAATAAAAAGCATTGTGACCGATTACTGAGTTTGCTCCAATGATAACATTGTCCTCAATTGTTACATTATCCATAATCACTACGCCAGAATAAAGAATTGAATTCTTACCTATTCGCACATTATTACCTAACTGGACATTAGCGTGAATTTGTGCAGAAACTTCTACAGTTTGACTTGGCATATCATTGACATTCCTCTGTGGCATGAAATGCCTAGTAATAGTATTGAATGCATCAAATGGTCTATCGTGTATGATGAGTGCTTTTCCCTTTGGGCAATCGACTTTTTTATCAATTATGATTGTTGTTGCAGCAGAAGAAAGGGCTTTTTCGTAATACTTAGGATGATCAACAAATACAATATCTCCATTTTCCACCATGTGAATCTCGTTAATACCCAAGACCATATGCTCTTTATCTCCGAAAAAGTCGAATCCAAACAATGCACAAAAAGTTTCTAATGCGTATGCCTTATCAAATTTCATAGTATTCCTAAGGTGTTAAATTAAGCGAAGAATTAGCTGTAAAATCGTTCTCAAGCAATAGTTTTCACCCATGAAATGTTTAAATTCGGAAAAAATGGTAATGAAATTTATTTAGCTCTTGTATTTTCAAAAGAAAACACTAAATTTGCAATCCAATTTGAAATAGATTTAACATGAGAAAAGATATTCATCCAGAAGATTACAGAATGGTCGTATTCAAAGATATGTCAAATGGCTACTCGTTTGTTTGTCCATCTTGCGCTGCGACAAAAGAAAATATCACTTGGGAAGATGGTAATGAATATCCATTAGTAAAGCTAGATATTTCTCATAAGTCTCATCCTTTCTTTACAGGTATCGCTCAATTCGTCGATACTGCAGGTAGAATTGATAAATTCAAAACCCGTTACGGTCGTCATTTGAATAAATAATATCCAAAAAAATATGTAGAAGGCTGTTAAATTAACAGCCTTTTTTTGTTTATTGACAAATGAAATCTTCTCTTTTATGAGAATCCTATAGATTTTATTGTGAAAGTTTTACGGGAAAGATCGTAATTAGTGGAAATAATCGGAGATATTTTCTTTTCGTAAACTAGGGAGTACCTCCAATATCCCGCGATGTGCTGCTAAAAAGGGAAGAGAATTGTCCATTGCCAAGTCCAATTCATGTGTAGAAAGTAAAATACATTTATTTTTCTCAGTTGCAATCCTTACTAACTTTTCGATCATCCTCTTTTTATTACTATAGTCTAAAAAAGCGGTGGGTTCATCCAATAGTAATACTGGAGTATCTTGAGCTAAGGCCCTAGCTACTGCTGCCAACTGTCTTTCTCCATCAGAAATTTTGTCTGTAAATTTATCTGCTAAATGTAGGATTGACAACTCCTCCATCAACAAGTCGACATGGTTCGTGTCCTCTGGATTGAGCTTACCGAAAAAGGAACTATTGGCAAATTTACCTAAGGATACATATTCCCTCACACGTAAATATTCTACCCCTTCGAATTTACTTGCAACAAATGCCACATTGTTGGATAATTCATTGCGCTTTAGGGTATGTATATTTTTGCTGTTCAAGAGAATCTTACCAGACATTAGGGGTACATATCCCAAAATTGAATTGAGGAAAGTAGACTTCCCTACCCCATTTCTTCCGATAACAGCATATACTTTTCCACTCTTCAGGGTCAAGTCCTCTATTTCAATTAAGGGCCGGTTATGTCCGATTATGGCATGTTCTATTTCTATCATCGTACCCGTCGTAATAAAATCAGTAAAATAAAAGGGGCTCCAATAAGCGAGGTAAATGCATTCAGGGGGATTGGTATAATCTCCGAACACTGCAAGATAAGTGCATCACTCAACAAAAGAAATAATGCGCCAAATAAAAGATTAAGACTTATCAACAGATGATGTTGTTGCGTTTTTACCAATAAACGGGTTAAATTTGGAACAGCCATTCCCACAAATGCAATCGGACCACAAAATGCCGTGGTGACGCCAGCTAAAATAGAAACCGCCAACAACACAAGAACCCTTGTTCGTAAAATATTCACTCCCAGCAGCCGAGCGGGCTTTTCTCCTAATACAAGAACGTTGAGGTATTTTGCCATGAATAGGGATATCAAAATACCACAAATAACCACCAATGAAAAAATACTCAACTCGTTGAAACTAACTTGTTGCAAGGTACCCATCGACCACATAGTGAATGCTTTCAGCGCTTCTGCCCCACTGACTTGCTGTAAAATTGCCACAATTGCTGAGGTAAAACTTCCAAACATCATTCCCGCAAGTAATAACGAAATTTGATTTCGCAGAAATCCAGATAGAAAAATCATGAAAGCACTAGATAAAAGTGCACCAAGTAAAGCAGAACCAACAATTCCTATCTGCGCGCCACCTATTGAAATACCGGATAATAAAAGTAAGGCTACAAAAAGGCTCGCTCCGGAATTTATTCCTAAAATATAGGGGCCAGCCAGAGGATTTTGAAACAAGGTTTGCATCAACATACCACTTAACGCAAGAGCTGAGCCAGCCAACATGGCCGTTAATGTTCTGCTCAATCGAAATTCTCTAAAAATAACCTCATCAACATTATTTGGGTTGTAATTCCAGAGGGAATCAATCATAACTTGAAAAGGAACTGCGGTATCTCCAGATGATGCATGTAGCCATAAAGCGAGAGGTAAGGCCACACTTAGTGTAATTGCTATCAAGAACCAAATGCGATATTTCATTTTACCTCTTTGTAAAAGTGAAGATTTTCTAAATCTACTTGCTCAAAAATACGGCGGTAATCGCGAAGAATCAAATGCGGTTGAATCGCATTCATTTCCCAAAACCTATTTTTCTCATGAGCATAGCAATATATTTTTCCATTTTTAAATGCTCCGATAAATTGGGCCTTGGGATTGGCAACAAGTAATTTTTCTTTTGAAGAAAAACTAGGATTAAGCCAAATTTTCGCTGCTTGCCCGTCAGAGATAACCTTTTCAAGTTGTAGCGAGAGACTACCCGTCCCTTTGGTATTGGCATAAATGTACGCACCTCCTGCATCCTCGATTAATTTGGCGTGGTAACTCTCCCCAGCTGGAGTATCCCAAAAATCACCGTATACATTCCCTGAAATCACTGTAACACCCGTCCGTTTGGCTAATTTAACTTCAGAGAGGTAGGCAGTTTCTATAGCTTTAAATTTTTCTTTCGCTAAGTCAGATTTACCTGTCAAATATCCAAATAAGAGAATCCACTCAGCTTTTCCCAACGGATGAGTTTCTTTCCAATCAAAATTAGCTAGACACTGAATGCCTTGTTTTATTAATTTATCCTGATTCGGAAATGGACCTGAAAATGCGCTATGTACAATCACTTTTGCTCCTGTTTTAATTAGTTTTTCTGGATTGTAAGAATTTTCACTGTCAAAGGAGGTAAGTCTGGAATTATTATACTTATTGATTAACAGTTCATTATACACAAAGCGAATATCGGAAACAGCTACAACATCAGATAAACTATTCAACTCCGCTAGCATTCCAATATGTGTTGATGAAAATACAGCTAATTTAGAATCTGTTACAACAGCACCCTTTACTATATTAAATGAATGTAAGAGTTTATTGTCGTCTGGATTGATTATGTCTAAGCGCGTATACTCCGGGAATTCTTCAATACGCAACCATTTACTGTAACGACAGATATTTTTTTCATCAGAAATAGGGCTGATTTCTTGATTGTTAGAACAAGCCGTCAATAAGAGAACCCATACTAGCGACAAAAACCAAATTTTCATCAATATTGTTCTGTAGAATTTGGAAAGTCCCCAGACCTGACGTCGGTAATGTAACGCTGAAAAGAGTGCAACATCTGATCGTATAAATTATTGTATTTTCTCAAAAACCGTGGACTGAATTCGTTATTGATTCCCAACATATCATGCACCACTAATACCTGGCCATCTACACCGTTTCCTGCGCCAATTCCTATGATTGGAATCTTCACTTGTTTCGCCACTTTTTCGGCCAATTTTGAAGGTATTTTTTCTACAACAATAGCAAAACAACCAGCTTCCTCTAAGGCTTTTGCATCCTCCAAAAGCCTACTTGCTTCTTCTTCCTCTTTTGCGCGTACCACGTAAGTACCAAATTTATAGATCGATTGAGGTGTCAATCCCAAATGACCCATTACGGGTATTCCCGCTGTTAGGATTCGCTTTATGGATTCTAATATTTCCTGACCACCTTCCATTTTCACAGCATGGCTGCCTGACTCTTTCATTATACGAATTGCGCTTGACAAGGCTTCTTTGGAATTACCTTGATAAGAACCGAAAGGCATGTCCACTACGACCAATGCTCGGTCAACCGCACGCACTACTGATGAGGCGTGGTAGATCATTTGATCCAAAGTAATTGGCAAGGTGGTTTCATGCCCAGCCATGACGTTAGAAGCTGAGTCGCCCACCAAAATAACATCAACACCGGCAGCATCAATAATTTTTGCCATCGAGAAATCATACCCTGTAAGCATGGAGATTTTTTCTCCTGCTTGTTTCATTTCATGGAGTGTATGTGTCGTAACTTTTTTAACTTGTTTGTGTATTGACATGGTATTTTCAGTTAATTTGATTCTAACTTTTCCGAAAGGTAAGCGGTTACATTTCGTTGAATACGCTCCGGTATGTTGGCTAGATCGCTTTTAACGAAAATATTACCGGTAATTTTCTCATACAGTTCGATATACCGCGCTGTTATTGTGTTTACAAATTCATCGGGCATAAAAGGCATTTCCTGCCCTATCAAACCTTGGAATCCATTTTCAATTAACCATTGGCGAACGAATTCTTTCGAAAGTTGTTTTTGTGGTTCACCTTGCTCCTGACGTTTTTCATATCCTTCTAAATAAAAATAGCGCGAAGAATCTGGCGTATGGATTTCATCAATTAGAATTACTTCCCCGTTTCTAATACCAAACTCGTATTTGGTATCGACCAAAATCAATCCTCTTTCTGCTGCCATATCAGATCCTCGTTGAAAAAGTTCGCGGGTATATCTTTCCATGGTCTCGTAAATCTCTTTAGGCACGACTCCATTGGACAAAATATCTTCTCGTGAGATATCCTCGTCGTGTCCTTCATCGGCTTTAGTGGCAGGAGTTATTATTGGCGTAGGGAACCTATCATTTTCCTTCAATCCCTCAGGCATCGAAACACCACAAAGGGTGCGCTTTCCCGCCTTGTATTCACGCGCAGCGTGACCAGCTAAATATCCGCGAATAACCATCTCCACACGTATCGGTTCACAAGCCAATCCGATAGCCACAGATGGATCAGGTGTGGCAATTAACCAATTAGGACAAATATCTCGAGTAGCTTGTAAAAAATAAGTTGCCACTTGATTTAGTACTTGTCCTTTGTAAGGAATCCCTTTGGGTAAAATGTGGTCAAATGCAGAAATTCTATCTGATGCCACCATCACCAACAATCCATTTTCCAAGGTATACACATCTCTGACCTTACCATGGTATGTTTTTGTCTGACCAGGGAAAATGAATTCAATATTCGTAATTGCTTTCATCTATTTATCACTTTTTTCGATTCGTTTTTCCGTTCCTCTGCTTCAGCGACGTCAAATGCCGCCACGATACGTTTCACCAAGCGATGGCGAATGATATCACTTTGACCAAACCTGACTACTCCAATACCTTCAACGTCTTTTAATACATCCAACGCATAGGATAATCCTGATCGCTGACGATGAGGTAGGTCAACTTGAGACATATCCCCGGTAATGACAAACCGAGCCGTCATACCCATTCGTGTTAAAAACATTTTCATTTGCATAGTCGTGGTATTCTGCGCTTCATCCAAAATTACAAAAGCCTTATCAAGTGTTCGGCCACGCATAAATGCCAATGGCGCAATTTCAATAATGCCAAATTCTATCATGTCTCCCAATTTCTCTGGAGGTATCATATCCCGCAATGCATCGTAGAGAGGCATTAAATAGGGATCGAGCTTTTCTTTCAAATCGCCTGGTAGAAACCCGAGATTTTCACCCGCCTCAACGGCTGGCCTCGTTAATACAATTCGCTTTACCTCCTTTGCTTTGAGGGCTCTAACAGCTAATGCAACTGCGGTGTAAGTCTTTCCCGTCCCTGCTGGCCCGACGGCAAAAACCATATCGTTTTCATTAATAGACTGAACTAGTTTTTTTTGATTAACGGTGCGCGCCTTGATTTTCGTTCCAGCATTTCCGTGAACAATAGTTTCTGAGCCATCGTCTGTGCTCAATAACGAACTTCCATCGCTAAGCATCAAATTATCGATATTATTTTCAGAAATAGAATTATACTTGTGAAAATGCTGAAGAATAAGATTGAACTTTCGTTCAAATTCATCCATAAGCTCTTCATCACCGCTGATAGATACCAAATGTCCCCTTGCGGTAACCTTCAACTTAGGAAAAAGTGTCTTAAGATGCCTAAAATTAACATCATTTACTCCAAACAGCTCAGCGGGATTAATCCCCTGAATTTCAATATTTCTACTACCCGTCACAAATAAATTTTACTATAAGTTTCGCTCGAAATGCTCGATTTACATTACTTTTGGTAAAAGTATAAATTAAATGCCATTCAAGCCTTGATTTGACATGCAAATCATCACTTTAACAACAGATTTTGGACTGCAAGATTACTATGTTGCAGCAACTAAGGGAGCCATTTTAAATCAAATCCCCTCTGCCAATATTATAGACATTTCTCATTCTATTAAACCCTTTAATGTCGCCGAGGCTGTTTTTCAATTGAAATGCTGTTATCATACATTTCCTGCTGGAACCATTCACATTATTGGAGTTGACTCTGAACCTGTTTTCAGTGAAACAAATCCAAGTTTTCCTATGGTAATGTTATTCAAAGACCAATATTTTATATCTAACGATAACGGTTTTTTCGGAACGTTTTTAGAAGATGATGTACCCGAAAAATTATACAAGTTGGAAAAGCCAACCGCAATTGAAGACTACCACAAATTTCCAACGAAGAATACGTTCATCCCTTTAGCTGCTATGGTAAGCAATAAGATAGATTTATCCGAAATATGCGTTGAATCGTATACTTTCAAGAAAGCATTTATTCAAAAACCAACAATTGAGCATAACCGCATGCTCGGTAATGTTGTGCATATTGATGCCTACGGAAATATCATTACGAACATCTCAAAAAAAGACTTTGACAGATTCGGACCTAATACCCCTTTTACCATATTTTACGTAAATAAGACGTATTTCATAGATACCATCTCAAAAACCTACAATGACGTTGCAATGGGTGAAAAAGTGGCTATATTCAACAGTAGCGATTTATTAGAAATTGCCATCAATAAAGGCGCAAATGGTAGCACAGGAGGAGCTAATAACCTGTTTGGAGTCCGTGTTGGAAATGTTATTACAATAGAATTTCACCCCCCAGGATCAGCGAAAGACATCCATTCTCTATTTTAGTATGATTATTCGGATTGTAAAATTGGAATTTCAAGAAGATAAAATTGAGGCTTTCTTGCAACATTTTGAATCAGTGAAATGGCAGGTAAATCAATTTCCTGGCTGTCAAGGGATGAAATTACTTCAGGACAGCAAAGACCCTTGTATAGTATTGACTTACAGCCAATGGGAAGATGAGGAAGCTTTACTTATTTACCGAAATTCAGCTTTTTTTCAGGGCTTATGGCAGATGATAAAGCCGTGGTTTAGAGTTAAAGCAGAGGCATGGTCTGTTAATGAGTATTTCAGTGGATTTTAAAATAATCGTGCTAAAATTTGTAAAGCCTAAAAAAAACGTATAAATTTGCTGAAATTATAATTATATTAAAATGAGTAAAGGAACAGTAAAATTCTTCAACGAAGCAAAAGGTTTTGGATTTGTTGTAGAAGAGGGAACAGACAAAGAATACTTTGTACATGTAACCGGATTAATTGACAAAATTCGTCAAGAAGATGAAGTAGAATTTGATCTTCAAGAAGGTCGTCGAGGTTTGAATGCGGTTAATGTAAAAAAAGCATAAATTTTTATTTTAAATCTTTCATTAAAGGGTCTCTTTTTAGAGGCCCTTTTTTATTTGTAACTAATAAACATAAATGCGCTGATAAATTTTTAACTACTGAACCAACAAAGTGATTAATTTTGAACGTTTACTAGAAATATGAGGGCATTATTTTTTAAAGAAATCAACAGTTTCCTAAATTCATTAATTGGTTATGTCTTCATCATAATCTATTTAGTAAGTTCAGGGCTTTTTCACTTCGTATTAGATAATCAAACAAATTTATTTTACAATTTCGAAGCCGACTTGATTCCATTTTTCGGTCTGTCCCCATGGATATTCTTAATGTTGATTCCTGCTATTACTATGCGCTCATTTGCGGAAGAAAAACGAACTGGAACGATCGAGCTACTTGCCACAAAGCCAATTTCGGAGATAAAAATCGTGTTGGCAAAATACTTCGCAGGAGTGGTTTTATTAATTATTGCCATACTTCCAACGGTTGTATATTACTTAACTATCTACCAACTTGGAAAGCCAGTAGGATCCATTGATTCTGGAGCAACATTTACTTCATATTTAGGGTTAATCTTAATAGGATCAGTCTTCGTAGCTATTGGTATATTTGCCAGTACACTTACGAATAGTCAAATCATTTCATTCATTTTAGCGATGTTTCTATGCTGGTTTTTCTATGATGGATTCGAACGCTTGGGGACGTGGGGGACATTTAAGTCCTATGATTACGTTATCAAATATATGGGTATGACATCTCATTACGAAAAGATAGGCAAAGGAGTTCTTTACCTGCGTGATATAGTATAC
Organism: Lishizhenia tianjinensis; assembly: GCA_945902115.1. Taxonomy (GTDB): domain Bacteria; phylum Bacteroidota; class Bacteroidia; order Flavobacteriales_D; family Crocinitomicaceae; genus UBA952. The sequence goes on along the minus strand of CAMDLY010000006.1, from coordinate 32,619 downwards.
TTCCTGTCATTGATTGTCATATTTTTATATTCTTCTTTGTACACACTGAAAGTCAGTAAATCATGAGAATTAAGATTCCCACATTTTTAGTGAAATGGTTATATGGTAGTTCCATTTTTATTATTTTGGTAATTGGTGTAATCTTGGTCAATATTTTGGCGAATTTCTCCGACACCAAAATTGACATGACTGATGATAAACGATATTCGTTATCTGAGCCTGCCCAAAATTTTCTAAATAAATTAAAAGATATTGAAGGTAAGGTCTTTATTGAGGTATATCTAGACGGTGAACTACCTGCAGAATTGCGTTCTTTTAAAGAACTGATTCACGAGAAACTTCAGAACTTTAAAGAATTTTCAAATGCTAAAGTTGACTTTAAATTCATAAATCCTAAAAGTGATGGTAATGGAAAACCAAACGATTTAGAACTTGAAATTTTTAACGAAGGAAAAGGGGTTAAACCGGTTGAAATCAATTACAAAGATAATAAAGGAGTATTAAATGTATTGCGAATTTGGCCTGGCGCAAAGCTTTCTTACAATCAAAATGGTGTTACCAAGGAAACCTATGTGCAATTTATACCTCCGAAACCCGGCGGTTTAACCAGTCTTGAAATGATAAGAGGGGCAGTTGATAATTCATTCAATGATATTGAATACTTTTTAGCAGCAGGAATACACGAACTCATTCTAAAAAAGAAAAAACGCATTGGCTTTTTACAAGGTCATGGCGAATTAAAACCTGAAGAGACTAAAGCAGCAAAATTACTTTTAAAGAATTTTTATTACATGAATGAGGTGAGTATCAACGATAGCCTTAATAAATTAGACGAGTTCGAGGCCCTCATTATTGCTGATCCCAAAAAACCATTTTCACAAAAAGATTTGTATGTTATTGATCAATTCGTGATGAAAGGTGGGAAGTTGATGGTCTTTATGAATACGCTCGATATTCCAACTGATTCATTAGAAATCAATTTGGGTACCCATACGATGAGAAAAAATATTGGATTAGAGAATATGCTATTTGACTATGGACTAAAAATAAATGAACATCTTGTTATGGATGCTAATTGTTTAGATCATATCATTGATAATAGGCTTTCCAAAATGCGACAAGCCACGAATAAAGCCACTTTTCCTTTTCTCCACCATGTAATGCCGACTCCAGCTGAGGACAACCCGATAGCAAAAAACCTCAACCGTATTTCGCTAAAATTCGTGAATGAAATTAGCTCCTCGAATAAATCTTCCTCCAATTTTAAAGTGATTCTCACAAGTTCGTCCAATTCTTTACCTACAAGACAAGCGCCACTTATTACCTATGTTGACCACAAAAATTTTGGTGAGCCTTTAAAAATGAATGATCAACCAGAAAGCGAAGTGAATCGACTTACCCTTGCAGCAGAAGTTTCCGGAACCTTCACAAGTCATTTTATCGATAAGCTAGATCCAACATTTTCTGCTAACCCTGATGCAAAATTCACCCCGAACAGTGTTAAACCAGGGAAAATAGTTGCTGTTGGAAACGGGACCTTCTTGGCTAATTCAATCGATTCAATGAGGTACTCAGACGGAATTACGAGATATAGACCCATCGGAAAAGATGACTTAATTCTTGATCGGCACTTGGCAAATTTCAATATGCTTTTTCCAATTGATAACGCAGCATTCATTCAAAATTTAGTAGATTATATGTTGGACGACAACGCTATATTTGAATTACGCACGCGAAAAATTCAAATCAAAGAGTTGGACCGGGATAAGATAGCAGAAACAAAAAACTATTATACCTTTCTAAATATTGGTTTACCTATAGCACTAATAAGTGTCTTTGGACTCGTTATTACCCTTTATCGCAGAAGAAAATACACACGAAATTAACTATGTCAAGACGAATTAAAAGAATCATTATTATTTGCACAGGCATAGTTTCTATAGGTGTCTTAGCTTTTTTTGTATTGCGTTTATTGAAACCCAAAGAGGAAAGGATTTTCGATGCGATGTCCTTTGCGATTGAAGACACTAATTCAATTGATAAAATTATCATTACGGATGCCTATTCAAATAACTTTGAACTTAATAAATCAAATGGTATGTGGGTTGATAAAAATGGTCAATGTGTCAACAAAGAAGGTGTCCACAATATTCTTGAGGCAGCTGCAAAAATTCAATTTAAGGCATATCTGAATGAAAAAGCTGAAAAAAAATTCCTTGAATTAATGATGACCAATCACATCAAAGTTGATTTCTATCAAAATGGTAACTTTTCAAAGCGGTGGTATATTGGTCCGAATGCACAAGACCATAATGGACAAATTATGGTGTTGGAGGGGCCGGATAAGAAAAAAAATAACAAACCCGTTATTATGTCTATTAGGGGTATTTACGGAATTATAGAACCTCGTTTTTTTGCAGATTCTCGAAAGTGGTTATGTACAGAAATTTTCAATGTAGAATCTGAAAAAATTTCCAAAGTAGAAATCACCTTTACTCAAGAACCTTACAGAGATTTCTCCGTTCAAAATTTCGGTTCAAATTTCAGTGTGACGAGTAATGGAGTACCGCTTAAAACACTTGACACCTTAAACGTTATTCGATACCTGCAAAAATATAAAAAAATCAATTTTGAATCAGCAAATTACGAGCTATCCAAAGCACAGTGTGATAGTTTATTAAAAGCTCCTCCATTCTGTACATTGTCTCTGTCTGAAAGAGGTAAAAGCACTGCAACGATTTTAAAAATGCATAGAATTCAAGTCCAAAATCCGCAAGAAAATGAATTTGGCGAATTGGTGAATATGGACTTAAACAAATTTTGGTGTGTGCTACCAAATAAACAAGTAGTTAAATGTCAATATTTTGTATTTAATCACCTCATACTTGGTGATGTATATTTTCCAGCGATGAGCCTTAATTTTCCGAAATCGGAAATCGGAAAAATAAATTCTGAAAAAAATAAAATAAAATAACGGATCCATAGGAAACATTTTATCAATAAATCCGAATAAGATTATTAGATGAAGGTATATTTTTCTTGGATCGGCATAAAGGGATATTGGAAGATTTTTTTAGTCCCAATGGCCTTTATATTATTGGATATCAGCTATAGATTTAACCAATTACTATTGTTTGATGGATGGCAATTTACCTTCTATATTGTATCAATAGCGCTATCATTCGGGTATTTTGTTTTCATTTTACTCATACTTCGTTATGTAATCAATAAAACTTGGCTTTTTTACCTCATCTATTTTTGCATCGGTCCACTTTGGCTATTTTCTTTTTTCGGTTCTTTTCAATTCGAGTCGATGAATGGTATTTTTCCAAATTACCACACCTTCTTATTTATTCGTGAGGAGCCTTATAGTGCATGGACTTTGGCAACATATACGCTCAACACAACTGTCTTATTAATACTACTCAGTGGAATTGTTATCATTGGGATGGTCTTGAGAAAATTCGTTCGAAATCATGTGCCAAAATCACACGCTCAATTTTTAACCTATTACGGTGTAGTGCAGCTTATTATATTTGAAATAGTCTGTCTTTTTCAACCTAAATTCGATCAGTGTGCGATTGCAGATGTCAATTTCGCAATGAACATACAACGTGCGGCATTTGATTTTGCGGACTATTCCCGACCTGGCGGAGGTCTAAAGGAAAGATCCATTCCTGAAATAAAAACAAAGAAAATCCCAAAGGATTTTAATGTACTAGTCGTAATTTTTGAATCAGCTCGCAAGCGGAGTATGGGGTTGTACGACAAAAAATTGAAAACCACTCCATTTTTAAACTCTTTTGAGGAAAAGTACAAAGACAATTTTTATAAATTTTTAGAACCAAAAACCATCGCTACCTCTACAATGTTAGCGGTTCCTGCGATTTTAAATGGTATTGGTCCTTATCAAGATAAAGAGACTATGTTTAGTCAACCCTTGATCTGGGAATATGCTAAAGCGCTTAACTACAAAACATTTTTCCTTTCTTCACATCAATTAAGTATGTTTGCCTTCGATGATTTCTACGACAAGTCAGCTCTTGATTATTATTACCACCAAGAAATTTCGGGAAATCCTTTATTTAATGAATTGGGAATGGATGATAAATTTGCTACCGAGCAACTCAGTAAAAAATTAAGCGAATTTAAAAATGATCGTTTTTTTGGAGTAATCCAATACAACACGACGCATTATCCTTATACAGTCCCTGAAGAATTCATGAAGTGGGGTGACGAAAAAATAATGGATAATTACTTCAACGCAATGTATTATCAAGATCAATTGCTTAAAAGGTTGATAACGCATATGGAAAAGGAGAATCTTATGTCCAATACGATTATCATCTGCGTCAGTGATCATTCTGAGGCTATCAATGAACATAAAAATATTGGCCACCTCGAAACTAATTATATTGAGACCCTTGATATACCGATGATGATGTACGTTCCCAACGGATTGCTAAAAAGTGAGGAACTCAATAACTTAAAAAGTAACCTGCCATTACTATCTTCCAATATTGATGTAACTCCAACAATTTTTGACTTGTTGGACTTAGAAAGTGATAAAGACTTCTCAAAATACAGTAAAAATTACACTGGGTATAGTTTGCTTAAGCCTCTACCAGAAGACAGGTATGTCATCACTTTCAATTCAAATTCCTATGCAAACTTTAATACTGGAATATCTATATTAAATCAAAAATGGCATTACCTATATAGAACTAATATCGTCCCCAACAGAGAAGAACTCTATTTTTGGAAATCCGATCCAATAGAAGTACAAGATTACCTCTTTACGATGCCAACGAATCTAAGAGAAGAAATCGCCACAGAGTTCGAGAGATACAGTGAATCCGCTAAGTTTGGTCCACTAGTTAGGAAGACTAAAAAAAATTAAGGCTACTCATCCTTCCAGCTACCGGAATTAAGTATATATGGGATACCTATTTTTCTTAACGTATCAACTATATTATCTAATTTATCATTGATAAGCGTATACTGCTGACTCGCATCAAGCAGCTCTTGCTCAACAATTGACTTGTTCGCACGATGCGTTTTAGTCACTCCGGTGGTATTCTCATATAATTGATACTCTAACATACCGAAACGAGAGGTCAGCGAAGGCACAGTTTCAAATTCTCGAGAAGCTTTAATATTATCACCGTATACTAACTTACTCAAGGTACTAAACTCAACTCTCACTTTCTGCAAAGTCCCTGCTATTTCAACAGGAACATTAGTAGCTTCAATTACTGCCTTATTGAGTTGGGAAAATTTTTCTTTAGCCTCCGTCATTTGACTCGTCAAAATGCCAATTTTACGATTCAACTCACTTACATCTTCCCTGAATTTAGAAAGCTCCTCGGGATTTTTTGCCAATAAGGTTTGGTTATTCAATCCTTTCACCTGAAAAGCAATTTTACTGACTAATGTTTCTGTTTGCTGAACATTTGGATCGACGTAAAAAACTGAAAGATAGTATATTCCTGACGTTACCAACAATCCGTTTCCTCCCTTACCTATTGGATTAGTGGCTTGGGTTCGGAGATTCCAATTATATGAGCTAATTCCTTTAGACGATGTGCTTGAATGTCTTTTAATCTCTGTCCCTTTCACGTCAGTGATTGACCAAATTAACTTTGGAGCCGTCTCCAACTCCTCTCTCGTTAATTCATCAAAAGAAGGGTATTGAACATCTTTTTTACCTTTTTCGAGTTCTTTTTCCTTCTCTTGTCGCTTGTCTTTTAAAGACTTCCATGAATCATTTAGGTGTAGATGAAAAGTGGCTCCAAACGCCGGATTTTTTGAAAACCATAAATTATGACCTTGAAAACCCGTACCCTCCAATCCAAGCGGGTCCATGGGGACATAAAGCAATGCATCTTTGATTGGAAATAAATGCGCTCGTTTATCTAAATTTTCTTTTTTCAATTCTCTTAAAGGGGAATAATTATCTAGGACATAAAATCCTCTCCCAAAAGTAGCTGCTACTAAATCATTTTCACGTTTTTGAATATCTAAGTCATAAACCGCTATGGTTGGCAACCCTGCTAACTTAGTCCAGTTTTGTCCGCCATCGTTGGAAAAGAACGCACCGAACTCAGTCCCGACAAATAATAAGTTAGGATCTAGGTGGTCTTGTTTGATACAATAAACATTGCCTCTAGCTGGAAGATTGGAGGCGATAGAAATCCACGTTTTTCCTTTGTCCGTTGACCTCAGTAAATAAGGCTTAAAGTCTCCACTGCGTTGTGAGTTAAATGCAGCAAAAACCACATTTTCGTCATGACTTGAAGCAGTTATCATATTCACGCGAGTTTGAACGGGTACACCCGGAAACTGCTCAATTTTAGTCCATAATTCACCGTCATTTTCTGTAACTTGAATGAGTCCATCATCCGTGCCAACATACAAAAGACCTTTCTTTTTAGGGGATTCATCTAATGCCACCACATTTCCATAAATCGTAGTTGAAGCGTTTTTCATTACCGCATCTATGGTCCATACCTGCCCCATAACTTTTAATTTATTTCTATCCAACTGACGCGTTAAGTCTGGTGATATTGTCGACCAGTCGTCTCCTTTATTGTCAGATTTAAATAACTTATTAGCAGCAAAATAAAGCACCGAAGGATCATGATGTGACACTACCAATGGTGCATCCCAATTCCAACGGTACGCATCTTCTCCCTTACCTGGCATAGGCTGAATAGGCACTTTTTCACCGGAGACTTTATCGTAACGAACCAGCCATCCGTATTGTGCTTGAGCATAGGCAATAGCTGGATTCGACCAATCACAAGCGGACTCAAAACCATCTCCACCGTTGGTGATATACCAGTCTGTATTCAATATACCTGCGACATTTGTCGTAGCCGCTGGACCACCCATTGAATTATTGTCTTGCGTTCCGCCGTATATGTTATAAAAAGGTGTTGAATTGTCCGTGGCAACTTTATAAAACTGAATGATAGGTAAATTACTGTAGTACTTCCATTCCTTAGCGTGCGTATATGTCTCATAAATCCCGCCGTCACAGCCCACTATCCAATGTTCTGTATTTTCTGGATCGATCCAAATAGCGTGATTATCAACGTGTTTATTGGATTCTCCCGTATTAACGAATGTTTTACCTGCATCTTCACTGTGATGCAAGTATGTATCCATGGCAAAAACTTTTTTCTTATTAAGTGGGTCGACCATAATTTCCTGATAGTAATTTCCACTCGTATTAAAATCACCCTGTTTTGACCAACTTTCTCCTTTGTTAGTGGATAAATATACACCCGCTTTTCCGTAACGAGCCTCGACAATCGCATATACATAATTTGGATCAGACGGTGCGACTGCAATACCAACGCGTCCCATATCTCGATTCGGTAATCCAGTGGCGATTTCTCTCCATGTCTTTCCCCCGTCGGTTGATTTGTATAGAGTAGACTCAGGTCCACCTCCCACATAGGTCCATTCGTGTCTTCTCCGCTGGTGAGCTGAGGCGTACAAAATAGTTGGATCTACCGGATCAATACTTATTTCTGCTATTCCTGTTTCCTCAGAAATAAATAGCGTACGTTCCCATGTTTTACCTCCATCAGTTGTTTTATATACTCCTCTTTCACCCCCACTGCTCCACAAAGGTCCGTAGGCAGCTACCCAAACGGTATTCTCATCTGTAGGGTGTATAATTATATTACCAATGTGTTCTGAAGCCTTTAATCCCATATTCACGAATGACTTTCCACCATCTAAGGACTTATATACGCCATCGCCATAGGCTACTGAACGTTGATTATTATTTTCACCAGTACCTACCCAAACGGTGTTAGGATTCGATGGAGCAAGCTCTACACAGGCAATGGAGTATGACCCATAATTATCAAAAATGGGTGAAAAAGTAATGCCATGATTAGCGGTATACCATACTCCTCCCGATGCAGCAGCAACGTACCACTTATCTTTATTTTTTGGGTGGACAGCGATATCAGCAACTCTACCTGATGTTAACGCTGGCCCTACCATTCGAAAAGATAAATTAGCAATAGTTGAAGCATCATAAGGTAGCTTTACCCCCTCTTTTTTATCACTTTTTTTCTGAGCAATACCTGTTAACAGAGATGTTAGTACAAATAACGAAGCAACTATATATTTCATAACCTAAAAATTAGAAGGCTAAAAATACATAATAAAAAGAGATCTTATCGAATGAGGTGAAAAAAGGTTTGTCCTTCTACAACCGTTGCATCAAGGCCAACGACCTTATACTTTAGAAAATAAACCCCTGCCTCAGCATCCAATCCAGAAGGTGTTTTTCCGTCCCACTGATAGAGCAAATCAGTTATTACAACCATTGTATTACCCCATCTATTAACAATTACCGCTTCTATGGAAGCTGCGTTTTTTGTCCAAACAAAATAACCCTCGTTGTTTCCATCTGTATTAGGTGTGAATACGTTGGGTACTTCCACCTCAAGAGGTAAAACGGGAATCACCTCTATCGTATCTTGCCAACTATCGTCGCAAAGACCATTCGAAGCAATCAATTCAATGATGTAAAAACCTGCTGATGGATAATTTGCCACCACACTACTCAGGGTTGTGGTAGTTTGATTTTGACCATTGCCAAAGTCCCAAGTGTACTGACTAGCGTTCTGCGAAAAATTCTCAACAGTTACTTCTAACGGTGCTCCACCTGATATGGGAGTCGCTATGGCTGATGCTACGGGAAGAGGGAGGACAGTCGTTAGAAGTGAATCACTACTGAAACATCCATTAGCATCCGTTACTGTAAATAATTCAGTTTGTGTAGAAATTGGTTGAATCGTTTGCGGGTTTTGAACAAGCCCATTCCAGGTAAATACGTAAGGTGCGGTGCCTCCACTTGCTGATCCATTCAAGATAGCAGACTGTCCCAAACAAATTGTGGATGCTGCTCCAAGGTCAATCTCAAGAGCAGTTGGGGAACCGATTGTCATATTCACCGAATCAATGCAACCATTCGCATCCTGAACTGCTACAATATATTCACCCGAATTGAGGTTGCTAAAAACTGAATCAACACCAAATGTGCCATTATTTATCGAAAATAGATATGGTGATGGTCCTCCAAAACTATGTACATTTAGGGAACCTGATGATTCTCCAAAACAATTGGGAAACACTATGGAACCCGGAACAGCAATCACCGCATCATTTGCATTCACAACAACAGAAATTAAATTCAAGCAACCGTTGGAATCACTTACCTCAACAGTATAAGTTCCCGCATTTAAAGATGAAAATAGTCCCTGAGATTGTTGATTGCTAAAATTGTCTATCGAAAACTGGTAAGGGGTAATTCCCCCATTCGCATATACTTCAAGACTTCCGTTTGGTAGATTACAACTTGAATTTATTGTTGGGCCTAAGGTAATTTGTAAAGCTGAGGGTTCGCTTACTGAGGCAGATAATTGAACTTGACATCCTTGGGTATCCAATACCGTAAAAGAGTAATTTCCTGCTGGCAAACCGCTAAATAAGGGTGACGTTGCCGGGGAGTTAGATCCTAAAACGTAAGAATAAGGTGCAGTTCCTCCAAAGGCCTCAAGCGTAATTGTACCATCTGATGACCCATAACACAAGGTAGGAGTAACGGAATCTATTGTTGCTGAAAGTGTTGAAAGATCATTAATTATCACAGGTAAACTTACCGAACAACCTCCTTGATCTTGTATGTAAAAGGTATAACTACCCGAACTGAGTCCATTAAATACATTTGATGCACCATAGCTCACATTATCACTGGAGTAAGCTAAAGTACCACTTCCTCCAGAAGCTGTAATGGTGACCGAGCCGTTTGCTTGACCACAAGTTGATTCTTGGGACGTCAAACTTGCGGTAATTGACCCAGGTGCTGGTATTACAACAACATCATTTGTCAAAATTGTTGGTGAAGTCTCTCCACATTTGGTATAGGTAAATTGTGCTGTGTAGGTCGTTTGTATGCTTGGACAAACAGTGATTGCCGGAGTTGATCCTAGTGATGTAGTACCTTGAAACCATTCGAACGCATAAAGTGGCGTTCCAGATGGTTTAAATCTCCATGCTTCTGGAGTTGTCACCGTCCAAGTTGGAGCTGAATTACGACTAGGTGCTGTAATTCCAACGGATCCATTTGTGTTCTGAATGCCAATGATAGCTCTACCTCCATTCCAACCTAAACAAAGGGGTTTTGACTGCACATAAACGTCAATATAATTTGTGGTTTCATTCAACACAATCATGTGTCTACTTTTGATAGATGTACAACTAAAGTGACAAATTTCATCGAAAGAAACAATGAACTGTCGACAAGGAAAAGTTCCGTTTACATAGTATCGAATATTGCCGCAAACGCTTGGATCGATGTCATGGTAAACCCCAAAAATATTTCCCATATTCACGAGATTTGGCGAAGGACAGCTAGCAGTGAAAGCCCATGGACAATAACCACCAGCACTTCCTAAATTGAAATTCAAATTACCATTGGAACCAATTAATAACTGAGTATATGTTTGACCATAATAACAGAACGTAAATGGCAAAGTAATAGCATTACTCCAAACATCGTCCGTATTTATGGAAACTGCTGTACCTCCTCCTTGGTTGTAAGGAATTGGCGGTAAATGGGGCATGGTTTCTACAGTGTAGGTTGATGTTTCCCTAATTTCTAAAAAAGTAGCCGTTAAATTGGAGCAACCCTGAGCTGCCGAACAATCGGCTGTTTGGTCGGGACCAGCATCGACAAAGGGACAAGGAATACTTTGAGCTTCCCCCACAACGGAGCGGAGCAAAAATAAAAGGAAAAGAACTTTTTTCATCAATGGAAAGACTATATTTTAAGTTTAAAAGTTGCGTAAATATAATTTATTCGAGGAAAACAGCATGTTTAAGACCATTAATTCACGTAACTTTACAAACATGACTACTTCTGTTGTTAATTATCTTGGTAATCTGAGAACCTCATGTACTCATATTGCATCAGGAAATACCATAATGACCGATGCTCCAATTGATAATCATGGGAAAGGCGAAGTATTCTCTCCAACAGACTTAGTTGCTACATCATTGGCATCTTGCATGCTTACCATCATGGGAATCTATTGCCAACAGCACGAAATTTCATTTGAACATGCAGAGGCGAGAGTTACTAAAATTATGGGGGCCAATCCAAGAAGAATTGAAAAGATAATAGTTCTAATCTCCCTAGAAGGAAATAAGTGGGACGAGAAAACTAAAGCTAAAGTAATACAGGCAGGAAAGCTTTGCCCAGTGGCAAAAACATTGGAAGGAAATGTTGAGTTAGAATTTATATTTGAAGAATGAAAGAAGTTAAAAGAGAATATCAAAGAAAAGAAAGAACAGATATCATATATGGTTTACATGCCGTAATTGAGGCTATAAAAACCGATAAAGAACTGAATAAAATTCTGATACAAAAAGGCATACAAAAGGAAACTTTTTTGGAGTTGAAAGAGGCACTCCACGGAAAACATTACCAACTGCAATTTGTCCCTGCTCAAAAAATTGACTCTCTAACAACAGGAAATCACCAAGGAATGGTCGCATTTGTACCTCCCGTTTCCTACCATATCATCGAAGACTTAGTAGAAAAATTATTGGAGGAAGGGAAAAAGCCTTGCATACTCGTTCTTGACAGAATTACGGATGTGCGAAACTTCGGTGCCATTGCAAGAACGGCAGCGTGCCAAGGAGTTGATGCCATCTTGATTCCTTCCGGTGGTTCTGCTCTCGTGTCTTCTGATGCCATGAAGGCATCTTCCGGAGCATTGAATACCATTCCAGTTTGTAAAACCGATCAGCTCAAAAATACCTTATTCTATTTGCAACAAAGCGGATTACGCCTTATCGCTTGTACAGAAAAATCTAGTGTCCCATTATATCAAGTGAACTTGAGAGGAAATGTTGCTATCATCATGGGGTCCGAGGAAAATGGTATCACTCAAGATTTGTTGAATTTATCTGACGTACGCACCAATATTCCTATGGAAGGGGGTGTTTCTTCTTTAAATGTTGGGGTTGCCACAGGAATGATCTTGTATGAGCGAATGCGCCAACAACTTACAGATTAGATTAAACTACATGTAATATTTTAGTTACCAATTCATCCATGTGTCTAATTTCATGCTCGTGGTGATAAGCATTTCGCTTTTTGGGGTTATAAAAAATTGCTTTCATCCCTGCCGAAACGGCACCGTGTATATCCGCATGATAGTCATCCCCAATCATAAGCGCCTCTGATGGTTTTACTTGAGCTTGTTCACAGGCATATAGAAAAATAGCAGGCTTGGGTTTATTAACTCCTATATCTTCCGAACAAATCACCGCATTAAAAAAAAGGCTTAAGCCACAATTATCTAATTTTAAAAATTGAACCTCTTTAAATCCATTGGTAATAATATGCAAAGCAAAACCCATGTTCTTTAATTCCTTGATGGCTTGTAAAACTCCGGGGATAAGGTGGGTTTGACGCGGGGAATACTCTACGTAAGCATCTCCAAATCGCTTCACTAATTGTTCATCATACAATGAAAATTTTGCTAAAGTATTTTCAAATCTAGCATACCTTAACTTTTCTTTGTCGATTAATCCTTTTCCATAAGCATCCCATAATTTTCCATTTTCTTTTTTATAAATTGCATGAAAAGCTCTGAAATTTCTAGAAAGTTGTGTGAGATTTTCTCTTTGTATAATAAACTTAAGTGTCTCAACAGAATTTAGATCGAAGTCCCAAATTGTCCTATCAAGATCAAAAAAAAGATGATTATCCGAAAACGACATATGCTAATGTTGTCATCACTGTGGCATTCAAGGCCATACCCAACAGTATAAGAAAGAATGTGCTTTGGTATTTTCCATAAAATTTAGCTGTAATGATGCTTCCCAAGGGAATAGATAAAAAAAATGGAGCCCAGAAGCAAACACCAATTTTACCAGTATTCCTTTTTAATTTGACTATGAGTTTATTGGTTTTAGTGTGGATTTTAGCTCCTTCTTTTCTTTTGGTTTTTTTGAGAAAATAATTGGCAGAGAAATAAAAAATGAAAGAACTTATTGAACCACCCAAAAACGACGCAAGGAATGTTTCCATAAAGGAGAGATCAAAAGGGACACCTCCAAACGGTGCAAACATAAATTTAATTGTTGCCAATAAAAACACACTCGAAAATCCCGCCCAGTTCATATTATAATTTTTCTCCGTAAGCTAAGTCTCCAGCATCTCCCAATCCAGGAACTATGTATGACTGTGAAGTCAACTCATTGTCAATCGCGCCAACGAAAACTTCAGTATTTTCAGGAAAGTTCTTATTAATCATATCAAGAGCCTCAGGCGTTGCTATGGCAGAAACAATAAAAACTTGTTTTGGTTTGCCTACCTCCAACATTGCCTGGTATACGGTTACCATGCTATTTCCCGTTGCCAACATAGGATCACTAATTATCCATATTTTATTGTCTAGTTGCGGGGCAGCCATATACTCTACATAGATATCAAATTCCTCTGGAGTGGTATGTTTTCGGTAAGCAGAGATAAAAGCACTGTCGCAGCTGTCAAAGACATTCAACAAGCCATTATGCATAGCTAAACCTGCTCTTAATATTGTAGCCAGTACGGGTTTTTCTTTTAAACTATATTCCGATGAAATACCCAAGGGAGTTTTAACTTCGACTTTTTGATACGGTAATTTTTTAGATAACTCATATCCTAAAATCTCTGCGATTCTTTCCATATTTCTTCGAAATCGCATCGCGTCTTTTTGGACTTGTTCATCCCTTATTTCAGCGATAAATTGATTAAAGATTGAAGATGATTGGCTAAGATTGGTAACCATAACTTACAATTTAGAAAATGATTTGGTATATACCGATTTCCCTGTTGTTATTCTTATAAGATATGAGCCCGTTAGAAATGGCGAAACATCTATGAAAGATTCCGCAAAATATTTCGTGGCGTTCATCTTTTCTCTGTACACAATTCTCCCTGTCAAATCAAGTATTTCCATACTGGCATCGTTATTAACATCGCCACTTACTTCAACTGTTGTTAGTCCACTTGAAGGATTTGGGAAGATGGCAATTTCGTGCTTCAACTCATTTTCAGGGACATCCATTGTAAAGCCCACAGAAAAATTATATCGATGATAGTTTCCGAAATCACCAGGGAAAAACTCTATGTAACTTCCACCTACCAATCTTAATCGCATCGTCCCTGCCGTCTCGCCTTCTACTTGGGAAGAATACCAAAAAGATAAGCCATCACTATCAGTGTCTTCAATAATGATGGAATAACATCCAGGAGCTAGATTGAAAGTATCCTTATACTGTGTTTGATTGGTCAGCTGCGTGCGCTCAAAAATAATATTTCCCGCATGATCTTGTAACCTATACCTATTTTCGCTTGCCTTATTATTAGTGGATAGCCATACAAAGAACGGCCCATCTATTCTTTCCGGTGCATCGAATCGAACTGTTTTCGAACTATTCGGAGCATACTCATCGTTTCCTTGAATACCATTTACATTTTGCACCAACGCTTTAAAAGTTTGACTGCTATCCCACCCACCCCAAAAATTATAATCATTGACAGGGATTTCAACAATTTCCTCTTCCAAGAATCCTAGGTTCCCCGTCCAGTCCAAGGAAATATTATTTCCATAGGAAACCCAACAAGTAATTTTACAAGCCGTAAGGGGATTTGCTCCTGTATTTTTCAAAATCACCCTTGGATTCGAACACGTTGGATTCCACTTACGGAAATATTCGTAGTTGTTAGGGTTTAATATTTCTTTGATTGCTGCGTCGTTCTGAAAATTAGGAGCAGAATACGATATCAGGTCGTAAGCGGCAATATAATTACCTCCAGATTGTCCAGGGTCACTTGTAGGAACAGCATTAATAGCATAATCCAACGTAACTGTATCTCCCGGATGAACAAAGGGTGTCAATTCGAATTCATATTCCTTTACTTGGTCGCCAGGACACCAACCCTCTCTAGCATAAGGCCATGTTCCTCCTTGACCAATATTTGGGTTGTCGCCACAATCTGTCGGTTCCCAAATATTCCAGTTAAAACGCGAAACACCATCTACTTTTATTTGATGGTTGTTTGGAACCCATTCGCAACACGCGTAATTCCCCACTTGACCGTGACCGGACATTCTCGTTTTAATTTTAAACATATTAGAAGTGTCTGACAAGAGCAACTGCGTTGGCTGAAGTACTTGGTCAGCAGCCATTTGCCCAAAGTTATAGGACCTAAAATCAGACCAAATTGGCTCTCTTTTGTGTAAATCTCTTGGTGGGACACCTTCAATAAAGGCAAGTTTCAAATCCAATAACTCTTGTGTATTGTGGGCCGCCAAGTCAACTGTATCTCTCAAGTAATCTTGGTAATCAGTAACGTCATAAATCCATGAAAATCCATTAGGACCTAAATCAAATTGGATTCCATAAGGAGTAATATATCTGGCAATTTCAACATCTTTAATTATTTCATACGGCGGATTGTAGCAGGTAATTTGTTCATTTAACAATTGATCAGAGGCTACAAAAGGAACCTGAGCTAGTATTTGTCCATTTTCATCGTATTGGATATTATTGCCTTGTAGGTTACCCACATAGCCATTGATTATTTCAAAATGACGGTTTACCGGTTCTTGTTCAAAAATAACTGTATGCGGTTTTAATCTTTTCTCAGTAACTGAAATGTTTGAGGCAATTGAAGCTACAAGTCCTTGTAAAAAAGATATTACGGGTTTGTCATCAGAAGGAGAAACACCGCACAATGGACGTTCGTCAAAACGAATCATGTTGTGCTCTGACGGCATCAATAAATAATCATTGGTAGATTTGTCAAGGGCATAATTTTCGTTGTCAAAATCATAATATACCAATAAATTAGACCAATTTGGGTGGGATGGGTCTGCTTTCTTAAGATAATTCGATTGAATAGTAGAGGCTGACAAGGCAGAATTATAAAACCTAAACTCGTCAATTTTACCTTTCCACCTTAATCCCTGATCCACATTTGCCCCTAAGACAAAGCGATGGATATATCCAATATTTCGCGTTTTATTGCTTCCTGAATGCCATAAAACTCCATTTTTGTAGATGAACATCTCCCCTGTACTTTGTTTTTTAACAAAAGCCCAATGATTCCATGTGTTGTCGGACTCAGTGGCAGACATTGTTTTATTGATTCTATCGAACCCTGAGGAAACTCCGGCATCAAAGTAGACATTGTTGTCGCTCCAAGGCATGTGAATATTAAGAATACGGTTATTTAACGAATCATATGCTTCAAGTAATGTTGTATTGGTTCCTGCTGTTCCATTGCCTTTCGACCAAAATTCAACGGTTAATTCGGGACCAACAGTAAAATCAGATAATTGAGTTAACGTATAGTTCGTTCCCGATAAATTCAAATAACCATTTCGGTCTCCGTAGGACAATGCTGAATTACCAGGCAAATACTCAGAATTAAAAATAATCCCATTTACGGATGGCTCATCAGAAGTATATGCAAATTCAATAATTAGGTTACTCGATCCATCCCATGTGAAAGGCTGAAAAAATAAAAACTCATTTGGGCCAACAATTAAGGGATTCGAAGTGCCTCTCGTTCTGTTGTAGACCTCTAAAAATCCTGAGGTATGGAAAGACGAAAGTGTTGCATCTGTTGATGCTTTTATTGAAATACTCGGACTAGCAAGCATACCGTTTGTCCCGATATTTATTATATCCAATATCATTCCTTGAATTTCTCCAGGTTGAATACCGGCAGCTAAAAGTTCTGTAACAGAAAGTAATTGTTGAAAACGCGAACCTTTTTTTGCTGTATTGAAGAATGACGTTGAGCTGCTGGAACCACTATTTAAGGCAAAGGTGCTCAGGTTTGTTGCTGTTCTTTCTTGTTCTATACGGAGATATGTATCGAAAATACCATTCGGAGATGGCGTATAATCAATCGTACTTGGGCTTGACCAATTAGCTAAATATCTATTACTATCCCTCCGCACAGAATCGAAAATTCCTGTATGATCAAAAACGCGGGTATATGTCAAATAATCCCATTCACCACAGTCATATTGATCCCAAGAAGTCAGTGGGCTGCATTTTAATTTGTAGTACATAAGTACTTTTTCAAAACGCTTTGTGTTCAGTTCTTGAGGAAATATAAAGTTTGATCTACGCGTGGTGATTGAGTCAAAGGTAAAGGTTTGAACCCATGTAGTATCTTGGGCTTTAACACTTGTAAAGAGCAGAAGGCCTAGAAAAAAAAGGAATTTTCTCATTGTTACGATTTGTAACAAATATACCCCATTTAATCCAATTTTAAAACAAGATTTAAGACATGAATAATTCGATCGACATGCCTAATTCTTCTCTTATTTTTGTTCTGTCAACTATATAATCAAGAAAACCGTGTTCCAATAAAAACTCAGAGGTCTGAAAGCCATCGGGAAGATCTCTACCTATAGTTTCTTTTACTACCCGGGGACCGGCAAAAGCGATGAGTGCTCCTGGTTCTGCAATATTAATATCACCCAACATAGCAAAAGAGGCGGTAACGCCACCAGTAGTTGGATCTGTGAGATAAGAAATATAAGGTAATCCCGCATCAGCAAGTTGTCCTAATTTGCCCGATACTTTGGCCATCTGCATCAAGGAATACCCAGCCTCCATCATTCTCGCTCCTCCAGATTTAGAGATAATCATAAAAGGAGCTTTAATTTTTATTGCCTCATCTATAGCCCTGGATATCTTTTCCCCCATAACCGATCCCATAGAGCCCCCTATGAAACCAAAATCCATCGCTGAGATGACAAAGTCTCTTCCGTTCAACTTACCTTTTGCAGAGCGTATTGCATCTACTAATCCCGACGCTTTTTGTGTAGACTTAATTCTATCGGCGTATTTTTTTGTGTCCTCAAATTTTAATGGATCCCCAGAAGTTAATTCCGCATCCAATTCTGTATAATTAGACTCATCAAATATTATTGAAAAATATTCCTTGGATCCAATTCTCTCGTGATGTGAACACCTATCACAAACATAATTTTGTTTAATTAATTCATCTGATGTATACATTGTTTTACAATTCGAACAACGTACCCAAAAGCCTTCTGGAGTTTCTTTTTTCTCACTTGTAGTAGTGGTAATTCCTTCTTTTTTTCTCTTAAACCAACTCATGTTGTTATCGTTTGAATATTATTTAAATCAGAAAAGCTTTGCTCCAATCGCTTATTGAAAGTCATTTCTCCCTCTCTCAACCATTTACGAGGATCGTAGTATTTCTTATTAGGTATGTCATCCCCATCAGGATTTCCAATTTGCGCTTTTAAATATTCGTGCTTAGACACAATATAATCACGGACTCCCTCTGTAAATGCGTATTGTAAATCTGTATCGATGTTCATTTTAATCACTCCGTAACCAATTGCCTCTCTTATTTCTTCGACACTAGAACCAGAACCACCGTGAAAAACAAAATCTATTGGGTTTGGATTGGTTTGAAATTTCTGCTGAACATAGCTTTGAGAATTTTTCAATATAATTGGTGTTAGCCTAACATTCCCTGGTTTATAAACCCCATGCACGTTACCAAAAGCAGCGGCAATTGTGAATCTCGGGGAAATTTTTAACAGCTCCTCGTATGCGTAGGCTACTTCTTCCGGCTGGGTATATAGTTTTGCATTATCCACATCCGTATTATCCACACCATCTTCTTCGCCTCCAGTTATACCCAATTCAATTTCCAAGGTCATACCTATTTTACTCATACGTTGGAGGTATATTTTACATAATTCTATATTTTCCTCGATAGGTTCCTCAGAAAGATCAATCATATGCGAGGAATACAGAGGCTTTCCCTGTTCTTTATAAAATATTTCTCCCGCGTCCAAAAGACCATCAATCCAAGGAAGTAATTTCTTAGCGCAATGATCTGTATGTAAAATAACAGTAGCTCCATAGGCTTCTGCCATTGTGTGAACATGTTTTGCTCCTGAAATACCACCCAATATCGCTGCCTGCTCTTTTTCGTTTTTTAAACCCTTTCCGGCAAAATAATGTGCTCCACCGTTCGAAAATTGAATGATCACAGGTGATTTTAACCTAGCTGCAGTCTCAAGTACTCCGTTTACGGTACTTGTACTCGTTACATTGATAGCTGGCATGGCAAACCCATGTTCCTTCGCATATGAGAAAAGCTCTTGAACATCGTCTCCTGTTACTACTCCTGGTTTTAAAAAGTTTTTCATTCTTTTTTATTCTGACGGTTGATTGGTGAACAAAGTTAAGCATTGTAACGAAAACACAAACATCCTGAACGATTTAGTGTAATTCGACAATGAAGCATGCACAATAATTAAAATTAATTCTCGTTAACTCAATACACTAAAGCGCCTATGGTTAACAAATACCCTAAAATCAGTTCTAAAGAATTAAAAGAAGACGAAAAGCCACGTAACAGCACCATTCAATTTTTACTCAATTACAGTAAATCGCTTGTGCACAAAAAAGGGAAAAAATACGCTGTGCTTTTAATTCAAAATTAATCTAAGCCTCTTTCGAGAGGCTTTTTATCTCAAACAAAAGGATAATACCTGTGTGATAAATTCCTCCTGTGACTCAGCATGCACCCAATGACCTGCATTCGCAACAGTTACTACTTGGCTATCGGGAAAATAACTCTCTAGCATAGATATATCATCGTCGATAATATAATTAGATAATTCACCCCGAATAAATAAAGTTAATGTCCACGTTTCAACAAAAGGAATCTCCTTTAATATTTCTGACATTTTATTTTCTAACACTAAAAAATTCATTCTCCATGCCAACTTCCCCTTTTCTTTCCAATATAAATTCTTCAATAAGAATTGTATAATTCCTTCACTGTCTACAAATTTCCTCAAGTGTTCTTCTGCTTGGCTTCTAGTATTTAACTCGTGCAAAGGCAGGGACGAAATTGCGTCTATTATATGTTGATGGTGCGGTGGATAGGATTTAATTCCCATATCTACCACTACCAATTTTTCTAGATTTTCGCCGTATTTTTGAGCATAGCGCATGGCAACTTTCCCCCCCATGGAGTGTCCCATCAAAGTAAAGCGCGAGCATCCTAAGCTCGTTATCAGTTCATACAAATCCTCCACCATGTGCTCGTAGGAAAAATCATCGGACCAAGGAGAATGCCCATGATTTCTTAAATCTACCAAAATCACCCGGTAATAGTCTGCTAGTTTCTTTGCATGGGTTGCCCAATTATCACTAAACCCGAAAAGACCATGAAGGATGACAAAAGGTTTCCCCTCACCAATTTCTCTGTAAAAAAGTTCCATTACTTCTTCGTGAGTCCCTCTGATCTTAGAAGAGTCATAGCATAATGTTCCTCATTGACGCTATTTACAATCTCGCTGATTTTTGTTTCAGAAATCTTTTTATCGTCAAAAAATATTCGACAAACTTGTTTTTCCGCGTCCTCGACAAAATCAA
Organism: Lishizhenia tianjinensis; assembly: GCA_945902115.1. GTDB lineage: Bacteria > Bacteroidota > Bacteroidia > Flavobacteriales_D > Crocinitomicaceae > UBA952. Next base: position 12,081 of record CAMDLY010000006.1, on the reverse strand, counting down.
ACTCTACTTTGGCTACAGCACCTGTTGCTTTTAAATTCTTGCGAATTATTCCACCGCAGCCTTTTTCACAGGTCATACCTGTCACCTCAGCTGTTATTACTTTATTGGGAATCACTGAGATTTCAGTCTTTTTAGGAGTAGAATTTCCCGCTTTAGTATCTTCTTTGGATTGACTCTCACAAGCAACCAAAAAACTCATAATTACAATGGGAACAAGGTGATTTATTTTCATATCAATATAATTTAATTCGTTCGGAAAGTAGCGTAAAAGTAAGTTTTTCAAAGTCCACACCCACAACTTTTGGAATAGTCCGTGAACAATGACGAGACCACAAACCATATGTATTAGATCCCGTCCCTAACATTAATAAGATGTCGCCTTCAGATAATGATGACAATGGAATATCTTTAACAAGATAATCTCCCGCAAAACACAAGGGTCCTGCAATATCAGTAGTGTGTTTTTCTCCGTCATTGACCTTGCCTTCTTTGTCTAAACAAATAAATTCAATTCCGCGGGGCTTCACGTATGCGTCACGCATAAAATAGTCTGCACCAAGATGCACAAATGCTAATTGTTTTTTACCGCGAAACATGACATATTCTACTGTGGAAAAAGCAAAGCCACAATAAAAATGACACCATTGACCAAATTCTGTAACAAGCTCAAAATTTACTAAATCAGGGACATTCTTGACGAGTAAATTGGCGTATTGCTTCATTTGAGATAAGTCGGTTCCTAACTTTTCTGGCTTTAATCCTCCACCTATATCTATACTTTTTATGCGGTAATCTTTACTCGCTAATTCCAATTGTACATTTATCCGATTGGCTAAGGCTACTACTGCTGCAATTGCTGCCGTTGCAACCTCTAAATTACCAAGAGCACTGCCAGAGTGGATGTGCAATTGTGTGATTGGAAATTGCTGGCAAGCAGATATTATGGCTTGATCATTAGAAATAGGCTCTCCAAACTTAGACTCATCGCTAGAAACATGATAAAGATCAGGAGATCCGGCATCTACCATAGGATTAATTCGGAGGCCCAGTGAAAAATTGGGATTATCAGGAATACGATTTAATTCCTCGAGGGAGTTTACATTTAATTTAATTCCTGCATATTTTTCGTTGCACTTTTTTATTTCAGCTCTCGTTTTTACTGGTGAATCAAATACTAGTTTTTCAGTTGAAATCCCTGCCTCTATTGCCATTTCAACTTCTTCCATAGATGCTGCTTCTAGACCAAAGCCTTTGGACACAATATAGCGAAGTACTTCAGGATGAGGATTTGTTTTAATGGCAATCGCATGAATTGCTGAATAAAAAGAAAATGCCTCTTTTAAATGCTCAAGATATTTATCTAGTTGATTCCAAGATTGACAAATAATAGCGGTGTCTTCCGTTTTCAGTTGTCCTGAAAAATTTTTTATGAACCAAAGTGCCTCTTCTTTTAGTAGGTTCATGGGAATAATATATCTACTGCATTTTCTATGATTTCAATCAATTTGATATCATTTTGGGGTAGGAAACGTTTGTTTGCGAGCTGTCTTCTGATAGAATAAGATCCTATGGCAAAACGAATAAATGACTTTTCCCCATATTGAACAGGTTGTCCTAGAAAAACTTTTTTAAATCCATTCAGTCCTTCATGTTCGTTCAATACTAAATAATCAAATAACTTTTTAAGTCCTGCATTATTTAAAGGTTTGCCGTTTGCCAATACCATGAAAGATACAATACTGTCATTAGTGAGCTCCATATTAGGCATCAACTGAAAATAATCGCTTTGTGCCAACCTTCCGGTGACAACTTGATTCCATCTTCTGATGAGTGCATTGGATTCAATGGAAGGAAATGCCAAATAGGCCTTCATTTCTTCTATGGCTATTTCCCAACGCATCCTCAAACCAAGATTTATCTCGTCGGACAACTGCTTTCTTATTTCTATGCAAGATTCTGGAAAATCATAAGCCGAAAATAATTCTTCGTAGCCTTTAATGATAGAAGCATCATTATTATATATTTTTTCAGTCCATGATTTTGGAACTAATAAAGCTCCACAAAAGGGAGGAGATTGATAAAATTTTGATCCTGTCACCATCAACATCACGCCCTTATCAAGCATCGAATGTATCAGAACAGTGTCGGTTCGAAACTGACACATATCGACCACCCACATTATACCTTCCTTAAATTCGTCTATTATTTCAAGATCGTCCTTAATACCAGATTTACTCCCAAAAACTAAATTACCAATGATAGGTTGATTAGGATGTTCAGCAATAATTTTTCGTATAGACTGACTTCTATTAGATATGTGTCCGCTATCTTCACGCGCAGCCAAATAAAAAACTTTTGATTTTATATTTTTTGCAACCTCTTCACCCATTGGGATTTTTCTACCGAACTGATTCCACTCTGAATAGAATAATCCCTCAGCAGCCGCTTTTGAACCCGAGCCCAATTCCTCTGGACATGAAACGATATTAATTATATCTTTTCTACCGAATAACAATGCCTGGAAAATAATAGGCAGATACATCATGTCGCTCCCACTGGGTCCATAAAAAACCTCGAAGTTATTTTGACCATCATCCAATAGCTTTTTGAGGGCGGCAGTTTGTGTATTTATTATTTGTTGGTATTCTTTTGGATTAAAGGACTGCAGAAATTTGGTTGCTACCTCATAGCCAGATGGTGTTAAGGTTCCACAGGTGCAAGAACCACGATGAAATAACCCTTCGTAGTTGAGAGGATTTAGGTGGTACTTATTAGCCTGAGTATCGGGACGTAAAAATATGCGTTCATCACAACCTGAAACAAGAACTTCAAGAAGCTTTTCTTTATTATCTATGTCTGCTATTTCTGGCATAAAATCTCATTTTGGTATTCTTTTGCTTGTGGAACAAAGTTATCCAAGAAAAGTGACTATCGTAAGTAATTTCAGCTGAATTATTTTCAAATTCTCTCACCCAATCTGCGTCTACTTGGTATATATTTTCATATTCCAATTCTCCATTCAAATAATATCGTTTTTTTTTGAGATGCTCATTATCAAATTTCTCCAATACATGCCAAGCACCCTCACCAATACCTCCAAGGTAATAAGCATTAACAGGAAGCTCAGAAGGGCGATCAGGGGGCCGAAGCTGGCCTTCTTTAACATCAGTGGGGAGCAATTTAGCTTTCGAAGGACGGAAGGAATAGGAGAGTTTAACTATTATATCTTTCCGCGCAGCGCTCGGTTTGTCGTTATGCCAGCTCCCTTCGCCGTTTTTCCAAACTATATATTTACCCTCTATATTTCCAGCCACAATATTAAAAAATGGAGAAGGTGCAATAGTCGAAGGATTGGAGTATCTCTTGTGTATAGGAGAATTTTTATCTAGTCCAGCGAGTATAGCAGTAGTTACAAATCGAGCACAATTCGTTTCCTTTTTTTTAAGACCGCTATAGGCAGCATAGCCTTTGAGTTGTAATGCTCGAATAAAAAATAGTACCCTGTCAATATCGACATTATATATAATTGAAGCAAACAAAGCATCTTCGCCGTGAGTTGCCCTATTAATTCCCTCTAATTCTGAACACACTTCTTCTAAATTTAACAACTCACCTTGCTCCGACCACTTAGGTTTTGAAGACAGAGAGAGCTTTGGATCGGTATCGGCACTTCTCGCTCTACCATATCCTTTTGGGGTTATATATCTACCAAAATCAGCATAGACAAATGAATCATTATCAACCACCAACAAAGCTGCGTGTCCAACCAAGACATTCATATTTCTCATTAAACCAATTTTCCTTAAGAAATGTAGAAAACTGCCCGGAGATCGCGCTGTCATATTTGGCCATGCCAACGGAATTACTGCCGTATTTTTATTTTTACCTTGAATCATGGTTAACACAAAAATAATGTATTTGGGTTAGACTGTGGCAATATACCTAAAACTGAAAGAATTTGGCTTAGCACATTTTTTATATTACATTTGAAAAAAAATAAGACAATGAAGGTTTTAGTATTATTATCAATTTCGCTTATCGTGCTAGGTTCATGTAATAAATACGCCGAAGGCCCGAGCTTTTCCTTACTAACTCGCATGGATAGAATTTCCAATGAATGGATTCTTGAAAAGAAAACATTAAATAACAGTGAGGTAGAATTAGAAAGTGAGGTTAAACTTACAATCGAATCAGATGGTACATATTCTGAATCCACAGTTACAAATCCTTTAGGTCAAATTCAATCCACACACACACACGGAACATGGATATTCCTTGAAGGTCAAGGGCAAGTATCTATGACAGAATCATCGGAAGGATCTCTTGCTGTTAACTATGAGATAAGGGAACTTAAAAGCAAGGGTCTTAAGTTACGTCGTACGATTAATAACAATGTACAGGAGTGGACGTATATCAGTAGATAGATAACTTCTTAAACAAACCGTTCATCAGCATCCATTACGTGACCACAGGTGTCACATGTTCTCATTTCGAGGGAATTGTAAAATTCTTTGAACCTAGGTATAAAGTCTTTTTCGATATTTTCCAATGGAAATCTGTACGATTGTAGTGGATGGTTACATTTCTCACAAAACCACATCAAACCATCTACTAGGTTAGTGCCTTTACGAACTTTTTCTATAACCAAACCAACAGTGTTGGCTCCCCTCATTGGTGAATGTGGTGTATTGCCGGGTAGCAAAAACATTTCTCCTTCTTTTACAAGGATATCCTTCGCCTTCCCTTCGTGTTGAATACGAACAGTTATATCACCTTCAACCTGGTAAAATAATTCTTCACTTTCATTGTAGTGGTAATCTTTTCGAGCATTAGGTCCTCCGACGACCATTACGATGAAATCACCCGCCTCCTTATAGAGATTCTTGTTTCCTATTGGGGGTTTAAGTAAATCCCTGTTTTCATCAATCCAGTTTTGTAAATTAAAAGGAGCTAACATGTTATGTATGTTTTCATAAAAGTAACTAAAAATTTAGCAAAAAAAAAGGATGGTATAAACCATCCTTTTTATACAAATTACTTTCGTTTATGCATTTTCAAGCATTTCATCATATTTCTCTTGCGATGCAACAATCATCTTTTGGAATTTACGAACACCCGTACCAGCAGGGATTAAATGGCCAACAATTACGTTTTCTTTCAATCCTAATAGGTGATCTTCTTTTCCTGAAATTGCTGCCTCATTAAGTACCTTCGTAGTTTCCTGGAAGGAAGCTGCAGAAATAAATGATTGCGTTTGAAGAGACGCGCGCGTAATTCCTTGAAGAAGAGGCGTTGAAGTTGCCGGAACTGCTTCCCTCGCCTCAACTAATGTTCTATCTTCTCTCTTTAACTTAGAATTCTCATCGCGAAATCTACGCAATGAAACTAGCTGACCGTTTTTCAACTCCTGAGAGTCACCAGCATCTTTAATAAACATCATTCCGTAAAGTGCGTCATTGGCTTCCATAATGTCAGCTTTGTGAACAGACTGTCCCTCAAGGAACATTGTGTCACCTGCTTCGATAATTTCTGCCTTCAGCATCATCTGTCTTACTATTACTTCAAAATGTTTGTCGTTTATTTTTACCCCTTGTAAACGGTATACTTCCTGAATTTCGTTCACAATATATTCTTGAACTTTTGTAGGTCCTTCAATATTCAGTATATCATTTGGTGTAATAGCACCATCTGAAAGAGGCTGACCAGCGCGAACAAAGTCATTTTGCTGCACTAAAATATGCTTCGAAAGGGGAACTAAATACATTTTCACTTCACCCAACTTAGAAGTTATTTTAATTTCTCTGTTACCTCTCTTGATATTTCCAAACGTCGCAGTACCATCAATTTCGGATACAACTGCAGGGTTTGATGGGTTACGTGCTTCAAATAATTCTGTTACTCGTGGTAAACCACCTGTAATATCTCCCGTTTTACCCGCGAGTCTTGGAATTTTAACCAACGTTTCACCCGCCTCTATTTTATCTCCCACATTGACAGAAATATGCGCATTAACTGGAAGAGAGTATTCTCGTAAAATCTCTTTTGTTTTTGCATCTAGAATATGTATTGCAGGGGATTTTTTCTTATCTCTAGATTCGATGATTACTTTTTCGGTAAATCCAGTTTGCTCATCAATTTCTTCGCGAAAAGTTATATTCTCTTGTATGCCTTCAAATACTACTTTTCCAGCAACCTCAGAAACAATCAACGCATTGTATGGATCCCATTTACAAATGACATCTCCTTTTTTAATTTTTGAGTTCGTAGAAACCAATAACTCTGAAGCGTAAGGTACATTCGCATTCATAACCACCACACCGGTTTTTTCATCGGTGATTTTTAATTCAGCTGAACGACCAACTACAATTGTTTTCATAGAGCCGTCTGCATTCTTACGTTCGATAGTTCTTAATTCGTCGATTTCTAGTTTGCCATTTGCTTTCGCCTTCATATCAGAAATATCTGCAATGTTTGATGCGGTACCACCGACGTGGAAAGTACGAAGTGTTAGCTGAGTTCCCGGTTCTCCAATAGACTGTGCGGCAATTACGCCAACAGCGTCTCCAATTTGAGCTAATCTATGATTTGATAGGTTTCTTCCGTAACATTTAGAACAAACACCTTTTCTCATTTCACATGTCAATACAGATCGAATCTCTACTTCCTCAATTCCGGCCTTCTCAATCTCTCTTGCTATTTCCTCTGAAATAATTTCTCCTGAAGATATTATTAAATTATCCGACTCTGGAAAGTAAACGTCATGTACTGAAGTTCTTCCTAAAATACGGTCATATAAAGGTTCAACAATTTCATCACTTTTCTTAAGTGCTGTTGCCACTATACCTCTCAAAGTACCACAGTCGTTAGAATTGATAACAACATCTTGAGCCACGTCAACTAAACGACGTGTCAAATATCCTGCATCTGCAGTCTTCAAAGCTGTATCTGCAAGACCTTTTCGAGCACCGTGTGTTGAAATAAAGTATTCCAAAATCGATAAGCCTTCTTTAAAGTTTGATAAAATTGGGTTTTCGATAATTTCTTGAACGGAAGCACCTGATTTTTGTGGTTTCGCCATTAATCCCCTCATCCCTGAAAGCTGTCTAATCTGTTCTTTAGATCCACGAGCTCCAGAATCAAACATCATGTAAATGGAATTAAATCCTTGTTTATCGCTTTTCAATTGCTCCATTAACGTATGTGTTAACCTAGAATTGGTGTGCGTCCATATATCAATTATTTGATTGTATCTTTCATTATTGGTTATAAGACCCATATTGTAGTTCATCATAACCTCTTTCACATCATTACCCGCCTTTTCAACAAGAGCCCCTTTCTCTTTAGGGATAATAATATCATCTAAATTGAATGACAGACCTCCTCTGAAGGCCATTTCATAACCAAGTGTTTTAATATCGTCCAGAAACTGGGCTGTTTTAGATGTGCCACAAATTTTAAGGACTTCTCCGATGATATCACGAAGAGCTTTTTTCGTCATTACATCATTAATGAAGCCCACCTTTCTCGGTACTTTTTCATTAAACAACACCCGACCACAAGTGGTCTCAATCAACTTCAATTCGGGCTCGCCAATATGATTTAAATCGTATGTTTTAACTTTGATGTGTGCATGCAAATCTAATTTAGCCTCGTTATAAGCTATAATTACCTCGGATGGAGAATAGAAAATACTACCTTCTCCTTTAACTTTTTCATTTTCAGTAGATTTCTTACCTTTTGTAATATAATATAATCCAAGAACCATGTCTTGAGATGGCACCGCAATTGGAGCGCCATTGGCTGGATTTAATATATTATGGGAGGCAAGCATCAACATTTGTGCTTCGAGAATTGCCGCATTGCCTAAAGGCAAATGAACTGCCATTTGGTCACCATCGAAATCCGCGTTAAAGGCTGTAGTAACCAAAGGATGCAGGCGTATCGCCTTACCTTCGATAAGTTTCGGCTGGAATGCTTGAATACCTAATCGGTGAAGTGTTGGTGCTCTGTTCAATAATACTGGATGACCCTTCAATACATTTTCTAGGATATCCCAAACTACTGGCTCTTTTCTATCAACAATTTTCTTTGCAGATTTCACCGTTTTTACAATACCTCTTTCAATCATTTTACGAATGATAAATGGTTTGTAAAGTTCGGCCGCCATGTCTTTTGGTAAACCACATTCGTGTAATTTCAAATCTGGACCTACGACAATAACCGAACGGGCAGAATAATCAACACGCTTACCCAATAAATTTTGCCGGAATCGGCCCTGCTTACCTTTAAGTGAATCTGATAAAGATTTTAACGCTCTATTTGACTCAGTTTTTACTGCACTGGATTTTCTTGAATTGTCAAACAGGGAGTCTACAGACTCTTGTAACATTCTTTTTTCATTGCGCAAAATTACTTCTGGAGCTTTGATCTCAATTAATCTTTTTAAACGATTATTGCGGATAATAACCCTTCTATATAGGTCATTTAAATCTGATGTAGCAAATCTACCTCCGTCTAATGGCACCAAAGGGCGAAGTTCAGGTGGAATTACAGGAACCACTTTAACAATCATCCACTCAGGGCGATTGTCAATTCTAGTTTGTGACTCACGCATGGCTTCTACCACTTGAAGCCTTTTAAGCGCCTCATTTTTACGTTGAACAGAAGTCTCATTTTCCGCACGACCTCTTAGTTCGTATGAAAGATTTTCTAGATTCAAGTCTTTCAATAAATCATGTAGCGCCTCTGCACCCATCTTCGCCATGAACTTATTTGGATCAGAATCTTCTAAGTAATGATTATCTTTTAACAAATCATGATCAATGATCTCTAGGTATTCTTCTTCCGAAAGAAAATCCATTTTCTTGAGATTCAAGCCTTCAATTTGCAAAGAAGCTCCTGGATTAATTACTACATAACGCTCGTAATAAATAATTTGATCTAACTTTTTAGTTGGTAACCCAAGAAGGTATCCAATTTTATTCGGTAAGGATCTAAAGTACCAGATGTGAGCCACGGGAACAACTAAAGAAATATGACCCATTCGTTCTCTTCGTACTTTCTTTTCTGTTACTTCTACTCCACAACGATCACAAACAATTCCCTTATAACGGATTCTTTTGTACTTACCACAGTGGCATTCGTAATCTTTTACAGGTCCGAAAATACGCTCACAAAACAAACCATCTCTTTCAGGTTTGTATGTTCTGTAATTAATTGTTTCAGGCTTCAAGACTTCACCACTCGATTGCTCAAGTATCACCTCCGGAGAGGCTAATGAAATGGTTATTTTGTTGAAGCTATTTTGTTTTTTTGGTATTTCTCTTTTGAAAGCCATTTTAATATGAATGTTTTCGTTTTTACTAATTATTAATCCATTGATATGTTCAGACACAGTCCGCGTAGCTCATGAAGGAGAACATTGAAGGACTCAGGGATACCTGGTTCTGGAATGTTATCACCTTTAACGATCGCTTCGTATGCTTTAGCTCTACCCGTGACATCATCAGACTTCACAGTCAGAATCTCCTGTAGGATATTTGCCGCTCCAAATGCTTCAAGCGCCCATACCTCCATTTCACCAAAACGCTGACCTCCAAATTGTGCTTTACCACCAAGAGGTTGTTGAGTAATGAGTGAATATGGACCTATAGATCGTGCATGCATTTTATCGTCCACCATGTGTGAAAGTTTTAGCATGTAGATTACCCCAACTGTTGCGGTTTGATGGAATCGCTCTCCAGTTCCTCCGTCATATAGATAAGTTTTACCAGATCTTGGAACTCCCGCCTTATCAGTCCATTCGTTAATTTGATCTGGCGTTGCACCATCAAAAATTGGTGTTGCAAATTTAACCCCTAATTTTTCGCCTGCCCATCCAAGAACAGTCTCATAAATCTGACCTAAGTTCATTCGCGACGGTACACCTAAAGGATTTAATACAATATCAACTGGTGTTCCATCTTCAAGGAACGGCATATCTTCTTGTCGAACTATATTCGCTACGATACCCTTATTACCATGGCGACCTGCCATTTTATCTCCAACTTTAAGTTTTCTCTTCTTGGCAATATATACTTTAGCAAGTTTTACAATTCCCGCAGGGAGCTCGTCACCAACAGAAATATGGAACTTCTTACGTTTATAGTTTCCAAGTAAATCATTCGCTTTAATACTGAAGTTATGAATCAGTCTACTTATTAGTTGATTTACTTTTTCGTTTGATGTCCAATTTAAAGGATTAACTATGGTATAATCTAATAGAAATAAAGCTTTGTTATTGAACTTTGTTCCTTTTTTGATTAGTTCCTCTTTAAAGTTATTGTATACGCCTAAAGACTTTTGTTCCCCTAAAATAAGCATCAACTTTTCAGTTAATTTCTCTTTCAATTCAGCAAAATCTTTCTGGTATTCGGCATCAAGAGTTTCAAGAATTGGTTTATCCTGAGTTTTTGATTTCCTATCTTTAATCGCTCTTGAGAAAAGTTTCTTTTCGATAACAACACCTCTTAAAGATGGACCTGCTTTAAGCGAAGCATCTTTTACATCACCAGCTTTGTCACCAAATATTGCACGTAACAACTTCTCCTCGGGCGATGGGTCTGTTTCTCCTTTTGGCGTAATTTTTCCAATAAGGATATCTCCCTCTTTAATCTCTGCACCAATTCGAATCAATCCGTTATCATCAAGGTCTTTCGTAGCATCTTCACTCACGTTAGGAATATCAGAAGTAAGTTCTTCCATTCCACGTTTTGTATCTCTCACCTCCAATGAATATTCGTCTATATGAATAGATGTGAATATATCATCCCTAACTACTTTCTCTGAAATTACGATGGCATCCTCGAAGTTAAAACCTTTCCATGGCATGAAGGCCACTTTGAGGTTCTGACCCAAAGCGAGCTCGCCATCTTGAGTTGCATACCCATCGCAAAGCACTTGTCCAAAACTCACTTTATCCCCTTTTTTAACAATCGGTTTTAAATTGATACACGTACTTTGATTCGTTTTAGCGAACTTAGTAAGAGAGTATGTTCTAACTTCTGAGTCAAAACTTACAAGTTTATCGTCTTCGTTCCAATCATATCTTATAACTATTTCATTTGAATCGACATATTCAACGATTCCGGAACCTTCTGAATTAATTAAAACTCTTGAATCTCTAGCCACTAATTGTTCTATACCTGTTCCAACAATCGGTGAATTTGGTTTCAACAAAGGAACTGCCTGACGTTGCATGTTTGAACCCATCAGGGCACGGTTAGCATCATCATGCTCCAAGAAAGGTATTGAAGAAGCTGCTATCGAAGCAATTTGATTCGCGCCAACATCCATCAAATTTATTTCTTTTGGACCAACCACTGGAAAATCTCCTTCACATCTTGCCTTCACCAGGTCAGAAAGTATATTCCCTTTGTCATCGACATTTGCATTTGCTTGTGCAATAATTTTTGTGTCTTCCTCTTCTGCAGCCAAATAAATCGGTGTTTCTGAATAAGCTACTTTTCCGTTATCTACTTTTCGATATGGCGTCTCAATAAATCCTAACTTATTCACTTTTGCAAAAACACACAATGAAGAAATCAAACCAATATTAGGTCCTTCTGGAGTTTCGATAGTACACAAACGACCATAATGAGTGTAATGTACGTCACGCACTTCAAAACCTGCTCTTTCTCGAGATAAACCGCCAGGCCCTAGTGCAGATAAACGTCTTTTGTGCGTTACTTCTGACAACGGATTGGTTTGATCCATGAATTGAGAAAGCTGATTCGTCCCAAAAAAGGAATTTATAACAGACGATAAAGTTTTTGCATTTATTAAGTCAATTGGGGTGAAGACCTCGTTATCTCTAACATTCATTCTCTCCCTAATCGTACGGGCCATTCTTGCTAATCCTACACCAAATTGGGAATATAACTGTTCGCCAACGGTTCTTACGCGACGATTCGATAAGTGATCGATATCATCTATGTCAGCTTTAGAATTAATCAGTTGTATCAAATACTTGATGATATTGATAATGTCCTCTTTCGTCAATACTCTTGAATCTTCGCTTCCGCTTGATCCTAGTTTTTTATT
>CAMDLY010000005.1 GCA_945902115.1 Lishizhenia tianjinensis | reverse complement strand
GTTCATGAATTACATCTTTTTCTAAAAATTCCATTGATTTTTGAGGGAGTAAAACGGACTATTTCCAAAAACGTCCATAAGAAAATCCTTCGGAAACCCCTTAAAACACTAACAGACCAACCCAACTACCGTTCAGACTACTCCACCGTGACTGATTTCGCTAGATTTCGTGGCTGATCCACGTTGCATCCGCGCATGACAGCGATATGGTAAGAAAGCAATTGCAGCGGTACCGTAGCAACCAATGGTGCAAGTAGGTCATTGACTTCTGGAATTTCAATGACATCGTCAGCCATTATTTTTACCTGTTCGTCACCTTCCGTTACAATAGCAATAATTTTTCCTTTTCTTGCTTTTACCTCTTGAATATTAGAAACGACTTTTTCGTATGAGTTCCCTTTAGTCGCAATGACAAAGACCGGCATGTTTTCGTCGATTAACGCGATCGGTCCATGCTTCATCTCCGCTGCAGGATAACCTTCTGCATGTATGTATGAAATCTCTTTCAATTTTAACGCACCTTCCAAAGCTACTGGGAATAAATTCCCCCGACCGAGGTAAAGGGCATTGTTTGCATCCTTGTATTTTGCTGCTATTTTTTCAATATGGTCATTAGTGTTCAAGACCTTCTTTACAAGTTCAGGTAAGAGTTCCAATTCGGTGAGTAAGCGTTGAAAATCCCACTCACTGATTGTACCTTTTTTTCTACCAAGCGAGAGGGCCAGAAGGGTTAGGATAGTCACCTGTGCAGTGAAAGCCTTCGTAGATGCGACTCCTATTTCGGGACCGGCGTGTGTGTATGATCCTCCATGGGTCGCACGCGAAATGGAAGATCCGACAACATTACAAATGCCTAACACCGTAGCGCCTTTTGATTTTGCTAATTCAATGGCCGCCAAGGTATCTGCAGTCTCTCCAGATTGTGAAATAGCAATTACAACATCGTTTTCTGTTAAAATAGGGTTTCTATACCTAAACTCACTAGCATATTCAACCTCCACATTTATGCGTGCAAGCTCTTCGATTAAATATTCCCCTACTAATCCGGCATGCCAAGAGGTTCCACAGGCTACAAAAATAAGGCGATTCGCTTGGATCATTTTCTGCTCATAAGCCCGAACACCTCCTAAAGAAACCCATGCATCCGTGGCATTTAGTCTCCCACGAAAACAATCGTGTATAGAGCGCGGTTGCTCATGTATTTCCTTCAACATAAAATGCTCATAGCCTCCTTTTTCCAGGGCCTCTAATTCTAATTCGAGTTTTTGTATATAGGGAGTTTTTTGTTCGTCCTTAATATTATAAAGCTTGAATCCAGTCTCTAAATCAATTACGGCAATTTCCTCATCGTTTAAGTACACAACATCTTTCGTGTATTCTACGATAGGCGTTGCATCTGATGCTAAATAGAAATCTTTCTCGGTTCCCATTCCGACCACCAATGGGCTACTTTTTCTTGCTGCCACCAAGCGATTAGGGTATGCTTTAGATATTGCTACTATAGCATAAGCACCAACCACATGATTTAAGGCTATCCGCAAGGCTTCACCGTACCAAACCTTTTCTTTTTTAGAGATATGATCTACAAGATGTACCAACACTTCTGTATCCGTCTCACTCTTAAATGTATATCCCTCGGTGATGAGTTCTTTCTTTAAGCTATCGTAATTTTCAATAATCCCATTATGAATTAAAGCTAAGGAACCATCCATAGAATAATGAGGATGAGCATTAACGTCGTTGGGAAGCCCGTGGGTAGCCCACCGCGTATGTCCAATGCCTGCATGACCTTTTACATCATATTGGTTGGCATAATCTTCTAAAACAGACACCTTTCCTGCTCTTTTGTATATATTTAGCTCTCCTTGGTGTAGCAATGCTACTCCTGCACTATCATATCCGCGATATTCTAAACGCTTAAGTCCTTTGAGAATAATTGGGAAGGCTTCTTTTTTTCCTATATAGGCAACAATTCCGCACATAATTTAAAATGTAGAGTAGGTTATTACTAACTGAGGTTTTTTCTTATTGGTCGAATTTTTACCATTAAACACAACCCTTTCTGCTGAATTGATAAAGAACCGAGGGGATAGGTAAACGCCGGTGTTTTCAATATCACCATTGTGTACAGCCTGCACATAGTCCTTTAAGTCAACGTTGAAATGCTTTTTACTATCTAAATATTCACCTAAACTTGGAAGCGCTGTCAAATTATTATCACTAGCCTTAATTTTTGTTGATACAGAAAGAAAAGATCCAGGTTTGAATCTATAACCCGTTTGGAACTGAATTGGCAATGTCAAATTAGCGCGGTGCACGATGATATTTGATGGCAATTCTTGAATACTTGGGATTTTTACCACCGCACGGTGTTTGAATGCTTGTGCATAAAATTCAGTCATTCCTTTTGTCGAGTCAGCCAAAACAGCTTGAATGGGGTAGCTGCCATTTTCTACCTCTACGTGATTGAAATCGGCACAACTCGAATTAATCAATAAATCGTAGGATTTATTTACGCCGCCCTGCGTAAAGTAAATAGTCGCTTTCGAGGCCGGGTCATTTAAGTTGAAATATAATATAGCTCCTTGACCTACATTTTGGTTTATGTTATTCGTTTTTACTTTTAACCCCTTAAAAAAAGATAAGAAATTTTCGTTGCTAGTAAAACTGGAATTTCCACTCTCTGCCTCCACAATTAAAGATTTAGCGAAATTGGTATCCAAAGGAATCCGTAATTGAGCATCTACGGTATCTGAACCCACAACGGTTTTGTCATTTGGTTTTGGTGAGATAGTTTCTTTGCCCAACGGAATCAAGTTTGTACTCTTCGTATTCTTTTCTGTAAAAGCGTAATAAGTGGAGTCAAGGTAGATAGAAGAATCCATTTCATACACTTGAAATGTTTGAGCACTCAGGTCGCCATAATACCCAGCATATTCTAGAGCTAAAACGAAAGAATCCACTTTTATAGTAGTGATATCTCCAAAATCAGGATTTACGGTAGCAAGTCTAAATTGTGTATAAAAATAAGCCTCTAATTTCCCAAATTTCGGATCTACATAACTTCCTAATACGGCATTGGCAGGGTTATCCGTAATTGTTGAGTCTTCGGCAATGGTATAGGTGATTATGTCTAGCGTATCCGTTGTACTATTTAGGTATTCTTGATCGTTGATAATATCTTTTCCCGCAATGCTTTCTTTTTTTTTGCATGAATTGAAAGAGTAGAGAACAATTATCAAAAGGAGAGTACTGTACTTCATTTACAACTTATCTTTTAAAACTAAGCAAGAACGTTTCCAGCAATTACACTATCAAAAAGCGAACCTATTTCCACAGCTTGGTTTTCTTCAGAAACATATCCTTGTTTTAGGCATGTGGAACCGTCAAAAACGCCTTGTAGATCTGCATCAAGTTGTTCGGAGGCTATATTTACTCCGTCACAAAATTCAATAATGGACTTTACCAAACTTATATAATCTGTAACAAGGAATTTTTCTGCAATTTCTTTAGGGAAACCATCAAATATTAATTTTTCTGCAAACCGTGCATCCCATGGTGTATCGAATCGTTCATTGTACATGCTGTATACAACTTTGGTATTTTTGAAATGGGGATCCTTATTGAACGAGTGCTTGATATAAAGCCCCATTATTCCCGTCATCCAACCGTGGCAATGAATCACATCCGGCTGCCAACCTAACTTCTTTACAGTTTCCAAAACTCCTCGACAAAAAAACATAGCTCTTTCATCATTATCTTTATGACAAGCACCAGACTCGTCTACCAACGTTGACTTTCTTTTAAAAAAGTCATCGTTATCGATAAAATATACTTGCATTTTCGCAGCAGCAACTGAAGCAACTTTGATAAGCAGAGGTCGATCATGGTCATCAATACAAATATTAAGGCCTGAAAGTCGAATCACTTCGTGCAGTTGGTGCCTTCTTTCATTGATTACGCCAAATCTTGGGGTAAAAACGCGAATCTCTTTACCACTTTCTTGAATGACTTGTGGAAGTCTTCTCGAGGTGTTTGATAGTTCGGTTTTTGGAAGAAAAGGGAAAATTTCTTGAGTGATAAACAGTATTCGTTTCTTTTCCATCTGTGAAATTAGTGGACAAAGTTACGAAATTTAAATGAACATTCATAAAAAGCTATAGCTTTGTCCACTACAACTGACCAAATGAAGTTTTTATCTCTAGATGAGCTCGAGATTACGTTGGCTAATGCTAGGAGTAAAAACCAAGCAATAGGATTTGTTCCAACAATGGGAGCTTTACACAATGGTCATCTGTCAATTATTGAGCGGGCAAGCAAGGAAAATGATTTTACAGTGGTCAGCATATTTGTAAATCCTACCCAATTTAATAATGCTGAGGATCTAGCCAATTACCCTAGAAATCTCGAAAAAGATCTTAGTCTCTTGAATCATATCAAAAATATTTATGTTTTTCAACCAAGAGTAGACGAAGTGTATTCTCCTAGGATTCCCTTTATACCAATGAATTTAGGTCAGCTAGCGATGTTAATGGAAGGAAAATTTCGCCCTGGACATTTTGACGGGGTGGTGCATGTTGTACACAATATGTTTCGTTTAATTAGGCCAACAAAAGCCTATTTCGGCATGAAGGATTTTCAACAATTGACAATCATTAGGGCTATGGTTAAGCACTATCAATTCCCCATTGAAATAATTGCCTGTGAAACCACCAGGAATTCAATGGGCTTGGCCTTGAGTAGCAGAAATAAAAGGTTATCAGAAAAAGGATTGAAGGAGGCACTCATTATTTATGAAACCCTTGAGTTTATCAGAGAGAAAAAACATGTTTTTTCTATTCAAGAGATTCAAAAACAGGCGCGAGTATTTTTCGCCAAAGGAAATTTGGAATTAGAATATTTAGAGATTATGAATGAATCTTGCTTACTGCCAGCATCATCCTGGGATGAGCCTCTCGTGTGTTTTATCGCTGCATATTGTGAGGGAGTCAGACTTATTGACAACTCTTTGGTGTAATCCGTTTATTTGCCTAATTTTGCCGAGCAATTTTAATATGTACATTCAAGTTTTAAAATCTAAAATCCATCGTGTTCGTGTTACACAAGCGGATTTGAACTATATCGGGTCCATCACTATAGACGAGTCCTTGATGGAGGCATCGAATATCATTGAAGGTGAAAAAGTACAGATCGTAAACATCAATAATGGTGAAAGATTTGAGACATATGTCATAAAGGGTAAAAGAAACACTGGCACAATTTGTTTAAACGGCCCCGCCGCAAGACGCGTTGCAGTAGGGGATGTGATTATTATTATTGGTTATGCGATGATGGATTTTGAAGAGGCAAAGCAATTTAAGCCTTCGTTGGTTTTTCCTGATGAGGTGACCAATCTACTCTCATGATCAAGTACCTGAAATTATTTCTTAAGATAGGGCTCCCCCTAGGATTTGGTATTTATTTAACTTGGTACTTTTTTGATCAAATGTCCGAAGAGGCAATGGAGTCGTTCAGAAAAGCGCTTAGGGAAGCAAACTACTGGATTGTGTCATTATCTCTATTACTGGGTATAGTTTCCTATTGGTCAAGAGCAGAGAGAATGAAATATACTTTAGAACCTATGGGTTTTAAATCGAATGCATGGAATCGTTATCATTCACTTATGATAGGATATATTGTAAATCTTACAATCCCAAGAGCGGGAGAGGCTTCAAGGGCTCTAATGCTTCAACGTTCAGACAATATTCCTTTTTCAAAATCATTTGGCACCATTATAACTGAAAGAATTGTGGATGTTTTTATCCTAGGGATAATTACTTTTTTGACAATTACATTTTCTTACGATAAATTCTGGGAGTTGTATAACGCCATGCTGCTGCAATTCGGGGTTGAATCGAATTCATCGACGAGTTCTTTTATTTTACCGTTGGTAATTTCCATAATGGTGATTCTTCTTGCGACTGTTTTAATCGTAAAGAAAATAAGAATAAAACTTTTACAATTTGCACAATCGTTAACAGAAGGGTTGATGTCTATTTTTAAGCTAGAACACCCCTGGTATTACATGGGTCATTCTGTGTTGATTTGGACCTGTTACATCCTGATGTTTGCGCTTCCATATTATGCATTACTAGAAACAAAGGTTGTACCTTTCGAGGGGATAATGATGGCTTTTATTGCCGGATCTATAGGGATATCTTTTACGAATGGGGGCATCGGGACCTATCCTTTATTGGTAGGATTCGTCACAGCTCATTACCTGAGTAATGATGATCCAGACCATTCCCTTGCCGTTGCCAATGCTCTTGGAATGCTAATTTGGGCATCTCAAGCAATAGTCATGGTAGTTCTGGGCCTTGTTTCACTTTATTTCTTACCTAAAACATATAGTACAGATGAACGATAGACTCGACTTTATTACCAATAAAATAATGAACTTGAAAGAAGCCTCTCACTTGTGCGAGGGTTGGCGCATGAAAGGGGAGAAGTTAGTTTTTACAAACGGCTGTTTCGATATTTTACACCATGGTCATTTATACTTATTAGCTGAGGCAGCTCAATTAGGCCAGCATTTAATCGTTGGCATGAACAGTGACAACTCTGTTCGCTTACTAAATAAATCCCCAGAAAGACCGGTCAACCAGCAGGATTCCAGAGCATTTTTATTGGCGGGACTGGGTGTTGTGGACTTGGTGATAATCTTTGACGAGCAGACCCCGTTGCAGTTGATTGAAACGCTTTTACCGGATGTACTTGTGAAGGGTGGTGATTATGATGAAAATCAAGAGCTTGATTCCCATCCCCACTTTATCGTAGGTTCTTCAATCGTAAAAAATAATGGTGGAATAGTAAAGACTGTACCGTTGAAAGAAGGGTTTTCAACTACCGAATTATTGCGAAAACTAAGGAACTAACCACCAACTTTAAACGTTGTTACTGGCTTTTTTTCTTCTTCCTCTTGTGATTTCCAGTTTTTTAAAGATTTCTTTAAGACTCCTTCCTTTTTTTCCTTGGCAGGTTCCTCCGATTTTTTATCTTCAACCTTAGCCTTTTGCCCGAAGTTAATTTTTATTTCTTCTGTTGATTTTTGCTCTGGCTCATACTTTTTAACGGTGCTATCCTTTTTGAATAAACCAAATTCAGTTTTAAGAAGGCTTTTAATTTCTTGCTGCTCCTCTTTCAAATTTTGCTTCAGCTGTTCTTTGTGGGCACTTTTATCCCATGTAAAATTTAGGTTATCAAGGTGCCCAGTAATATGTAAGAATAATTTAGCACCATTTTCTTCGTAAGTGATTTCTCCAAATTCAGATTGCCGAGAAATATCCATTAAATCTCTAACATTTAATTCTAGACGATAATCTACGATGTCATTTAAACCGTGAACACCGGTCAGCTCAATATTCATTGCAGATGAGTTAATGGACATCTTAGGAATGATTATATTCCCATTGCTAACAGAAATAGTATTTTCAATATGCGGAATTGTTATATCACCCAATTTTTTATCCAAGTATTCAATATTATTTTTACCAAGAAGCAGTTTGGAGGAATTACTTTTTAAACTAGTGGTCATTTCTTTAAATAGCGGAATATTTCTGAAGCGCCCATTGTCTAGAGAAAAACGTAAGGTTGCTTCCATTTTTTCTAAATCAACTTCTTCTTTTAAGGCGTCATAGGGTAAATTAAAATCCATATCTATTATTCCCTTTCCACTAAGGATATGTTCACTCGTTAAATTATCTTGATATAAATTATGCCATTCGCCGAATAAAGTTTTGAGATCAACTTGGGGCGAATTAACACTCCCTGTCATTTGGAATTTTAATGGGGACTCTTCACGAACAACCATTTTCCCCTTCCACAAAGCACCTGAATTTTGGGCAACGAAATGAGGGATCTGTAATTCTCTGTCTTTAAAGTTTATTGAGGTATTCAGTTGATTAAATATATGTTGTTCGAAAACTAATTTCGAAGCATTGATGGAAATTGAACCGTTTATTTCATTTGGGAGGATGAAAGTCGGTTTTCCTTGTGCGACCTTATTTTCCTCTGCAAAATATTCATCGAGATTTAAAAAGTCACTTTGAATCGATAATGTTGGCTTTATTTTTTGCTTAGCAGACATGTAGTCTATTACATCAGTTATGGAACCATTTATACGTAAATCGCTGCTGCCATATGCCATATTTGCATAATCGATAAAAAGCTGATCTCCAGACATACGAATATCAGCATTGATTGATTTGAATGGATATTGTTCGCTCGTTAACTTAACAGTGGCGTTTTTCACCTTCATTTGAGCATTTAAGGAAGAAACAGTGGTTTCATCTTTCTTGGTCTCGTTTTGAACATCGAAGGAACTATTGAGTTCCATTTGTCCTTCTAGTGCGTCGATACCCTCCGGTTGAAGGATTGAAAAGATAATACCTAAATCAATCTTTCCTTTTGCTTTTCCTTTTATTTTGGGATTGCTGAATCTAGTGATTTTAAGATCTCCTGAGAAAGGACCACTAGCAGAAGTACATTGAAATTCGCGAATAGCAAGTAGCTCATTTTTCTCTTCCCCTGTATTACTGTAAAACCCATCAATAGTTATGTGTTCCAATTTTGTTTGTTTGAAAGGCTCTATCAATGTTCCTTCTTTCACGCCAAAAGAGCATTGAATTTTTGTTTTATCATCTTTTTTTGTACCGCCACAACCGGTAAGAACGAAATTTATTTGACCATCTCCTTGTAATTTTTTAATGTCACGTTCTTTATCAGAAAGAAATTCGTGAATCAAGTCGGTAAGAGCAATATTTTCTGATTGAACTTTGAAATTCAAGCTATCTTGATCTGCTTTTGCTTCCACTTTAAAAGGTAAATTTTCCACGGCAATAACTGACGGAGCAAGTGTGTAGGATTCTTTATCGTTATTTACCTGTATGTTAACATCGTAAGAAATATCTTTATTTGCGAGCAGCGTTACTTCTCCACTTTGCAATTTGGTTAGGTTTAAATCCCCTGAGGTAGCTAAAACGAATTCTTTATCAGAAAATTGTCCCGATAAGTCAACCTTCTTCAGATTGGTCTCAATGTTTTGTTGGGTCAACTCATTACTGTATTTCACCGTGAAATTCTCAAATGAAATACCCTTTAATTTCAGTAGAAAATCTTCACCCTCATTTTCTGACTCATTCAATATGTCGTAATTGGCGTCTCCTTTTTTATTAACTTTTAAATTGAGTTTTCCCGGGGAAAAATGAATAGTCTTAACCTCATAATTTCCGTCCATTAGGTCAAAAGGACTGAACTTGAGGTATAAATGTTCGGTGAATAACAGAGTGTCACTAGCTTGACTACCGGAAAATGCACTTTGAAGATATACTTCTTTCATGTCAACTTCCAAGTTGGGAAATGTTGACCAAAATGTCAGTTCTATTCCTTTTGTTTGAATGGGTCTTTTTAGTTGCGCATTGATATCTTCAAGAACCAAGGCTACGATTTGATCTTTGAAAATATATAAACATGTGGTAAAAATTATAGATATACCCAACACAATCGTTAAAGACCATTTAAGTATACGTTTTAATTTCATATTCATGTCAGGGCATACGCAAAACACCAAGGATAGTTTCATTATTGCTGTAAGGTTATTTCTTTATACGCTTAGGTTTTTGTAATTTCGCCCAAATGGCGTCAAAAAAAGTAGATTTAATAAAATTGAAGCAATGGCAACAAGAGTTAAGTTCTCAAGAGTTGCACGTGGCTTTAGCTGCCCTGAAACAGATTGAAGAGATAGGAAGTATCCAAATCTTTCCTTCTTTGATAGAATCTTTACGTGCCTCGGCTCCCATGCAAGTGGAGCATGCTATATTAAAATTAATTGCTGATATTCAATCAGAGGAGAAAATTGACCTATTGATGACGGCAATTGATGTAGAGAAAGATGATGCGATTCGATTGAAATTGCTCTCTTGCGTATGGAATAGTAAACAAGATTTCAGTAACTTTTTAGCAGAGGTAGTGTCATTATCCACAGAAGGTGATTTTATGCAGGCACTAGAGTGTCTTACCATACTCGAAAACATGTCAGGACCGTTTTCAGAGAGCCAGCTGCTGGAGGCTCAATTATATTTAAAAGAATACGTTGAATCTATCAATAAAGATCAAGATCAAAGAAAAGCACAAATAATAAGTGAAATAGCATTATTTGTTAAAGAACAAAACGAAGGGATAGACGCAGATTTATTACTGGATTAAATAAGTGAGTTATGATGCAATCAATGACGGGTTTTGGCAAATCAAATGGTGTCTTTTCGAACAAAAAAGTTTCGATAGAAATTAGAACTTTGAACAGCAAGGGGTTGGACTTAACTGTTAAAACCCCCTCTGTATACCGTGAATTGGAAACAGATATTCGTAAAGAAGTCTCCGAGCAATTAGATAGAGGGAAAATTGATGTTGGAATTTACTTAGAAAGCCAGTCAGATGTTAAGGAATTGAAAATTAATACTGCATTGGCGGATATTTATTACAATGAGCTTAAGGCATTAAACACCTCTTGGGGTGAGAGCGAAGTCGATTATCTTTCCGTTGTCATGAGAATGCCAGAAGTTGTTAGCCAAAGACAGGAGGGTATTTCTGAGGAGGAGGCACTTTATATAATGTCCTTGGTCAAAGAAGCGATAAGTCAAGTTGTAACGTTTCGCCTTAAAGAAGGTGGAGCCTTAGTGAAAGAGTTTTCTGACAGAATTGCCGAAATCAAATTAGGGGTAGAAAAAATATCACCTTTTGAGGCAGTCAGAATACAGTCATTGCGAGATAGAATACTTAAGAGTTTAGAGGAATTGAAAATTAAAGAAGTTGACCACAACCGATTTGAGCAAGAATTGATTTTTTACATCGAGAAATTGGATATTTCTGAAGAAAAAATGCGATTGAATCATCACTTGAGTTATTTTATCGAAACTATGGCTGTCCCAAAGTCAGGAAAAAAATTGGGGTTCATCACCCAGGAAATGGGTCGTGAAATTAATACACTTGGTAGTAAAAGCAGTCACCCGGAAATGCAAAAGATTGTCGTGGAAATGAAAGACAATTTGGAAAAAATCAAAGAACAAGTGTTGAATACGTTGTAATGATTGCTGAGAAAAACGGAAAGTGTATTATTGTTTCTGCACCCTCAGGTGCCGGAAAAACAACCATCGTACGTTCTTTACTGAATCAATTACCGATGCTGTCATTTTCAATTTCTGCGTGCAGTAGGGATAAAAGAATTAACGAAGTAGATGGTAGAGATTACTATTTTGTGGGCATTGATGGGTTTAAGCAATTAATTAAGGAAAAGTCTTTCGTAGAATGGGAAGAGGTTTATGAGGATAATTACTATGGAACCTTGAAAAAAGAAATTTCACAGATTTGGAGTAATGATAAGGTTGTGGTATTTGATGTAGATGTAGTTGGTGGACTGCACTTAAAACAAATATTTTCAACAAATGCCCTTGCCATTTTTATTCAGCCACCGAGTATTGAAGTCTTAGAGAGTAGGTTAAGATCTAGGAATACAGAGTCTGAAGAAAAGATTAATATGAGACTAAGTAAATCAAAAATAGAATTGGCTCGAGCCAATGAGTTTGATGTAATTGTAATAAATAATGAGCTTGAGGAGGCGATAGAACAGGCTAAAACAGAAATCCTTAATTTTATCTCCTCGTGAAAATAGGTTTGTATTTTGGAACATACAACCCCATACACGTTGGGCATTTAGTTATCGCCAATTACATGGTAGATTATACTGATTTAGACCAGGTTTGGATGGTGGTTTCCCCACACAATCCATTGAAAGATAAGTCCACATTGTTAGCAGATTTTCACCGTTTGTCTTTAGTTAGGGAGGCTATTCTTGATAACCCCAAATTGAAAGCGAGTGATGTAGAGTTCCATTTACCAAAACCAAGCTATACCATTACCACATTGACTTATTTGATAGAAAAATACCCAACCTACGAATTTGCCTTGATAATGGGGGAGGACAACTTAAGAACCTTTCATAAATGGTACAACCACGAAAAACTTCTTTCCGCCCACCATATTTATGTGTATCCAAGAGTACTAACAATGCAAGAGGAAGCAGAAGTTCAATCAATATCGTCACAACTGGAACATGGATTTTTCAAGCACCCTCACGTGCATTTTTGTGAAGATGCACCCGTGATGAAAGTTTCTTCAAGTTTTATACGTCAGGCAATAAAAGATAAGAAAGACGTCAGGTATTTATTGACGGAACCTGTTCATCGTTACATAGACGAAATGAATTTCTATAAATAGATTCTGTGGTACATAAATAAAATAAGACCACCGAAGTGGTCTTATTCCCGTTGAAAACAGAAGAGACGTTTAACGAACAACTAGTTTGATTGTATTGCTGGTGTTGTGAACTACCAGGAGGATGTAGTATATTCCGCTGCTCAATTGTTGAAATGTATATTTATTGATGTTTTCAACATTTTCATTTGCAAGTATTTGACCTGCTCCATTGTATAGTATTAAATTTTTCGCAATTCCGTTCCATTGAACTGTAGCGTTATCCGCAGTTGGGTTTGGAAAAACAGTTAGGTCGAGTGTTACTTCTTCCACCTGTGATACTTCTTCTTCCACGTTATTAGTGGTGTCATTGGGTGTAAAATTCTCGATAGTTGCATCGGCAGTTGTCTGACAACCATTGGCATCTGTAATAGTAGCTAGGTAATAACCCCCCTGTACCTCAAATAGGTCTTCCTCTGTTTCATTGTTATTCCACATTACTTGATAGGGAGCAGTGCCACCAGTAATTATTAAGTCCAATGCTGTTTCAGTGTTCTCAGCATATTGCGCGGCGTTAACGAAAGCGCTTAAAACAATAGGTTCAGTTATTGTGAAACTTCCGAAAGTTGAGCATCCTTTGTAGTCAGTGATTTTTACTTTATATGTTCCTGCGCCAAGATTGTTTATATCTTCAGTAGTAATATCATTATAATCCCACCAGAAATTTACTGCATTACCTTGAGTCATGGTTATAACGATTGAACCATTTGTTGATCCGTTGCAGCTCACATTCGTTATTATCGCACTAAACGCCATTGGAACAAAAGCTTCAACGAAAATCGTTGTATCTGTGGTACAACCCAAGGCATCGGTTACTGTAACGCTATATGCTCCACCAGCAAGGCTATCGATAATTAATCCGGTTTCGCCGTTACTCCATGCAGCTTGAAATGGGGCGGTACCGTTAATCGTTAGTTCAATTTCTCCGCTATTTTCAAAGCATTTGGTAGAAGTGCTTGCCTCTACGCGAATACTTACCCAATTTTGAGCCATTTCTACGGCAGCAGCAGCATCCAAACGACCGACTCCAATTTTACCTGAATACAAGGGGTTTAATCCATCAATGCTTACCGAGCTTGCTTTTAAAATAAATTCAATATTTGAAGGCGTTAAACAAGGGTTCATTGATAACATTAGCGCAACGGTTCCAGCAACTTGAGGTGCGGCATAAGATGTACCACTATTCGTTAAATACCATCCTGAAGCAGCACTAATGGCAACATCGTATCCTGGGGCACTTAAGTCTACGGTATTGTTATGCTGATGTGTAGTAGCTGCATTACCAATGGTTCTCTCATGATTGTCATATGGACCAACACTGGTAACAGAAAATACATTTGCAAATGAAGCAGGATATACTAAATTATCTGCTCCTCCACACGTTGTTCCATTTCCTGCAGCAGCAATTATAAAAGTTCCGTTGTTGTATACTTCATTTACCACGTCCTGAGCATACTGGTTATATGAACAACCGGAAGTCCAACTTAGATTTACAACTTTAGCACCTGCATAAGAAGCGACTAACACATCATTATAGTTCATTCTGTACAGAGCCAATTGGCTATTATAACCAATTGATGATTTTCCAATTCCGTTGTTTGTATTACCAGCAGCTAGTATGGCTACTGCAGTTCCGTGGGTACGAGTAGCGGTATTTGTTGAATCGTAATAAGTGATCTTTCCAGAAAGTTCTTCATGATGTTGATAATAGTTTTGATCAGAAATTGCGATTACCACATTGCTGTTTCCGTGCGTGATGTTCCATGCTCCTTGCGCATCAATTAAGTCTAAAGCATAGTCAGCCGAAAAAGTTGTTAAGTAATCATTTGGGCTATTTAATGTTTCGTATGTTGGAGCATATGTCTCACCGCTAACTACCTCAACTGAATTTACAAGAGTAGCGTATAAATCCGCTTCGTTACATGTGCAGGTAATCTCATAAACGTGCTGAAGCTTTTCGTTTTTCGATGCTGGAAGAGCTTTTTCAATGGAAACAATGTTTAAGTTAGTTATAGCCTCATTAAAACTTATATTGTTCGATAACAAACGATTGTTTGCTAACACAGGGATGTCTTTATTTTGGATGGTTGCCCAAATTTTACCTTGTTGAGCTGAAGAAATAAATGCACTGAATAGAATAATACCTAGAAGGAAAATAATTTGGAGATTTTTACGAGCGTTGTTCATGTTTTTTTATTTGTCAATTTGTTATCTATGACAAAACTGCTTGTATAATTTTACATGATTTAATGGTTTTCAATCAGCAAGCGGTAAAATACAAATGCTTACGAATGCCTGTGTAAGTATGACTACACTTGTCGCTAAGTAGTTCCTCTTAATAAAGAACACTTTTTGGATTTTCTCGTTTACTACATAGATGAAGAAAATACTCGTTATAGGAGTTGGTTGGCTTGGCAAGCAAATCGTGGATAAACTCTTTAATGAGGGTTACCATGTTGGTGTGTGTTCGCGATCGAAGGAAAAATTAGAAGGAATAACTAAAGCCTCTGAACGAATCGTGGTTTCCTATGAGAATGGGGAGTGTCATTTTTCAGGGGATATTTCACCTTATACACATGTACTAATTTGTTTACCTCCTTTTGAGAAATATCCAGAGGTTATCAATTCAATAATTAAGCAGCTATCTGACCAAACTCAATTAATTTTTATGAGTTCAATAGGCGTATATAATTTTCAAGAAGGGATAATTTACGAATCTTCACCCATACAAGAAAATCATTTGGTTGCAGAGGCAGAACAAGTAGTTCTAACAAAACAATACCAGGTTATTTTGAGATTAGGAGGTCTTATTGGACCGAAACGACATCCTATTACCCATTTAATCAAGAAAGATAAAATCGAATTTGGAAATAATATAGTCAATCTAATTCATTCTTTTGATATTTGTTCGGCAATACTAGTGCTTCTAAAACAAGAAAAAAAAGCCTCTTTATACAATCTAGTTTATCCAAAACACCCAACAAGAGCGAGTTATTATCAAAACGCCGCCAAAACACTGCGTAATTATTATTTGAAGTCAGATGACACCAACTCTTTTTCTAAGCAAGTTGATGGCTCAAAAATTGTAAAAGAATTAGGATTTCAATATGAAGAAGGTATTGAGAATTGGCACTCTTTTGACTTAAATGGATAACATTTGACGTAATTTTACGTCTATAGATTACAAATATGAGAATTGTAGCCATCGTTTTTATTTTATTTTCCCTTATTTCGGTGCGGGCCTCTCATATAATAGGTGGCGATATTTATTATGATTATTTAGGAAATAATCAGTATCGGTTTTTTATCACCTTGTATCGAGATTGCAATTCGACTGGTGCAGAATACGATGACCCCTTGAAATTAACGATTTATAATGCCTCTGGGGCCTTGATTCAAGACTTAAGTGTTCCCTTTCCTGGCAGTATTGTGTTGCCCTTGCAATTTAATAATCCCTGCGCGACACCTCCAAGTAATATTTGTGTACAACGAGCCATTTATACTGTAGTAGTTACTTTGCCTCCTATTCCTGGGGGTTATACAATCAGTTACCAGCGTTGCTGCAGAGGTCCAAATATTAGTAATCTAATTAATCCAGACGATGCAGGATTGACACTTACCACTCATGTCCCTGGATCAGAAACTGGCTTTACCAACAATAGTAGCCCAAGGTTTACGAATTACCCTCCAATTTTGTTGTGTAATAACGAAGAAAAAGTTATTGACCATTCCGCTACAGACCCCGACGGGGATTCTTTGTCGTATGCCTTAATTACTCCTTTTACCGGTGGATCGTCGGCAAATCCTGCACCAAATCAAGCCCTACCTCCTCCTTATTTTCCTGTACAGTGGATAGCACCTTTCAATGCACAATTACCACTAGGCCCGGGATCGGGAACATCAATAAACGCGCAAACGGGTATTTTAACCGTGAACCCCAGTTTGATTGGTTTATTTGTGGTAGGTATTGTTGTGAAAGAATATAGAAATGGTGTTTTTGTTGGGCAGACAATTCGAGATTTTGTCTTTAGGGTATTTAATTGCAATATTACCTTGCAAGCAATCCTTCCCGAACAAGAGGAGTTGTCCACGTTTATTTCCTTTTGCCAGGGCTTAACGGTACAATTTGAAAATAATTCATACGGAGGATCGAGTTATGCCTGGGATTTTGGAGTAACGGGCACTACAAGCGATGTAAGTTCTGTTTTTACGCCTTCTTACACTTATCCACAACCAGGGACTTATGTTGCCTCCCTCATCGTAAACCCTGGTCAGCCATGTACGGATACCGCTTACATGAGTATTACCATAAACAATCCTTTTAGCATCTCTTGGGCAAGCCAAGATTCGCTGTGTATTTTGAACCATTCGTTTGATTTTGTTGGCAATATGTCGAATCCTTCTGCAAATTTTTCTTGGGATTTTAATCAGGCGGCTAACGTCGGGGATATTAGCACATTACTTGTTAATGATGTGACATTTTCTCAACCCGGATTTCATGTAATCACACTCAACGGCGATGATGGGGATTGTCAAACGAGTTATACAGATTCTATTTTCATTTTTGATGAACCTATTAGTAGTTTTAATGCACCGATAAATGAACAGTGCCTGGGCTTGACTATTCCTTTTGAAAATAATTCTCAGAACTCCGTTTTGTATTTGTGGGACTTTGGGGAGAATAATTCTCCCTCTGACCAGTCTACAAATTTTGAACCGATACATTTTTACAGTAACCCTGGAAATTACACAGTTCAATTAATTGCCAGTTCTACCCCGGGTTGCACAGATACTAGTGATATTCAAATAACTGTATTAGACCCATTGACAATGTCGATAGAACATGAAGATTCATTATGTATAACTGATGGGCTATTCGATTTTAATGCCAACGTAACAGGGCCCCCAAATTATACCTTGGAATGGGTATTTGGACCGGAGGCTGCACCTTCTGGTGCGACAACAGAAGATGTCCAAGATGTCCAATATACTGATTTTGGTTTTCAGCCGGTTATGCTGATTGGTCGCTATGATATTTGCTCTGATACTGTCTTTTCTGTGGTGAGGATTTTTGGTGAACCTTCTATAGACTTTCAATACGTAAATTCGTTGCAGTGCGCTCCTTCTACTGCAGTTTTTGTCAACGAGAGTTTTAGCGATGGGCCTGCAAGTTATACATGGAATTTTGGCGATGGAGGATCCTCACAATCGTTCAGTCCTAGTCATCTTTATACGGAAGTGGGGAGTTACAGTGTTGGCCTTACTATGATAACCACTACTGGTTGTATTGATACGCTTTTTTTATTGCAGCAAGACCTTGTGGTTGTTTATCCCAATCCAATAGCAGGCTTTAATGTTTCCCCACAGTTAACAGATATTTGTAATGCCGAGATAACGTTTACTGACCAATCTCAGGACGGCAACCAATACATCTATTTATTCGACAACGGATTTGGGTCCACGGAAGCCAATTTCACACATACATATGTGAATGTAGGAACCGATTCGCCACTGCAAATTGTAACAAATCAATACGGATGTTCAGATTCAGCACGCAATACAATCATGATCGAACCATTCGCTATTTACGTCCCCAATACATTCATTCCGGATGGTAATGAGATAAATGATATTTTTATTCCTAAGACTGATTTTGAAACAAACGGATGGCAATTTTCTGTGTTCAACAAATGGGGGGAGCGTGTTTTTTATACAGAGGATATGCTAACTGGTTGGAACGGGATGTATGAATCTAAACCTTGTCAAGACGACGCGTATATATGGACATTGAAATACCGTGGATGCGATTCGCCCCAAGAATGGAGATTATTACAAGGTTTTGTAAATCTTGTCAAATAAGGGATTTATTTCTTCCTTAAAATAAAATTTTGACCAAGGTACACCTTTCGTACTTGCTCATCTGAAGCCAGCTCCTCAGCGGTTCCTGATTTTAAAATACTTCCTTCAAATAATAGGTATGCACGGTCTGTTATAGACAATGTTTCTTGTACATTATGATCAGTGATCAGGATACCAATATTACGCTTTTTAAGCTCCCAAATAATACTCTGAATATCTTCTACGGCAATTGGATCAACCCCAGCAAAGGGTTCATCAAGAAGTACAAATTTTGGATCTGTCGCTAAGGCTCTAGCGATTTCTGTTCGTCTTTTTTCTCCGCCAGACAATTTATCCCCCAAACTCTTTCTTACATGCTGAAGGCTGAATTCGTCAAGAAGCTGCTCTAGTTTCTGCTGCCTAACAATTTTATTCATGTCAGTCATTTCCAATATGGCCATGATATTGTCTTCAACACTCAATTTACGAAATACAGATATTTCTTGTGGTAGGTATCCTAGTCCCATTTGTGCTCTTTTGTACATCGGCAATTTTGTAATTTCAATGTCGTCTAGAAATACTTTGCCATTATCCGGTCTTACGAGACCAACAATCATGTAAAAAGAAGTTGTTTTTCCTGCACCGTTCGGGCCTAAAAGCCCTACAATTTCTCCCTGATTAACCTCAAAAGAGACATTGTTTACTACTTTTCGACCTTTATAGGTTTTTTCAATATGTTGGGTATGTAGCTTCACAAAACGAAGTTATTAAAAATAGAGGTCTAAGCGAAACAATATTCCCAATGGACTGACATTAGGAATTTGATGCGTGGCTCGATATACCAGGTCAACGCGTAAAAATTTGGCGATATTTTCAATCCCTACAGCTGCTTCTACATAGGGGATATTTCCAAACCTTCGAACAAAATCTGGTATAATCATTTCTTCTTGGTGTCGATCACTAATGTCTCCATACACCGCACGCACATTAGTCACGAGTCGGAGCTTTAGTTTTTTAATTCCTGGTAGGCGGTCAAACAACAATCCTTCCCAATGATTTTCAGAGAAAGCCATTATGTAGCGATCAGAAATGAATTCCAAGAAATTCATTTTATTAAAGGCTGTTGTTAGCAACCATAAGGATTGATTTCCTTCATGAACTTTAAGAAATGGGTAGGCTGTATTTCCAAAAATATAACCCGCTGTCATTCCGTAACGCATCCGACCCAAAGCACCTACTTGTGTATTATGTTCGAGTTGGAATTCAAGTTTTTGATAATTATATTGACTTCCCATAATACCTTTTACACCAATGATTGCTTGTAGGGAAAGTATAGGATAAACAGAACGCATACTTGTCCGGTCAAAGGAACCAGCGATAAATTCTTCATCTTTTGTCCATCTGCAGCGAAAAAGAAATTCTGTTGTCTTAATTCTGTCACTATTTAGGGTATCCAATGGATTCAATGGATTTACTTTTCGATAATTTGCCAAACCTAAGGGTGTATATTCTTTCCATTCGGCACCGGCAAAAACAATAATGTCTTTTTTAATGTCTTTTTCAAGATTGGTCCCCACTTTTGTTACAAAAGTCAATTTATCCAATGCTCTCGTATTCAATGCTGTTCCAAATGTTGAGCCTACCGTTGCTGCAGTTGGTGATTGCCCAATTTGTTCGATGTCGTAATTATAATAAGTACTCCACATACCCCTTTTTTTCGGTGTAATATTGTAACGTACAAGACCACCATATTTAAATCGTTCATCGCCAAAACCATATGCCAATCTTCCACCAAATTCAACCCTTCTCGAAAAATTATTCGAAGTACGCAATGCCAATGCCGTTCTAAATTTTTCAACCCGATTATAACTGAAGGTAAAAAAGGCGCTTCCTAATTCAAATTTTCCGAAGGGCCAATAACCAGTTGTTGTAAAATAGGTGAAATTTTTAACTGTTTTGAAAAATGGTGTTTTTTCTAGGGAATCAATCATATTTCCGATTTTTACCTCTTGAATGTTCAACGGAGGATGTCTGATCGAGTCCCAATAAGATTTACCTCTATTTTTTGCCCCGTCTTGAATTTCGATAGATGAATTCGAATTGTAGAATTCTGGCTCTCTCTTCGTGTTGACTTTAAAATTTCTTCGGCTACCATATTTTCTTCCATAGAGTCCATAGATTTTAGAATCTTTGGTGAGTTTAAACTCTGCGATAATTTTTTCTTCTGTGAGCATCCACACTTCTTTTTCTACTTGATCAAATTCTTGTTCAAAGTAAAAATCTTGGATGTAGTTGAGATTGGCATTGTCAGATAAATTGGCATTAATTTTTTTGACCGCATATGTTGTATCGTTAATCCACATCTCTCCATAAAATGTCAAATCTCCTTTTCTTTTTGGTAAAAACCTCAATTTGTAACACCAATCATTGTCAATAAAAGCAGAATCCTCTAGATAAAATTTATAAAAATTACGGGCATATGGAGCAAGTGGAGAAATAAACGACTTATTGAACATGTCGTAAACATTGTCGTAGACATTAAGGTCTAGGTACATATCACCAAAAAACTGATTCACTTGTAGATTTTCAATCCCTGTTATTTGCGTTCCTTTTATCACCTCTCTTTTTTTCTTGGGATTATTTTTAAAATAAAAATCTGATACAGTTTCACTTAACACTACAGGCAGAAATTTTCCTGAACGATCATTGGAATCCAAAAAATCAATTACTACATCTAATCTTTTTACAAGACCATTCGATTCGAAATTAGCATTTAAGTTATTGAGGTCTAGTTGTATTTTATTGTAAAGTTCGTATTCGTAGGCATCAAGTTTTTCTTTGTTATTTATACTTTTATAAGCAATCACTCGCTTGTGTAAGCGTGTAGAAGGCATTTCATCCGGTGCTTTTAGTCGTACTTCGTTAAGCGTACCCGAGAGTATGTTTAGTTCAATAACTAATTCTTGTTCTTTATCTTTTTGAATTTTAACTGTTTTTGAGAGGTATCCTGAAAAACTAACTTTTATTGAATCCGTGGCGTAATACGTTTGTAAATAAAAGTTCCCTAGTGTATCAGTTACAGTACCAATTTTAGAGTTGTAAAATTGGATTTTAGCAAATGGCAAAGGTTGTTTGTTCATTCCATCTAACACTTGACCTTTAAGTGTAGTCTGTTGCCCAAAAGCAAATAAACCAAGCAACAACGAGATGAATGCAATGAAAATCTTATGTATTCGATTCATCCTTTTCTAATTGTTTTTCAACCCGAACTGACACCAAAATACTAATCTCGTAAAGAATATAAATGGGTATTGTCACAATCACTTGCGAAATCACATCTGGAGGTGTAATGATGGCCGCAAGAACAAGTATTACTACTATCGCATGTCGCCTATATTTTTTTAAGAAATCACTGTTAAACAGTCCAATTCGCGTGAGGAAATAACTTACCACGGGTAATAAAAAAAACAATCCACAGTAAAAGATCGTTGACAAAATCATGCTCATGTACGAACTTATGGTGAAGTTATTTTCAATTTGGTTGCTGATACTGAAAGTTCCGAAAAACTGAACACTTAACGGCGCAACTATGAAATACCCAAATAGGATACCTATGAAAAATAAAAGACTGATATAGAATACGATTCCTTTGACATTACTTTTCTCTTTAAATTTTAAACCAGGTTCGATAAACTTCCAGAGTTGGTATACTATATAAGGAAAAGCACCAACAACGCCGCCAATTATACTTAACATCATTGCATAAGAGAATTGTCCAGAAACGGTCGTGCTTTGCATTTTGACAGGGGAATCCTCCACACAAACACCTAAAATACTACAAAGATATTTGAAGGTGATGAAATCTGATTTAATCATGGATAAAAATAAATAGTCCATGATATAACCTTGGAAAATCCAAATAATAATTCCTACCAAAAGAATAGCAGCGGCAATTCTCACTAGCCTCCATCTTAATTCTTCGAGATGGCCTAAAAATGACATGTTTGAATCTTCAGACATCCCTCAAAGTTAAGCAATATCTACGGATAGCGATTACAATAATTTTAGAACGTAAATTGATTACGATCATATAGCAGAATTTTGAATTATAAATTGAATATCATGAACTATAACATCAAAAAATTGCGTTTTAACACATTTCAGGACAAAATTATGTTAGAAACAGAGGTTAATAAAGAAAATTTTCGATTCGAATCGCAATTGGAACTGCCAATTGATGCGCTGAATATATTAATAAATCATTTTCAGCAACACTTCGTTTCGTTGAATTTTTACGATTATATAGAATCAGAGAGTATTTCAGATGAAGTTTACTATTGCGGGAAATTCCAGCAACTCAATTGGCCTTTAGAACTTTTCACACTAGAAATACTGAAAGAAAGTGAGCCTCGGAAAATTTGTGCCTAATGTCTGTTATTGAATATTAACAGTTTCTTCATTCACTTTTTCAGCCTCGATTTTAATTATTCCTTGACCTATTTTATTTAATTTTTGAGCTTTGATATCTAATACTGCCACTCCTGCTTGACCTAACTGGTATATCTCATTAAAATTGAAGGTTGCCGTTCCCGCAGTATTGGTATATGCTGTGTCAAACACCGCAACTTGTTGTGGGGTGCCTCCCGTGTTGGTTCCATACAAAACTACCATCGCCGCGTTTACGGGTACGTTATTTTCATCTAGCACGTATATATTTGCAATGGTGTCTTTTTTCTTACGACAAGAGGTCGTAAAAAGAACACCGATAAACAACAAAGAGAGTAGGAAATATTTCATATTGATTTAATTAGGTAAATAGATTGTCTCTACGGACGTTGTGTGGATTCTACAGCGTGTTTCACTGTAGGCAACTTTATTGTTATATTTTACTACGATATCGAAATAACCCAAAGTATTTTCTTTTCCATCACGATATTGGTCGAAATATTGGTCCATATCAACAACACTAAAACCAGAGGAATTAGTGTAAGAAGTATCCACAAAATCCTGAGTAGGAGGTGTACTTTGTTGGTCGCCGATGACAATTACTTTTGCCCCATTGATGAGTTGATTTGTTGAGGATCGAACAAAAACTTTCAATATCGCTGGTTCTCTTGGTTCACATCCAGAGAACAATAAAAATAAACCTATTAAACCGCTAAAAATTAGGATTGACTTTTTATTCATAACTCAAATTTAATTTAAATAATTCAAAACGTAAAAATTTATATATTCTTTTCTCATTTTTCACTGTAACACAAGTGATAGGTAATTATTTTTTTCCTGTATTACCTCTATAATTTCCTCACCCATTAGGTTCTGAAATTGCCCTCTAACTTTAAAAATACCAACACCACTCTGTCCAGGTTCATATATATTCATCAAATTGAAATAGGCTATTCCTGACGAATTGGTGACTTTCGTATAGTCGGCTAAAATTTCGGTTTCACTTGTTGCATTTTCAGATGGTTCAGCGAATAGTCGAACTTGAGCTCCTTCAATCAGCTCTCCCGTTATAGATTGCGCTTTTACGGTCACCATGGTTGTCGACTCTTTGTAGCAAGAGCTGCAAACGAGAATTGACATCAGCAATAATGCATATCCACTGTACTTCATTTTCAACAGATTGTTGTAACTTTGTTAAACACTTTGAGCACTAAAAAAGTTACACTTTGACTATGATTCAAGACAAAATAGCACAAATTCGGGAGGAAATCATAAATTTTGACTTACAGAATTCAACGCAATTAGAAGATTTTCGAATTAAATTTCTTGGCTCAAAAAATTGTATCAAAGATTTATTTAGCGACTTGAAAAATGTGGCAAATGAAGACAAAAAAGTACTAGGTCTAGAGCTCAATAGTCTTAAGATTTTGGCTGAAGAGAAATTTAATTCCTTCCAATATGATCAGAAAGGTAATAAATCTTTAAATAAAAGAATTGATGTGTCCAGACCTTCAGAAAGTTCCCCTGTTGGCTCTCATCATCCTCTTTCGTTGGTGAGAGATGAAATTATAGGGATATTCAAGCGAATTGGTTTTACAATTTCTGAGGGGCCTGAAATCGAAGATGACTGGCATAATTTCTCAGCACTAAATTTCCCACCTGAACATCCAGCACGAGATATGCAGGATACTTTTTTTATCCAAAAAGACGAGCGGGAAATGGCTCTGCGTACTCACACGAGTTCAGTGCAAGTAAGGGTTATGGAATCGACGCCTCCTCCCATTAGGACAATTTCCCCGGGTCGAGTATACCGAAATGAAGCAATTTCTGCACGTGCACACTGTTTTTTTCATCAAATTGAGGGTTTATATATTGACAAAGGCGTTTCTTTTGCGGATTTAAAGCAGACATTATTACATTTTGCCAAAGAAATGTTCGGTAGTCAAGCGCAGATTCGCATGAGACCTTCTTATTTCCCTTTTACAGAACCGAGTGCTGAGGTTGATGTATCTTGTTCTTTGTGCAATCAAAAAGGGTGTAATGTCTGCAAATATTCTGGTTGGCTCGAAATTATGGGATGTGGAATGGTTGACCCCAATGTTTTAACTGCCTGTGGGATCGATGCAAAGAAATATTCAGGATTCGCCTTTGGAATGGGAGTAGAAAGAATTGCACAGTTGAAATATCGCGTAGCTGATTTGCGTATGTATTCCGAAAATGACGCAAGATTTTTAAAACAATTTCAATCCGGAATATGACTTGGACCAACTTAGACAATATAAGTCAAGTAGAACAATGTATTGAGGACAGTGTAGTTTCACCTCAATTATTATTTAAGCATTCAACAAGGTGTAGTATTTCAACTATGGTATTAAGACGAGCAGAAGATCAAATAGATCAGCAGTTTGTTAACCCCTTGTTTTTGGACCTAATTCAATTCCGAAATATTTCTAACTATATTGCAGAGGTTACGGGTGTATTTCATGAATCGCCACAGGCAATTTTGCTTAAAAATAAAAAAGTTGTGTATCACGGATCCCATGGTTCCATAGATTGGCAAATAATCAATAAGTTATGCAAGGAATAAAGCTCGCTGTCCGTTACATTTTTTGTTTTTTTCTGCTTTTTATCTCTTCGTGCAACAACGAGGAACAAAAACAGGAGGAGCAACAATTTCCTTTTACAATTTCTAATGAAGGGGAATTACAGGGGAAGCTAGGTCAAGAAATTCCGGTAAAATTGCAAGTCAATGATAAGTTAAAGGTTCTCGTTGCCATTCAGTTGGATGACACCTTAAAAATTTGGAAAAATGTAAAAGGTAGTTTCATATATAACTTTAACACCGTAAAGTCAGGAATAGGTAAGTATGATATCAAGTTTATTGGAGAGACAGAAAAAGGCAAATCATTCGATCAAACCGTAACTTTAGATGTTCTATCCGATTTACCTTTTAATGTATACGAAACTACTGTGAGGACCTCTTTTTCTCATCTACCAACTAGTTTTACCCAGGGACTTGAATTTGACGGAGATCAATTGTATGAAGGAACAGGAGACCCATCCTATACCGGAGCCACTTACGTAGCCAAGGTAGATTTCAAGACTGGAAGTCAATCGACAAAAGTTTCAGTTCCAATACCAAATTTTGGAGAGGGAATTACTATAATGGACGACAAATTATATCAGCTCACTTGGCAACAACAAATTTGCTTTGTTTACGATAAAAATACCTTAAAAAAAATTGGCGAATTCAAGTACGAAGGTGAGGGTTGGGGACTTTGCAACGACGGAGAATACTTGATTATGTCAAACGGTTCCTCCACCTTGACTTTTAGAAATCCCATAACTTTTGAGGTAGTCAAGACAATACAGGTTGCCACAGATAAAAGCATTGTTTCGAATTTAAATGAGTTGGAATTTGTGAATGGATTAATTTACGCGAATGTTTGGCAGGAAGACATTTTGGTTAGTATAGAGCCGTCAACCGGAAGGGTAAAAGACTTAATTAATTGCTTTAACATAGTCAACCAAATTCGATCAGCTACAAATGCATCCTCTACAAGGCCGGAGGTATTGAATGGAATTGCCTATAAAAAAAGCACCAAAACATTTTTTCTTACCGGGAAATATTGGCCAACACTTTTTGAAGTGACTTTCTCCCCAAAGAACACTTAAAGTATAAGTGAACTTCAGATAGATTTATGTAAATACGGAGATTTGCTCGAGAGAAATCTACAAGATAACTTGAGTGCCGCGCGCAAATCAATTAATAGTAAGTGAACAATTGAGTGTGCGCTTTCTTAGCACCAATAGTTAAAATTATAATCCTAATGAAAATCCCAAATTGAGTTAATATTTTCATTTGCCATTCTTTTTCCTTGATGAAAAAGAATCACCACGGAGTAGCAGCGAAGCTAAAAAATCAAGGCTCTGAATTTATTTTTGTTCGCAAGTTATTGTTAAACATGTATTTACAACTCGTAGCGAACAATTTTAACTCCTTTCTGAAACTGAAATTTTTTAAAAATGTTCTTGCAGAAATTTTAAAAATTAACGGTTTCAGTTCAGTAGCTAAAACCAAGAAATTCAAGGCCGAAGATTGTTCGGTAATATTCACAAAATAGCTCTCGCTTCGATTAAATTATTGATTTTCAATATTTAAGTATTTTACTGGTACGATTGCGAACACTCAAATGAACAATTATTAAATTAGGCAGAACAGTTCACTTTGAACTTTAAAAATAAAGGGGATAAAATTTACCTTTTCCTTTTTCAATCGAAAATGCAGGAAATGGAATTTTGATAAATTTTAGCGGATAAAAAAGTTTCTTCAAGACTTTATTACGGATAGGTAATTCCCTAGGATCAATATCCAGTGAGAAGACTAATTGTCCATGAGAGGTATAAGTTCTTCCATCTATTTGAGCTATCGATTGATCACCAATTAGGCGTTCATTTATACTGTATCCAATGGAAATCATAAGCCACTTTGCTTTCCACGAAGGGATAATTACAGTCGGTTTTATTCCTAACCAGTAGGTTTGGCCATTGTAATCTTTGAGAACACGTTCGAATGTATTAGCACCGAGAATCTTAGGCCTGAGTTGTGCATACGAACTAGGTGAGTAAGAAAATTTAGGTAAAATAACCGAAGAGCCTAATTTTTTATCCAACACAAATAATCCTGTCCCTATGCTATTGAAAAGTAAGTCAGGAACCGAAAACCCCCATCCGTCGCTAAAGCCATCCATTACTTCTATAAACCCTTGATATGCCCAGGAGGCTGTAGCTGCAATTAGTAAGCTCTTGTTTTTTGAAAAACCTGACCAATACAGTATATCGTAGGTTGATGAGGTTAAAGCAAATGCGCTATAGGCATGGCCTAATTTATCCATTTTACCCCATTCATTCCAATCATTGAAAAAATGAAAACTCCCAGAATTGTATGGGGTG
Source organism: Lishizhenia tianjinensis (assembly GCA_945902115.1). GTDB lineage: Bacteria > Bacteroidota > Bacteroidia > Flavobacteriales_D > Crocinitomicaceae > UBA952. The sequence goes on along the minus strand of CAMDLY010000005.1, from coordinate 38,635 downwards.
TACCATAAACTGTAAAGAGCGGCTTGACTTCCAATTGCAGCAGAGGATAAGGATGCACTTACCCATATTTTTTTGCATCTAGTTGGAAATGTATCATTAATTCCAACATTTTCAGCCTTCGTTGGGCCATACGAAAGCAAAAGCAGGAGAATGCACACTATTTTCCTTTTATTCACGTTTCAAAGTTAGCTATTATTTCAGCGAGGACTTGATGACTTTGATTAGATAAGTATATTTGATAAAATTAACAAATGGAAAACACAAGAAAAGATTGGAATGACATTAAAAGTAACGACAGCTGGTCGATTTTTAAAATAATGTCTGAGTTCGTTGAGGCTTATGATCGAATGGCTAAAATTGGACCATGCATTTCAATTTTTGGTTCTGCTAGAACAAAAGAAGATAACCGCTATTATCAGCAGTCTGTGGATATGGCAGAAAAATTAGCATCCAAAGGTTACGGAATTATTTCAGGAGGCGGACCAGGTATAATGGAGGCAGCAAATAGAGGCGCCCAAAAAGGAAAGACAGCATCGGTAGGATTAAATATTGATTTACCTTTCGAGCAAAATCATAATCCATATATCGATCAAGAACACAATCTACAATTCAATTATTTTTTTGTCCGAAAAGTTATCTTTGTAAAGTATTCACAGGCTTTTATCATTATGCCTGGTGGCTTCGGTACTCTTGATGAAGCATTCGAGGCATTGACCTTGATTCAAACGAAAAAAATTAAAAGAAGACCTGTTGTTTTCGTAGGCAAAGATTACTGGTCGGGCCTCATGAAGTGGATTGAAGCTACGATGTTGCTTACTGAAAAAAATATTTCTGCTGAGGACTTGAATTTGTACAAAGTGGTCGACTCAACGGAAGAAGCTGTGGATTATATCGAAGATTTCTTTACCTCTCATTCGTTGACACCAAACTTTTAAATTTAGTATCTTTGTTTTAATAATTCTGAAATGTGGAATAAGCTGAAACGGTTCGTAATCTCAAAATTTTTTGTCAAGCAAATAGGCTTACTTATTCTTTTTTATCTAGTAGCAGTTTTCTTTACGTTAATTTATTTGGACGTTAGCACCAATCACGGTGAGAAAATTAAAGTTCCAAATTTGAAGGGCTTACATGTTGATCAGGCGAAAAGCAAGTTAGATGAGCTAAATTTAGGGTATCAAATTTTAGACAGTATTTACAGACCGGAATTACCCGTTGGAACCGTTCTTGAACAACTAGTGGATCCAACAGATAGCTCAGGAGTTTACGTAAAGTCTGGGCGAATCATAGGATTAAGACTTTCCAAGAAGTTTGAATTAGTAGCAATGCCGAGTCTAATAAATAAACAAGTGCAATTTGCACAAGATATTTTAAAACGAAGAGGATTAAATAGTATCATTCAATACAGACCTACAACAGAAGCTAATGGTTCTGTCTTGGATCAATTATTCAATGGAATGCAGATAACAGAGGGCACCAAGGTGCCAATTGGAGCTAATATAACCTTGATTGTCGGACAAAATGATCAGGGGCAGCCTATAGCTATTCCGAATCTTGTAGGATTATATTTATCTGATGCATTAATTGTTTTGGATACATTAGGTTTGGAAAATATTGTAATAAATTGTGTAAATTGTTCAAGTAATCAAGATTCAACCGGCACACCAATTTCACGACAAACCCCAGAGTTCTACGAGGGAGGCACAATTTTCAAAGCCACGCAAATAACCATCACAATAGAGGCCGCTAATCCAAACAACGATGTTATTAGACCAGAGGACGATTAAAATTCTTTTATTTTTTGTTGGATTTTTTGTAAAACAAGGGTTTTCACAGCATATGGAGTGTTCGCCAATGCTTACCAATCCAAGTATTCAAAAAGATAGACTAAAAGAAGGCGTAGTGAATATTGATAGCACCTTTATATTTACCACTGATACACTACAACTTCCGATATTTGATGATTTTTCGTCAAATAAATTTCAAGAGTATTTTCCGGATTTTAACGACCCATCAGTCACTTCATCAGTGTTTTATAAACTGAGGAATCCAATAACTCAACTGCCTTTAGAATCGTCAGTGTCATTTACCAGTCAACAAACGTTTAAAAGAATTTTTAACATGCAAACAGGAGAATTCGTGGACTCTAGTTTTTCATCTACACCAGTTAGTATCGCTGATTTTTCTATTTTTCCAGTTCAATACGATCAGCAATTTCTTTACCCTCCTTATTATTTATTCGATACGATTAATGATGTCTCAATCAATCCTATAGATACCGTTTGGCTTACCAACCCGCCGTATATTCAAGACAGTGTTCGTGTTTTTTTTCAGGCGATATCTGACCCAAGTAAATATTGGGCGGATTCTTATGCCTATCTAAATAATCGATTTGCCTTTAATCCACGATCTCTTGGCGTAGTAACATTCGATGGGCTTGATGAAAATGGCAATCCATACCAATATGGTTCAATCTCACCTAATTATGCAGATAAATTAACCTCAAAAAATATTAATTTATCTTCTTTCAGTCCAGGAGATTCTATTTACCTCAGTTTCTTATTTCAACCTCAAGGATTAGGCGATGAACCAGAGAACGGCGATAGTCTAGTCTTAGAATTTTATCAAAATGCCAATGCTAATTGGCAGCGTGTATGGTCCACAGCTGGTGAAAGTAATCGCCCTTTTCAGGCCGTTACTGTTGCAGTGAAAGATCCAGTTTATTTGAGTGACGGCTTTAAATTTAGATTCAGAAATTATGGATCTCTTGCCGGCGCTTTGGATCACTTTCATTTGGATTACATACATTTAAGAAGTTTATCATTTCAAACCGATACACTATTTAAAGACTTCGCTTTTTCATACCCTTTGCTATCGTTAATTGATACCTACACCTCTGTACCTTGGGATCATTACCAAAATACTACGGATAATAAAATGACGGATTCATTAGAAGTATACGTTCACAATGGAAGCCCCTTACCTGAAAATTACCAAAATGGTCAGGTCAATATATTTTACAACAGCGCACTCGAGGGAAATTATGTTCTCAATGGATTCACGTTGGCACAGGGAAATATTAACTTTCAGCCAAGGACCACACATCAGTCAATTCATGACTTGACCCTAGGATATGAATTTGATAAAACTAAGCCAGGTAATCAACAGGTTTTTGAAGTAAAATCCTCTGCCTCTGCGCAATTTCCAAATTTTGGAGCCAACGATTCCACATTACTATATCAGTCTTTTTACAATTATTACAGTTATGATGACGGCACAGCAGAAGCAGCATTCGGACCTACTGGGGCGCAATCAAGGTTGGCCATAGGTTATGAGGCTTATGAGGAGGATTCTATTTTAGGTGTTTCTATTTGTTTTGTGCCCTCAGTGAATGATGTTTCAGATAAACTTTTTCTACTAACGGTTTGGGACGACATCAATGGCAAACCTGGATCAGTGCTTTATGAGGATGATGTTTTTTTTCCGCGGGCACCAATTTCGGGGTACGGAGAAAATTATTTCCATTCTTACTATCTTGTAGATACGATGAAGTTAGCTGTCCCAAAGAGATTCTATGTTGGCTGGAGGCAAATCGACCCTCAACGATTGAACGCGGGGCTCGATAGAAATACTAATCATTCCAATGAGATTTTTTATAGTGTAGATGGTGAAAATTCTTGGTTAACTTCCCCTTTTCCTGGTTCTGCTATGATACGGCCTATCTTTTCTACCCGATTAAATGGTGTTTTAGGAATACCAGATAAACACGTATTTGAGCAAATTATTATTTTCCCCAACCCTGCTTCTAATTATCTTACGATTCGCGGAGAGTTCGCGGAGAATATAGAATCTTGTGTGATGGATATTTTCGGCACAATAGTCAAAAAGACAAATGGCACACATATTTCAATAGAGGATCTCAGTTCGGGGACCTATTTTTTAAGTTCTCCAAGTTTTAAAGGAAAAGTTTTTAAATTCATTAAGCAATGATGGAGGATGATTCTACCTTAGAGATAGATCAGGAGGAGGAGTTATTTGAGCATCATAGGATAAAAGCAGACAAGGGACAAGAAATCACGAGAATTGATAAATTCTTATTGGATCGATTGCCAAATACCTCAAGAAATAAAATACAGGTTGCGGCAAAAAATGGTAATATTCATGTAGGAGGCAAAGCCGTTAAACAAAACTATAAAGTAAAGCCAGGAGATGAAATATCCATAGTTTTACCATACCCTGTCAGAGAAATTACCTTAATACCCCAAGATATCCCATTGGATATTGTTTATGAAGACGAATGTTTACTCGTTGTCAACAAAGAGGCCAATATGGTGGTTCATCCGGGTTATGGTAACTATAAGGACACATTAGTTAATGCATTAGTTTATCATTTCGAACAACTTCCTTCCTTGCCTTCGGATTATTTCGGTCGACCGGGATTGGTACACCGTATTGATAAACATACTACGGGCCTCTTGGTAATTGCAAAAACGGAATTTGCGCTTAATCACCTGGCCAAACAATTTTTTGAGAGAACAATTGAGAGAAGATACTACGCCTTAGCTTGGGGGGATATACCCTCTTCAGGAACAATCACCGGGCATATTGGAAGATCATTGAAAAACCGTAAGGTAATGACTGTCTTTCCTTCTGGCGATTTTGGAAAACATGCTGTTACACACTATGAGGTGGAAGAACGATTTGGATATGTAACACTCGTTTCGTGTAAATTAGAAACAGGAAGGACCCATCAAATCCGTGCGCATTTCCAATATATTGGCCATCCATTGTTTAATGATAAAGAATATGGTGGTGACAGAATTTTAAAAGGAACTACTTCAAGTTCATATAAGCAGTTCGTAGAAAATAATTTCGAACTTCTTGAAGGTCAGGCGCTACACGCCTTTTCACTTGGGTTTACTCATCCAGAGAAATCAAGCAAAATTTACTTAGAAGCTAATTTACCACTGGCTTTTAGTGCTTTACTTGAAAGGTGGAGAAAATATTGTAAGAATTTTTAAAATTTTCATACATTTGTAAACTTCAACTTAAGAAATCTCAAATTATTAGTTATGAGACATGCTATACTCCTTATTCTTTTTTCATTTCTTTCTATTAACCTACAAGCACAAAAAAAGCAGGAACCAAAATATGTAGAGGATGCTAGAAAATCTTTTAACGCAGGCCGCTATTTTGAGGCTGCCACTAAGATGGAAAAAGCGTACACAAAAATGGGAGCCAAAGCCCCAATCAAAGATAGAGGTGAAATGTCATTTCTCGTTGCAGAATCATACAGACTGACGGAAAGATTTGCAAAAGCCAACGAATGGTATTCTAAATCAATTGAACTTAAATATTTTCAGTACAAGCCAGAAGTATATTTCTTCAAAGGAGAAATGCAGCGAATGGCAAAGGATTTTAAAGGTGCCCTTAAGTCTTATGAAACCTACAGACCTCTAGCGTCAAAATCAATGTTACCGAAGGTAGAGCAGGCCATAGCCTCGTGCAGGGAATATGAAGATTTTGATCAGTTAGAGTCACGTTATAAAATTGAAAATCAATCAAAAATCAATTCGAAGCAATACGATATGGCTCCTTACAGTATTCCTGTTGGAAAGGGAGCGGTGGTCTATTTCGGCTCTAGTAGGGAAGAAAGTGTAGGAACAGATAGAGATCCTATTACTGGCGAAAAATACATGGATATATACATGGTAAAATATGACGAAAAAGGTGATCCTACAGCAGTTAAAAATATAGACTCAAAAGGTGTAGTTAATACAACACAGAATGAAGGTACAGTATGCTTTGACTCAAAGAAAAAAACCATATACTTTACAAGATGTCCAAATGCAAAGAAAAAAAATCTAGGTTGTGATATTTGGTCGGCAACTGTTAGTGGAAAGCCAGATGACATGGAAGTTGAATTTGAGGAGCCGGTTAAACTTTCTCTAAAATCCGATGATAGCATTTCTGTTGGCCATCCTTGCCTAATCAATGATGAATACCTTGTTTTTGCTTCGGACATGAAAGAAAGTAATGGGGTAAAGAGTTATGGGGGAAGAGATTTGTGGTATGTACAGTATGATAAGAAGAACAAAGTATGGGACTCAATTCCAAAAAATCTTGGCCAGGAGGTAAACTCGTTTGGTAATGAGTTGTTTCCTTCTTATAACGAAAAATCAGGAATTTTATATTTTGCGAGCGATGGTCACAGTGGGATTGGTGGACTGGATATATTTAAAGTTGCTCGAAAAAGTAAAGATTTTGTTTGGGGCGAAAGAAAAAATCTTGGTCACCCTTTTAACTCAGAGGCGAATGACTATGCTATAACAGTGATAGACTATTTAGTTAAGAAAGACGACTCCTTGTTCAAATTCAAGGAAAAATTTGGTTTTTTTACCTCAGAACGTAAGTCTGCGGAATTCACTCCAGACATTTGGAGGTTTGACATTGAACCATTAGAGTACTCCCTGCGCGTGGTGGTCTACGAATTAGGCAATAAATCCAAGAAAATTGACGGTGCTAAAGTTGAGATTACCGTGAGCGATGGTGAGAAATGGGATGGTGTTACAGATGAATCAGGAAAAACAGAAAAATGGGAGCTAAGGAAAGATAAAAAAAGGTATATTTTAGGGGGTAAAGAGTATACAATTAAAGCTTCCAAGGCTCGACATATTTCACCTGCTATTGCTACCAAGATTTCTACCATTAACGAAGACGAAGGTCCAGATTTTTATTTAGAAATTCCGCTTATTCCAATTGAAATACGTACTCCTGAAGTTCGTTATCCCCTCGATCAGTGGTCCTTCATTGACGATGCTACTTGTCGTTCATACGATTCCCTTCAATTTTTAGTGAATTTAATGAAGCAAAACCCAACCATTTGCATCGATTTATTTTCTCATACCGATGCTCGAGATACAGATATCCATAACAATGCGCTTTCTCAAAATAGAGCCAATGCTGTTTACACATACTTGGTTGAATCAGCTAAAATTGAAGCCGATAGAATTAAACCAATTGGCATGGGGGAGAGAGAGCCAGCCGTTATTGAAATTAATGGAACTAAACAAAAGCTAGATGAAGCTTACATAAATCAATTTAAAGAGTCAAATAAAAAAGAGTTTGAACGTCTACACCAAATAAACCGAAGAACAACTGTTAAAGTTATAATGGAACCAGGCACTGAGAACCCTTCAGAATACCCAAAATATAAAGTTCCTGTTGACCCAAGTTTCAGAAAATTTACTAGTCCATTACCAAGATAAAAAAAGGCGCTAATCGCACCTTTTTTTGTATCTTAGGATGTGCGTGAGAGAGAGGAGAGGATTCAATATATCTGGGCAAATAGACTATTAAAAACATCCGTTTTTAATAGTACAGAAAATCAATCAGTAGAAATTATTAGTTGGGGTGTACACAACATATTAGCCAATGGCCCTGATTTCAAGTATGCCGCTATTAGATTCCTGGGATTAATTTGGCATGGTCACATCGAAGTGCATATAAATAGTTCTGACTGGTTTTCACACCGGCACCATTTCGATCCTCAATACAATAATGTTATTTTGCACGTAGTTAGGAAACATGACCTTTCTGATTCATCCTTGCCATTCCCCACCATTATTTTGCATGATGATCTCATAATACCATTTTATAGAGATGATGTAAAAAGAACTAGAAAAAGAGTAATTATATGTGAAAAGCACCTTACACTAAAACTTTTTAATTCTTCCGTGGATCCGATCAGCCTTTTCCAGAAACGTTTTTTGCGAAAAACCACAAAATTAGTCACTCAAAATTTACAATTGGAGACAATAGTTGGCTTCGGCAAAAATACGAATACACCACTTTTTAGGTTTATCTCCGAAAATTGGCAAAATAGCGGCCTTAAAATAGTTGAATTTATAAATTTTTATAAAGATGAGGTATCCAATTTACAGGTAACAAAAAGAAGTTATTCTAATGCTAAACTATCAACGGTGTTAATTGCTTTAGAAAACTTTATGTTACTTTTTCCAAGCGCGTATTTCATTTGTAAGTCAAGAGACAATGCGGTAGAGAAGGTATCAACTCTTATGAATTCTGAATGGGCGGTTACGAATAAAAGCCAGGCTCATTTTCTTTTAATAAATATTTGGTTGCCATTTTTTTTGAAAAATTCTTTAATAACATGGAATGAAGCTATTGAAATATTAAAGACATTACCTCCCGATGATAATGGGATTATAAACTTATGGAAGCAATTCGGAATAAAACCTTGTAATGCTTATGATTCCCAAGTATTATTGGAAATTTATTCTGAACTTTGTGAGAATAAAAAATGCTTAAATTGTCCAATCGGAAAAGTATTACTTAAATGAAAAGATTTCTGAATAAAATCGTTTTTTTCTTCGAAATGCAATCTTTTGGCGTCTGCGAATGGTGGGCCAGAAAGTTAGGTATTCAAACTGCAAAGGTACGTGTTGGGTTTATTTATTTTTCTTTCATTGGCCTGGGATCTCCTATATTGTTGTATCTCTGTATGGCGTGGTTGCTTGAACACAAGCATTATTTTAGGTTTCAACGAAAAAGGAAAAAGTCAATATGGGAGTTATGAAAATTCTTGTTACTGGATCGAACGGTCTCCTTGGTCAAAAACTTGTTTCCCAATTAAGTCGCGGGCAGATGGAGTTTTTAGCAAGTTCCAAAGGCGAAAACAGAAACCCGGAATGTCCAGAAAGCCGATATAAGTCAGTAGATATTTGTGATGAATCTGCAGTAGTAGAATTAGTGAGAACATATAGGCCCACACATGTTATTCATACAGCAGCCATCACAAATGTTGATGTTTGTGAGTTAGATCCTTCCTCCTGTCATCAAGTCAATGTAACGGCAACAAAATATTTATTCGACCAGTCAGTAGAGATAAATGCGCACTTTCAACTTTTATCCACGGATTTCATATTCGATGGTATCCAAGGAAATTATAAAGAAGAAGACCTTCCCAATCCATTAAGTCACTATGCACGGTCAAAAGTTATGGCGGAGGAAATTCTTAAGAGTGGGAGCTATACTAAGTGGTCAATAGTACGCACCATTATCGTTTATGGCCTCGGCAATAATCTTTCTAGAACGAATATTATCTGTTGGGCAAAAGAAGCTCTGGGTAAAGGGCAAGCCATGCATATCATTGACGATCAGTTCCGAGCACCTACCTGGGCGGATGATTTAGCATGGGCCTGTTTGAAAATATGTAAACTAGATAAAATCGGGGTATTCCACATATCAGGTCCTGAAACCATGTCAATTTATGAAATTGTGGAACGAGTAGCCAAGTATTTTTCACTTTCTATAGATAATTTAGTAAGAACGAATAGTAATACACTTAATCAGCCAGCTAAGCGGCCCCCAAAAACAGGATTCGATTTATCAAAGTCACGGAGAGAGCTGGGGTATAGGCCCATGAAATTGGAAGATACTCTTCCATTGATTTAAAAATTGTATATTCGTATCCTACAAAATATTAGTTATGTCAAATACAGGAGCATCTGGTTGGGGGTCTAGAGTAGGGTTAGTTTTAGCCATGGCAGGAAACGCTGTCGGCTTAGGAAATTTCCTTAGATTTCCAGTTCAAGCAATAGAAAATGGAGGAGGAGCTTTTATAATACCCTATTTAGTTTGTTTCCTTTTGATGGGAATTCCTCTGTTATTTGTGGAGTGGTCAATAGGACGGTTTGGAGGAACCAAAGGACATCATTCAACTCCGTTTATTCTCGATTCGATGAATAAAAGGTCACTATGGAAATATATTGGTGTTTTTGGAATTTTTACCAATCTCGTGGTTGCTGCTTATTATTGTTACTTAGAGTCTTGGACTATTTCTTATGTGTGGCACAGTATTGCTGATACTTTTGGAGGAAAAACGCAGGGAGAAGTAGCTAATTTTTTTGGGGACTATGTATCTCTTAATACCTATGAACCTGTAGTTTTTTGGATAGTATGTTTATTGCTCAATACTTGGATACTGTCAAAAGGCTTGAGCGGTGGAGTAGAGAAAGCTGCAAAAATTGGTATGCCGCTTTTGATTCTTTTCGGAGCTTTTTTAGCGTATAAAGCAGTTACCATTGAGGCAGGAGAAAATGGCGCTCTATTCGATGGAACCTTAGGATTAGATTATCTTTGGACCCCCGATTACTCGACTATTTGGGAGTCAAAAGTTTGGCTAGCAGCAGCAGGACAGATATTTTTCACCTTATCCATAGGAATGGGTTCGATACAGTGTTATGCCTCTTACGTAAAAAGTAAAGATGACATCGCACTGAATGCCATGAGTGCAGGCTGGATGAACGGATTTGTAGAAATAGTTCTCGGTTCTGCGATTATTATTCCAATCACTGTAGGATATCTGGGTATCGATGGAATGAAAGAACTTTTGAGTGAAGGGGGAGGTCTAGGTCTAGGATTTAAGACTATGCCATACCTTTTTGAACAATGGGGAAGCCTCTTGGGCGTATTAGCCGGTGTTGCGTGGTTCGGCTTGTTATTCTTTGCAGGTATCACGTCGTCATTGGCCATGGGAACGCCTGTTATGGGATTCCTTTCGGATGAGTTCGGTTGGAAGGAGAAGAATGCTGCGTGGGCTTTTGGTATTGCAGTTTTTTTACTTGGTTTACCAACCGTTTTATTTTTTAATAACGGTGTGTTTGACGAGTACGATTATTGGGCGGGTACGGTATCCTTGGTGTTATTTGCCCTAGTGGAAATTATTTTATTTGGTTGGATATTCGGTATGGACAAAGGATGGAAGGAAATTAATAAAGGAGCTGAGATAAAGGTTCCGATAATTTTTAAGTACATCATTCAATACGTTACTCCGCTTCTTCTTGGTTGGGTTTTCATCAATAGCGTTCCTGATATCATTGAAACGCTTAATCACAGCGCTTCAGGAGAGAAAATAGCCTTATGGCAGAATGATAAGGAAATGGAAAAAAAGTCGTTTGAGCAACAGGAAAAATTAGCAAAGAAAGCAGACTTCAAAATGGAGTTTTTGGATCCAGTGGTTCATTCTGATGAGCAGTTATCTGTAGACAAGCACATATCAATACCAACTTATTTATTGATTAAAAAACAACGTGAGTTGAAAAAGATTCGGAACGATAAAAAGTATAGAGAAAGTAAAATTGCTAACGAGGAAAAAACCATTCTTTACAAGAATATCAGTAGAATTTTTCTACTTCTCTTGTGGTTAGGAATTGCCTATTTGGTATATGTGGCGAGTAGAAAATCTAAATTTAAAACGACATGAGTACGGAAGGTTTAACCATGATGCTTGTTACGGAAATCACAGTAACTTTAATTACTGCCTATTTCTTCTTTAAGGTTCTTGTAAGTAAGAAACAAGAGGGCCCCGACGCCAATTCAGCTAATGACGACGAAACCGTCCAATAACAAAGAGGCTCCATTTTATATCTCTCGGCGAGCGAGAAGAGGTGTTTATGTTTTTGTGATATGTTGTTTGGCGCTTGTATTTATCCCGAGAATTTTGTTACGCCTTAACCCTCCGATTTCATCACAGTTAACTACGGAAGAGATGGAATTTTTTCATGAAGGCCATAAGAACGCTGTTTCAAATAAATCGAAGGAAAATAAAGGAAAAAAGTCAAGATTTAAACTGCCTCCTCAAAAATTTGATCCTGCACAATATTCATTAGCACAATGGATGTATCTGGGGTTGTCAGAAAAACAATCAAATGTGGTAATTAAATTTTCCTCCAGAGGCATCAAAAACGAGGATCAACTTAAACAAATATTCGTAATTCCTGAGCAATTATTTTTGCTCATAAAGGATTCTGTTATTTACTCAATTGTTGATCCCATCACACCTGTTGTAAATACGAAAGAACAATTGCCAAAAAAGGAAATTAAAGCGCTTGAAATTAACGCCGCCTCTAAGGAAGAACTTGAACGCTTAAAGGGCATAGGGCCATATCTCTCTGCTAAAATCATCGAATATCGGACTAAATTAGGAGGGTTTATTCAAGTGGAACAACTTCAAGAAGTCTACAAAATGACTCCAGAATTAATTGAATCGATTAAACCATTTATTAAATTAGACCCATCAATTATCAATCAAATCAATGTCAATTCTTGTTCTACGGAAGAGTTAAATGCACATCCTTACTTGAATTGGAATCAATCCAATTCCATTGTTAAAATGCGTTTGCAAAGAGGCTCATTTAAATCCTTGAATGAATTAAAAGAATCGGTATTAATCGATGAAAAAACATACAAGAAAATACTTCCTTACGTAACTTTGTAAAATGACTTTAGAAGAAAAATTAAAAGCAGTAATTAGAGATGTTCCCGATTTCCCAAAACCAGGGATTCTATTTAAGGACATCTCGCCTATTATGTTAAATCCATCTATCTCCAACGAGATATTGGACCATTTGGAGGAGTTATATAAAAACCAACAAATAGATGGTGTTGCTGGAATAGAAAGTCGTGGGTTTCTATTTGGTTATCCCTTGGCGATGCGTTTAGGTGTCCCATTCATCCTCATCAGGAAAGAAGGGAAATTACCCTACAAAAAGGTTAGTTTTTCTTACGAGTTGGAGTATGGGTTTTCGGCCATAGAGTTACACGAAGATGCCATAGAGCCTGGTCAGAGAATTCTGATTCACGACGACCTACTTGCTACAGGAGGTTCTGCAGAGGCTGCTGCCAACTTAGTTACGAAATGCGGGGGGCAAATAGCCGGATTTAACTTTTTGGTGAGCTTGAGTTTTTTAAATGGAGAAGAAAAATTGAGTAAGTTTTCATCGAATATAGTTAATTTAGCGTGCTTTTAAAAACAATCTAAATGAATTTTGAGCTTAACGAGAACCAATTGATGATTGCACAAATGGTGCGTGATTTTGCAGAGAAAGAAATTCGTCCCTACATGAAAAAATGGGATGACGAAGAATACTTTCCTGTGGAAACCATGAAGAAGATGGGGGAGCTAGGATTACTCGGAATTTTTATTCCTGAAGAATACGGTGGCTCGGGATTTTCCTATTTCGAATATGCAACTGCCTTGATGGAGTTAGGAAAAGTATGCGGTGGAGTTGGTTTGAGTGTTGCAGCCCATAATTCTTTGTGTACTGGGCATATTTATTACCACGGCAATGAAGAGCAAAAGAGAAAATACCTACCGAAGTTGGCTTCCGGTGAATGGATTGGTGCATGGGGATTGACAGAACCGAACACGGGTTCAGATGCTATGCGTATGAAAACTACAGCTGTTAAGGAGGGAAATGAATGGGTAATTAACGGAGCAAAAAACTGGATTACTCATGGTTTATCGGGTGATGTTTCAGTGGTCTTGATAAGAACCGGAGAGTTGCTAGATTCGAATGGTATAACAGCATTTATCATAGAAAAAGGTACTCCGGGATTCTCGGCTGTGAAAATAAAAGAAAAATTAGGTGTTAGAGCAAGTGAAACTGCAGAGTTGATTTTCGACAATGTGCGAGTGCCAGAGGAAAATGTAATCGGAGAGGTTGGTGCGGGTTTCCGTCAAGCTATGCAAATTCTTGATGGTGGAAGAATTTCTATTGCAAGTTTAAGTTGTGGAATAGCCAGAGGAGCTTACGAAGCGTCTTTGAAATATTCCAAAGAAAGGGAACAATTTGGTCAGCCAATTGCCCATTTCCAAGCAATTGGTTTTAAGCTAGCTGATATGGCTACAGAAATTGAAGCTGCTGAATTACTCACGATGCAAGCGGCCTTTTTAAAAAATAAAAAACTTCCTGTTACAAAGGCCGGAGCCTTCGCTAAGTATTATTCCTCAGAGGTAGCGGTGAGGTGTGGAAACGAAGCAGTTCAAATTATGGGAGGTTATGGTTACACCAAAGAGTATCCCGCGGAGAAGTTTCTTCGAGACTCTAAATTGATGACAATAGGTGAAGGAACCTCGGAAATACAGAAATTGGTGATATCAAGAGAAATTTTGAAGTAACTCTTGTGAGTTAGCGGATTATATTGTATCTTTGCCACTCAAAGTTGAATTTAAATAGTAGATTATATGTTGATTATACCGATTAAAGAAGGAGAAAATATCGAGAAGGCGTTGAAGAAGTACAAGAAGAAGTACGAGAAAACAAACGTAATGAAACAATTACGAAGCAGAAAGCAATTCGAGAAACCTTCTATTGTCCGTCGTCAAGAAGTTATTAAAGCTGCCTACAAACAACGAATGCAGTCTGAACAATTATAGTAACCTTGTTACAAAAAATTCGTTAAAGGAGCTCAGGCTCCTTTTTTTATGCGCGATAAATTCATCCAGTATTTAACATTTGAAAAACGATATTCCGATCATACAACAGTTGCATATGATCAGGACTTGTTGCAATTTGAGCTATTTCTTGAGGAAAATCAACTAGATATTGCCTCTGTAAAACACCGAAATGTCCGATCTTGGATGGTAACGCTTATCGAAAATGGTATCTCAAATAAATCAGTAAATAGAAAATTGGCTTGTTTAAGAACTTTTTACAAGTGGTTAAGAAAAGAAGGAGTGATTGAAATTAACCCGATTCAAAAAATACAAGGCCCCAAAAATGAAAAAAGACTTCCTGTTTTTGCTAAAGAAAGTGAGTTAAAAACAGAACGATTAAAAGGGGTTTTTAGTGACGATTTTGAGGGAAAGCGGGATGAATTAATGTTTGAACTTTTTTATCAAACAGGAATTCGTTTGAGTGAATTGATTCAATTAAAAGATAATGATATTGCTGACGGAAGGATCAAGGTTCTTGGAAAGAGAAATAAAGAACGTTTGATTCCTATATCCTCGACACTAACTAAAAAGTTACAATCGTTTGTGTATATTAAAAATAAGTCACTCGGAGATACTCCTTGTTTATTGGTTTTGAAGAACGGAAATAAAATGTACCCTGCCTTTGTTTACAGGAAAATAAATTACTACCTTAGTGTGGTAACGAGTTTGGATAAAAAAAGTCCTCACGTGCTGCGTCATACGTTTGCAACCCATATGTTGAATAGAGGTTCTGGCTTAGAAACTTTGAAGGATTTATTGGGCCATGCAAATTTATCCGCAACACAGGTCTATACCCATAATTCGTTTGCTCAATTAACGAATATTTATTCACAGGCGCACCCCAGAGGCCATAAATAAGAGTTCTTATGGAAATACAAATGCACTCTATTCATTTCAAAGCAGACAAAAAACTATTGGATTTTATCTCAGACAAGTTAAACAAATTAGAACAATTCAATCAACATGTGATTTCAGCAGAGGTTTTTCTGCGCTTAGATAAAGACAGGGAAAAAGAGAATAAAATTACTGAAATTAAACTCCTAGTGCCTGGTAAGGAATTGTTTGCGAAAAGGAAGTGTAAGTCTTTTGAGGAAGCGGTAGACGAAACAATTGATGCGCTGAAAAAGCAAATCATCAAAGAGAAAGAAAAAAGTCAGTAAAGAAAGTTATTATAAGGATAACGGATTTTAAAAATTTCTTTTACCTCCTCGTAAACCACCTGCTTTAGTTCGTCTATGTTTTCTTTGTTTTCGGCAGAGATAAAAACGCATTTCGTTTTATTGTTCATTCGCGCCATCCATGATTTTTTCAAGGATTCAAGTGAAGTGAGATCTTCTTCTGCCTCATTTACCAGTGTTTCAGGACGATAGATGTCAATTTTATTAAAAACGATGACAGTTTGTTTCTCCGTTTTGTCGATTTCGTGGAGAGTTTCAGCAACTACCGCATAATGGTCTTCAAAGTTAGGATGCGAAATATCTAAGACATGCACTAACAAATCGGCCTCCCTCACCTCGTCAAGCGTAGATTTAAAAGACTCCATCAGTTGCTGTGGTAGTTTTCTAATGAATCCAACCGTATCAGTGAGTAATAAAGGCAGGTTGTCGATTACTACCTTGCGAACGGTTGTATCGAGGGTGGCAAATAACTTATTTTCAGCAAAAACATCAGATTTAGAAAGTAAATTCATCAAAGTGCTTTTTCCTACGTTGGTGTAACCAACTAAAGCGACCCGCACCAATTGCCCACGATTGCTACGCTGAACAGTCATTTGTTTATCGATTTCTTTCAAACGCTCTTTCATCAATGAAATACGTTGTTGAATTATTCGTCTATCTGTTTCTATTTGAGATTCTCCAGGCCCACGCATTCCAATTCCCCCTTTTTGTCTTTCTAAGTGCGTCCACATCCTTGTTAAACGAGGCAACATGTATTGGTGTTGGGCCAACTCTACTTGTGTTTTGGAATGATATGTCCTTGCTCTGCTCGCGAAAATATCTAGTATTAAAATGGTGCGGTCAAGCACTTTGCACTCAAGTTCACGTTCAATGTTGCGAAGTTGTGAAGGTGATAATTCGTCGTCGAATATCACCATTTCGATATTTTCGGCTTTAATATATTGACGGATTTCCTCTGTTTTTCCGGTCCCAACATAAGTGCGTGGATTCGGAAAAGGTAATTTTTGAAAAAATTTAGCCACTGTTATGGCCCCGGCAGTTTCCGCAAGAAACTCTAGTTCATCGAGGTGTTCCTTGGCAATATCCTCGTTGATTTCAGAAGTAATTACTCCAACCAGTACACACGATTCTTGCACAGTATCTAAGTTTACGTGTTCCTGCATTATTTTCTCAAAGATTTAACATAGGCAAGCAACAAAGTGATATTTTCCTCTGAGCCAAGTTGATCTTTAAATGGAGGCATACCTTTTTCATTTCCGTACAATATGGCATTTATGGTTTCTTGATCAGTTAATGTGGATTCGCTCAAATCCTTCGCCCCGGAATTACCCATTTTTCCATCGACACCATGGCAACTGGCGCAATTATTTTCATATAAGGCTTTTCCCTTTTCGTCGATAGGTAATTTTTCAATTTCTTCTATACTTTGTCCACACGAACAAAAGAATAAAATGGCAGGTAAAAAGGCGGTCAAAGTAAAGCGCATACTAAAACCAGTTTCCAAGAAGACCTGCTCTAAATGGCCAAGGGATAAATGCGAGTATCAAAATTAATCCTATGGTATACCAAATTAGGATTCTCTTGTGTTTAGATTTTGCTTCAGTTTGTTTTTTAGATGAAATATGCCCAATTGTTACCAAAGCAATAGCCAGTATCATGCCGACCAAGTGCTCCATTCCGTAGAAACGGTAAAGCTTAACTTTCATCCATCCCTCAACAAATTGTACTTTTTCTGAAATAAAAAAGTATAAAATTAAACCTATCACCAATTGAATATGCATGCTGACCATGGTAAACATGTACAATAAGCGATCCTTTTTTTCGTAAGTATTCCGCCTAACAATTGCATTGAAGATAGAAAAAATTAATAATAACAGAACAACCCATCGTAATCCTGAGTGCATACTTGTCAAAAATGAATTCATAATAAGTTAATTTAATCGTTTAATTTCAAGACTGCCAAGAAAGCCTCTTGTGGTACTTCTACACGTCCTACTTGACGCATCCGTTTCTTTCCTTCTTTTTGTTTTTCTAGTAATTTGCGTTTACGAGAGATATCCCCCCCGTAGCATTTTGCCGTAACATCTTTTCTTAATGCTTTTATTGTTTCCCTGGCAATTACCTTAGCTCCTACAGCTGCTTGAATGGGAATTTCGAATTGCTGTCTCGGGATTAATTGCCGTAATTTAATGCAAATTCTCTTACCTAAGTCAAATGCATTGCTTCTGTGAACAAGAGCAGAAAGGGCATCAACTTGCTCTCCGTTGAGTAACAAATCCATTTTTACTAAATCAGATTCTTGGTACCCAATAGGAAAATAGTCGAACGAAGCATAACCTCTCGAAACGGTTTTTAATCGGTCATAGAAGTCGAAAACAATTTCCGCTAAAGGCATTTCAAACGTTATTTCCACGCGATCTTGGGTAAGGTATATTTGATTCTTCAGCACCCCTCTTTTCTCTATACACAAAGTCATTATAGATCCAACATATTCCGATTTGGTAATTACTTGTGCTTTAATATACGGTTCTTCAATTCGATCAATACCTCCTGGATCTGGTAACTCCGATGGATTGTTCACTACACATTCTTTTTCTGGATCTCTCTTCATGAAGGCCTTGTAGGAAACATTGGGAACGGTAGTAATCACCGTCATGTTAAATTCGCGTTCCAATCTCTCTTGAATGATTTCCATGTGTAGCATTCCTAAAAACCCACATCGAAAACCAAAACCAAGTGCCGCAGAAGATTCCGGTTCAAATACCAAGGACGAATCATTCAACTGTAGTTTTTCCATAGAATAGCGCAGCTCCTCATAATCTTCGGTGTCTACAGGATAAATTCCTGCAAATACCATGGGCTTCACATCTTCAAATCCTTTAATTGCTTTTTCACATGGATTCTCTGTGGCGGTAATGGTATCTCCAACCTTAACTTCATTTGCTTGCTTGATACCAGAAATTATATAGCCTACATCTCCAGCTCTCACCTCTTTCTTTGGCAAAAGATCCATCTTTAAAACACCAACTTCATCGGCATTATAGTCTTTTCCGGTATTAAAAAATCGAACTTTTTGTCCTTTTTTAACAACTCCATTTCTTACCCTGTAATAAGCAATTATCCCTCTAAATGGATTGAAAACTGAATCAAAAATCATTGCTTGTAAGGGGGCATTTTCATCGCCTTTTGGAGCGGGAATCCTTTTTATTACGGCCTCTAATATTTGGTCAACCCCCAATCCTGTTTTTCCAGAGGCGGGAATAATATCTGCGAAATCACAACCTATTAGGTCAACTATTTGGTCAGAGACTTCTTCCGGCAAAGCACCGGGTAAATCCATTTTATTGAGTATTGGAATTATCTCCAAATCGTGCTCTAGTGCAAGGTATAGGTTAGAAATTGTCTGCGCTTCTATTCCTTGAGAGGCATCTACAATGAGCAAGGCCCCTTCGCATGCGGCAATCGAACGAGACACTTCGTAGGAAAAATCTACATGTCCTGGTGTATCTATCAAATTCAATATATAGTCTTGCCCTTCGTGCTTGTAGTTCATCTGAATCGCGTGACTTTTGATGGTAATCCCCCGTTCTCTTTCCAGATCCATGTCATCCAACGCTTGATTTTGCATTTCTCTGTCTGAGATTGTGCCAGTAGCTTGTAGCAAACGATCAGCCAGGGTACTTTTTCCGTGGTCGATGTGTGCGATAATGCAAAAATTTCGAATATGATTCATAGTAGGTTGCAAATATACGTAATTGCATAATCTTTTAACCTTACATGACTATGAAAAACGTTTGATGTTGTATTCCATCGGGGGCTCTTTTCCCTCAAGTATTAATTCAGCCATTTCTAAAGATAAAAGAGGAGCCATCATATAGCCCTTAGCTCCAAGGCCATTGAATAGGTAAAGGTGGTTATACTCATCCGATTGACCAAGTAGAGGTCGGCGATCTTTTACAGTCGGCCTAATCCCAGCATCTTGTTTAATTAATTCGTAGGACCCTTTGAATAGATGGGATAATTTATCTTGCAAGTCGTGAAGTCCATCGGGTGTTGCGTGTAATGTTGGATTATTCCATTCGTAAGTTGCCCCTACTTTGAATAGTTTTTTCCCCAAGGGCAGCACAAAACACTTGCGATTCAGGGATTCGGTTTCAGACAGTTCGTTGGTGCGTATGGTCATAACCTGTCCCTTTGTCTGTTCAATGGGTAAATGATGAAAATAGGGTAAATATTTTTGAGCATGTCCGGCACAGAATATAATTCCGTCGTATATTTTATCTTCGTAGCGAGCTTCAGCAGGGAATAAATCTCCTGAATGAAACTCCTGCACGCGTAACTCGTTGTTTGTTAAAAAATATTTCTGAAAATTTTCTACAAATACAGAGGTATTTATCCAATAAGCTGACTTTACTTTTCCCATTCCAAACTCGCAATGAAGCAAGGGGTGTTCAGTATTCCCATTTTGAAAATCATGTAAATAGTCTTCATATTCTCTTTTGGCAGATTTCTCCAACCACCATTGTTTTTCTTGTAGAGATGAAAAGCATCTCAAAATGGGAATTGGGTGGTAAAAAGATACCTCTAGCAGGCTTTCTAACTCCTTGTAAAAAGTCTCTGAAAAGGGTAAAAAATCGTCGAGCCTCCAAGACTTATTCATTCGTCTAAACACCATAGGGTTTACGATTCCTGCAGCGATAGATGATGAGTGGTTTTCCCCTTTGTCAAGCAATAATACTTGTTGACCTCTTTTTTTTAGTTGATAGGCAATAGTTAATCCGGCTAGCCCTGCTCCTATAATCAGGTAACTCTTTTTCATCTTCCCGCAAAAGCAATACTAGCAATACTTATTTCCAAGGAAGGATGCTCTTTTGTTAGGGACGTGCACAAGGATTCAAGCGTAGACCCTGTGGTTATCACATCGTCCACAATCAGAATACTTTTGTATGGCATGTCCCGTTGCTTGAGAGTGAAATTCCCCAGCGTATTTTCCCATCGCGCCCATTTATTATTCTTGGTTTGACTTTCAGTATTTTTGTTTTTTATTAGTAGATGTTTATCCACAGGGATCTGTAAAATATTTGCTAAACCCCGACACAAGGAATCACATTGGTTGTAACCTCTTTGAAACTCTTTTTTAGGATGAATAGGAACTGGAATTATAGCATCAAAATATGGCGCTTTGTGCATTTCTTTTATTTTAACCCCTAAGCATTTACCTAAATAAAGACCTACTTTTTCTTTATGTTTATATTTAAGGTTATGCAGCAATGATTGAATAGGATTCCCTTCGCTAAAATGAAAAAGAGCATAGCTGCTTTTTAACTTTACTCTTGCATAAAACAACTTATCCAAGGCGGTATTTTCTTTAAGCATCTCGTAATAAGTAGGCTCTACTTTTTCCCAACAGGCATGGCAAAGAAAATCCTCAAACCGTCCGATTTCGGCATCACAGTGAGCACACATCCTAGGAAAAATGACATGCGTTAACGCGTCTTTGTAAGTATTTAAAATTAATTTTTCCATCTTTTATTTGTACCATAAAGGGGTTCAAATGCTATAAACAAATATATGTTAAAAACCCTTGGGTGAGGGGTCTTTTTTAAAATAGTAATTGGCTTTAATTTTATACAAGTAATCTCATACAAAATTTTACTGCTCATTGAATCAAAAATTGGTTAAATAGTTATCAATACCGGTAAAAAATAAGTGTGGATATCTTTATGTGATTGTTAAAATTCGCTGAAAGTTTTACCCACGATAGGATTGCGTTTTAATGTGTTGAAAACCTTAAGTAAATGTTAATTTCTTTAATTGATTTCGGCGAATTTTTTGACAAATTTTGTAGGCCCTCGCAAACAGAAAGACGATATGCCTTATCGCTTATTTATTTAGGAAGGGAAACAAACGATTTAATAGAAGTACAAAAACTAAAAA
The DNA here is from genome assembly GCA_945902115.1 of Lishizhenia tianjinensis. Taxonomy (GTDB): domain Bacteria; phylum Bacteroidota; class Bacteroidia; order Flavobacteriales_D; family Crocinitomicaceae; genus UBA952. Next base: position 17,221 of record CAMDLY010000005.1, on the reverse strand, counting down.
CTAAACTTGACTATGACGTCACAGGTACACGAACCAATTTTAATTGAAAATAAAAATCGATTTGTATTATTTCCTATACAGCACGATGACATTTGGAGCTTTTATAAAAAAGCCGAAGCTAGCTTTTGGACAGCTGAAGAGATTGACTTATCACCCGATTTAATTGATTGGGAAAATAAACTGAGTGACGATGAGCGTCATTTTATCAAACATGTCCTTGCCTTTTTTGCAGCGTCAGATGGCATTGTTAACGAGAACTTAGCAGAAAATTTCCTTTCTGAAGTTCAATACACTGAGGCGAAGTTTTTCTACGGATTTCAGATAGCTATGGAGAATATACACTCCGAAACCTATTCACTGTTGATCGACACATACATCAAAGACAGCGCTGAAAAAAGTCGTTTGTTCAATGCAATTGATACAATGGATTGTGTGAATAAAAAAGCCAATTGGGCACTTCGATGGATTGATAAAGGTTCATTTGCTGAACGCCTTGTTGCTTTTGCAGCTGTAGAAGGTATATTTTTCTCTGGTTCATTCTGTTCTATTTTTTGGTTAAAGAAAAGAGGACTTATGCCAGGATTATCATTCTCTAATGAATTGATTTCAAGAGATGAAGGGTTACATTGTGATTTTGCCTGCTTACTATACACGAAGCATTTGAAAAACAAATTACCACAAGAGCAAGTCAGACAAATCATAATCGATGCAGTTGAAATCGAAAAAGAGTTTGTAACCGATTCTCTGCCTGTAAAGTTAATTGGAATGAATGCAGACCTAATGGGTCAGTACATTGAATTTGTTGCAGACCGTTTGTTGGTTGAACTTGGAAACGAGAGAGAGTACAACGCGTCAAATCCGTTTGATTTTATGGAAATGATTTCTCTTCAAGGGAAGTCAAACTTCTTCGAAAAACGCGTCGGGGAATACCAAAAAGCGGGGGTGCTTGCTGGAAAAGAAAATCAAACTTTTAGTTTGGACGAAGAATTTTAAATAAGAATAAGAAGAAAATAGAGTTGAATTATGTATGTAGTTAAAAGAGACGGAAGAAAAGAAGCAGTAAAATTTGATAAAATTACTGCTAGAATTATCAAAATGTGTTACGGGTTAGATCCACTAGTGTCTCCGGAGGCTGTAGCCATTAAAGTTATTGAAGGGATTTACGATGGCGTCTCAACCTCAGACCTTGACAATTTAGCTGCTGAGGTAGCCGCAGCTAAAACCATTGATCACCCAGATTACGCCTTATTAGCTTCAAGAATTGCCGTGTCTAATTTGCACAAGGAGACAAAGAAAACGTTTTCTGATGTCATGTACGATATGTACCATTATGTTGATCCAAAAACAAACGAACGTGCTGCGCTTTTAGCAGACGACGTTTATGAAATAATCCAACAAAATAAGGAAACGTTCGACTCAAGCATCATATACGATAGAGATTTCAGGTACGATTACTTTGGATTTAAAACTTTGACAAGATCGTATCTAATGAAGTTAAATGGAAAAATTGCAGAAAGACCGCAGCAAATGCTTATGCGAGTTTCAATTGGTATACATAAGAATGACATTCCATCGGCAATAAAAACGTATAACTTTATGTCGGAAGGTTGGTTTACGCATGCAACACCGACTTTATTTAATTCGGGTACACCGAAGCCACAAATGTCGTCTTGCTTTCTATTGACCACGAAATCAGATAGTATAAGCGGCATTTACGACACGTTGAAGTCTTGTGCGAAAATTTCGCAGTCTGCAGGGGGAATAGGACTTTCAATTCATGATATCCGTGCGACTGGCTCATACATAAAAGGAACTAATGGGACATCTAATGGAATTGTCCCAATGTTGAGAGTCTTTAACGATACAGCTCGTTATGTTGACCAAGGAGGAGGAAAAAGAAAAGGTTCTTTTGCTATTTATATTGAACCATGGCATGCGGACGTTTTCGATTTTTTAGACCTCAAGAAGAATCACGGTAAAGAAGAACAACGAGCTAGAGACTTATTCTTTGCACTTTGGATACCAGACCTTTTCATGAAACGCGTAAAAGAAAATGGCAATTGGACGCTAATGTGTCCACATGAGTGCCCGGGTCTTTCTGATTCGCACAGTGCTGCGTTTGAGGCTTTATACACTAAATACGAGGAGGAAGGCAAGGGACGAAAAACGATTAAGGCGCAGGATCTTTGGTTTAAAATACTAGAATCTCAAATTGAGACAGGTACTCCATACATGTTGTATAAAGATGCGGCGAATGCAAAATCGAACCAGCAGAATCTTGGAACAATAAAATCGTCTAACCTTTGTACTGAGATTATCGAATACACTGCCCCAGATGAAATTGCGGTATGTAATCTCGCTTCAATTGCCCTACCCAAGTACATAACAGAAGCTGGTGTGTTTGATCATGATAAATTATTTGAAGTGACATATCAGGCGACTATCAACTTGAATAAAATTATAGACGAAAATTACTACCCTGTTGAAGAAGCGAAAAACTCGAACCTCAGACACAGACCAATCGGACTTGGAGTACAAGGATTAGCGGACGCCTTCATTATGTTAGGTTATCCGTTCGAGTCACAAGAGGCAAGAGCTCTAAATAGAGAAGTTTTCGAAACTATCTATTATGCCTCGATGACCGCTTCCAAAGATTTAGCGAAGGAAAAAGGTCCTTATGAAAGCTTTGACGGCTCTCCAGTATCCAAAGGAATTTTTCAATTCGATATGTGGGGCGTAACCCCAACTTCGAGATGGGAATGGGATGTGTTGAAAGAAGAAGTTAAAACACACGGGGTAAGAAATTCATTGTTATTGGCCCCAATGCCAACAGCTTCAACGGCACAAATACTCGGAAACAATGAATGCTTTGAGCCATATACCTCCAACATATACACGAGAAGAGTGCTTTCAGGTGAATTTATCATCGTGAATAAGCATTTACTCAAGGACTTGGTGAAAGAAGGTCTCTGGAACAAAGACACAAGACAGAAAATTATGACTGCGAATGGGTCAATTCAAAACATTGAAAAAATACCCACAAGATTAAAAGAACTCTACAAAACTGCATGGGAAATTTCTCAGAAGGCAATTATAGAAATGGCTGCAGATAGAGGAGCATATATCTGTCAAAGTCAATCGTTAAATATTTTCATGGAAAATGCGAATTTTGGTAAATTAACTTCGATGCATTTCTATGGCTGGGAAAAAGGATTGAAAACAGGTATGTATTACCTGAGGACAAAAGCTGCTACAGATGCTATTAAGTTCACGGTAGATAAGACGGTAGTTGAAGAACCTTCAAAAGAAATTATCGAACAACAGCAAGACGCAATAGCTTGTTCGCTTGATGATCCTGATGGATGCGAAATGTGTTCTGGATAGAAATTCCTGATAAAATAAGTGAAAGAGGCTGTCTCCTATGAGATAGCCTCTTTTTATTTCATCACGGATACTCTAAATTTTTGAAGTATTCGTAATAACTACGAAAAAGTGCATCGCTTATTTTTTTTGCCGTAGAAAAATCCCTTGGAGAAAATGTTTGTTCGTGGTATTTTTTCGCATCAAAATGATACACGAATTTACCTGATAGGTTTGTGAATCCATAACCGCGAACAGTAGCAATGAAGGCGAAATCAGTTGTTGTTGGATCTAATAAATTTTTACTGTATGGAAAGGAAGATACATCAGCACCAAGTTGCGCTAAAAGGGTTGCTGCAAGATCAGCTTGTGATCCTATTTTTTTGATTTTTGTCCCAACGTATGATTTTTTTAAGACATCTCCATAGAAGAGAAGGGGTATTTTGAAAAAATCTACCGAATAAGGCACCTCATGCGTTGGACAAGAATGGCTGTGGTCAGCAACCACCACAAACAAGGTATTCTTATACCAAGACTCTTTTTTTGCTTTTCTAAAAAAATCACCTAAGCACTTGTCAGCATATATTATAGAATTCATATAATCAGATTCCTTGCCACTCCATTGTTGATTAGTTTGTTTTGGGTGATCGAAAGGTGCATGCGTGCTTGCCGTAAACACTGCGCGGAAAAATGGTGAAGTACTTTTATTTATTCTTTCCAAAAATAAGGCTAGCACATCCTCGTCATGATAAGAAAGTTTACCATGATCCTTACCTGAAGGAAAATCGTCTTCATCCCATACCTCATCCATCTCGTGTTCATTAATAAAGCTTTCAATATTTCCATATGTTAAATCTCCCCCAAAAAGATACCCGGAATGATAGTTCTTTTTCTTCAAAGTCTGATTAATCGTTGTTAAATTTCTATGCTTCTCTGGGTAAGAGGAAATGGCTATTTCAGGCAACGCAGGAAAGCCAGCTAGAATAGAGGCGTGACCAATTTCAGAGGTTGTATTCGTGGCATAAATAGTAGAAAATAAAAGACCGGAATTTACTAACTCATCAAAATTTGGTGTTGCGCCCTTCGTCTTACTCATGCATCCTATTACGTTCGCGCTCCAACCCTCTAAGATTATTAGGACGATATTTGGCTTATCCGTTGTGAGAACGCGCGTCGTGTCTTGATGATTTTTATTATACAATTTTTTACTAATTGAATCCGCTTCGCTTATATCTATCTTCGGCACTAAGGATTCTATATCTGAATTCAAATACAACAAATAGCTATTAGCAAAATAATAGGTGGAATTAATACTAATATCATTCAATTTGACATTATCAGAATAATAGGCAGAATCTATATTTATAGGAATTTGCTGCCATCCACCTCGAGCAAATAAAAAGGATAAACCCATGATAATTAATGTCGTAATACTATTAAAAAGCGCATCCCACTTCTTTCTATATCCGCCGAATTTATTTATCGGTTTAATGAAGAAATACCGATATAGGGTGAAACCAATGGAAGATTCCAAAATTAAAATCAGGAAAAACCACAAAATAGAGAGGTCATCCGCAGTTCTCATTACTTCATTACCATGAAAGAGATGAAGGAATACTTTTGATGTCAGTTTATGCTTCCATTCCTCATAAACCACCATCTCTCCCGCGTGAATAGCACATGTAAGAAGGATTTCCAATATTACGAATGAGTATAATATCCATTTGAAGTATTTGTTGGGAAAGAAGCATACAAGCGCAAATAATAATGTAGGAAGAGCAACTAAAAAAGCAGTTGTCGCTAAATCTAAACGAAAGGAATAAAAGAAAACACCAAAGTATTCTGGTATATTATTTAAAACATCGGGATTTGTAATAAGGAAAACTACTCGTTGACAATTAAATAGTACTATCCAAAAAACTACTTGATAAAGAAAATGTTGGATAAGTACTTGTGGTAATCTCTTTGAATATATATTATTTATTGAGTTTTTTTTTGGAGAAATAGCCAATTACCTAACTTCTATAGTTAAAAATAGGTCTAGTGGATTTTTAAATCCCTCCACAGCCAAGGAATAAGAAAGTTTGCTGAATCCTTGAATCTCAGTCGTATTCAATTCAAAATAAAGAGTAGTCTCTTCTCCTGGTTTCAGGGCTGTTTTAGTGGTGAGTATTTTCAGTGAACGTTGATTATTATTTATTACGAAATATACTTCTTTCTGGGAGTTATTCTTGATAACATGTGCCCCCTTAACTAAGCTGCCTTTTTTCTTAACACCAGCGCTGTAAACACTTTCTTTAACCGAAAGGGGGAATACAGCTGTATTTCGCTCAAAAACCACTTCTTCAATTTGGATTTTTCTCTCTATTCCGGCCTCACGAGAATAAACAGAATTTTTCTGATCATAAAAATTATCACTGGTTTTTTGGTCTGCAGAGTATTCTCCAAAAGGAGCGTAAACAAAACTTAATTTTCCGATACCAACATTCTTATCTTGCATATATGGCAAAAATTCACCTTTATTCGCTTCTTTAAAATAATTAATCAGGGAGGAAATTCTTCGTTTAGTCAGATTTAAATTATAATTTGTCTTGGCAAGCGGACTCGCAAAACCTTTAACAGTGATAATCACAGAAGAGCCTATTTTTAATTCCTCTAAAATAAGTGATTTAAATTCTTCTAAATCGGTTGCTCCTTTATCCACCGAGTTAGTAAAAAAGTTGCTCAAATCATCGATACGTTTTTGTGCTATATCACCTTGTAATCCGATGGTGACCTCTTTTTTGTAGGTTGGGTAGTTTGACTTATAAACCCCGTAGGAAGTCATGTAATTCATTTTTGTTGAATTAGCTGTTGTTTTTGCATCAGGCTCATCATTTTGGAAATACAATACTACCGGTAAACTTTTTCTTATCTTTTCCCGTATCTCGAGTGTATCTATCCTAACTAATTCCTTTATTATGGGTGCTGGGAGAGCATAGTATATATCGCTGCAGCACGTGGGATTTTTAGAAAAATAGGACCCAAGTCTATTTGAGGACACGTATACGGTATCACTGTGTTCGAAATAATAAATGTCGTTAGCAGGGCTGTTTATCGGCATTCCTGCATTTACGGGAGTACTGAATGTTAGCGCATTGTTATTGGCTTCTACAGTACTAAATAATACGTCTGTTCCTCCAAATCCGTTGTGCCATGAAGAGGAGAAATACAATCTTTTGTTACGAGTGTCAAACCATGGGGTAACTTCTGCGTCTTCTGTATTGAGTTCCGAAATATTTATTGGATTTTCGAATGAATCACCATTTTTTGTAGCGTACCATAGGTCCAAAGACCCTTTAGTGCCTTGGCGGTCTGATGAAAAAAACAAGATTTCTTTTCCATTTACTTCAGCCATTACAGGCATGGTAGTATTTTTTCCAACAGCATTAATCTTTGCTGATAAGGTATCTGTCTTTCCCCATTTACCCTTTCCCAAATATGATGAACGTGCTATTAAGCACTTGTAATTATATCCTTCTTCTTCACAAATACTGAAATAGAAAAATTTACCATCTATACTAAAACTCCCGTTTCCAGAGCTGAATTTATTAAAAGAAAGTGTATCTATGCTTTCATTTTTTATGTACCCACCATCTTTTATTTCTGACTTATAAAGCCTAGTTTTATACGATTTTGAGTAGACCGCCTGGTCTTCCTCAACAACTGAATCGGCACGAAGAGAGGAAAAAATAAGTTGATTTTCAAATACACTATGTGCAAATTCGGCATCCAACGAGTTTACCGTTAAAGGCAATTTATCTAACGGTTTTAGGGTGTCTTTAAAATTATCTATTGCCCACTGTGTCGATAAAATCTCTTTTTCAGCTTTCTTGAATAAATAATTGGAATTGTCAGGCTGGTATATTTTTGTTGCGAGTTTGAATGTTTCTATAGCTTTTTTATAGTTACCAATTTGTTTCTGCATCAAGCCTAGTTGTAATATACTTGATGGATATTTCTTTGCTTGTTCTCGCGCAAAAATCTTTGCATATTGTTTTTCTGCCTCAATGTAACTTTTGTATGCTCGGAGAGTTTCTGCATATTTCCATAGTATATCAATGTTAGTAGAGTCTTTCGCTAAGGCTTGCTTATAATATTCCTGGGCATAGTAATAGTCTCCTTTTTTAAATTGTTCATCAGCAAATTTTACCAATTGACTGGTTTTTTGAGAGACTGAAATGAATGGAATAAAAAGAAATAATATTAAATATAGTCTGGACATACCCTGTGGATAATGCGTTTCGGTTTGAATTTTCTGATCACATAACGGAGCGCGATTTCAACACCTCCTCGCAAATTACTGGCAGGAACTAATTTGGAATAGTTTAAATCATAACTTAGTCCGACAAAAAAATCGTTATAGTCATATCCTAGGCTTGCATTTACAGCATCATTTCCCCTGTTCCACAAACCAAAATATAGTGCTTGATATGCTTTTGGTTTATTAGATATGTGAAACCTTGCAGATGAACCAATCAATAACTCTCTGTAAATTCCTTGCTGAGAATATTGTGCGGATGGAATTATATCCCAAACGGAATTTAATTGAATGGTGGCCTTCACAAACCCATTGAAACGCATGTCTCTTCTAATTATTTCTGTATAGAAACCTTGATTTGGCTGATTTAGGTTGTATGCACCAAAACCAGTTTGAATATTCGTTCTAGTTTTTGAATTCCATTGGTGAATGACTCCAAATCCCAAACTCCCATTTGTTTTTTTTGCCGTTTGAAAATTTTCCGATGTTGGAGCACTTGGGTCAAAAACGTAGCCATTGTATTGATTGTCGAAGTACAATAAGTCCCAATTTAATTGCCTATGATTTATCCCAAAATTCAATCCAAGACGCAATACTTGACTCGAATCTTCGATCAATTTGAATGAACGAGATAAGTTACCTTGCAACTCTATTGTCCTAAATTTACCATCTCCCGCTTGATCATGGAATGCTAAAACACCCAATCCCCATTTTTTTACGCGCGCATCGAAGGAAGTAGAAAAAGTGCTAAATGGAACAGTTACACTTCTCCACTGATCTCTGTAATTTCCAATAAATCGGTAGTCGCCATCAAAGTTTCCCGCGTGTGCAGGGTTTTGATAAAGTTGGTTGTCGTTAAATTGAGACCAGTGAATGTCTTGGCCAAAAGAATGCATCCAAAGTGAACAAAAAAAGGCGAGTTGGAGAACTTTAATTTTCATCTTGAGACCAAGTTAAGAAAAGTTCCTTAAATAAGGAAATTATGGAGTACTTAAACTGATTGGCAATATTTTACCATTCATGAAAAAGCCATTTTTTAAAGTAAAATCACCTATGAAAGCTGCCATTTGTGGTGCGGTTAGGGGAGCCAAATAACCAGGAAAGGCCTCTTCTAACATCTCAGTTTGAACTGCCCCTAAACATAGGCAATTCATTTTGTACGGACTTGATTTAAATTCCTCAGCGAATAGTTCTGTAAAATTGCAGAGAGCAGCTTTGGAAGCGGCATAAGCACTGAGTTCAGGAAATTTAACAGACCCTTGATAAGCTCCCATGGAACTGATATTTACGACATGACAGAAACTTTTGTCGAAATGTTTAATAAGACATTGAACAGTCTGCATTACACCTATTACATTCACTCTAAAGGAACTGTCAATATCGTTTTGAGTGAGTGAAAGGAAAGGTTTTTTTACTAATTTCCCTGCATTGTTTATCAGAAAGTCAATACCCTCCTCAGAAAATGGAATATTAGCCAATTGAACAGGAATATCCCCCTCTAAATCAAAGGAAAAAATTTTTACTTGCTCGGACTGTCCGAATTCTTTTTTTAAGTTTTCGCAATTTCTGGCTAGCGCAAAAATTGTGAAATCGGGTAGTCGTGAGAAAAATCTTGTTAATTCGATACCAATACCTCTGCTTGCTCCAACAATAACAACTTGCTTATTCATCGAAAGTGAGTTTGATAATTGATGAGTTTGGCAAGGCTTGACATGTCAATATATAACCTGCTTGAACTTCCTCTTCGGTAAGAGAATAATTTACTTTCATTGTTACTGTACCCTCTAACAGTTTTGCCTTGCAAGAGCAACAAACTCCGCCACGGCATGAATAAGGAGCATCAATACCTTTCGCATCTAATACTTCCAAAATAGTTTTCTTGGCGGATTGCATTAAAATCGTTGATGTTTCTCCATCAAGTGTAACATCTACTGTAGATTCACCTGTGAAATTAACCTGCTGTTTCGGGGTTTCTTGAACAACAGCTTGGAATAATTCAAATTTAATTTTACTGTCAGCGACACCAAACATTTTTAATGCTTCCGTTAACTCAATAATCATTGCGTGAGGACCACAAAGAAAAAAAGCGTCTGCTTTCAACAAGTCTAAATCTTTTTTAATTTCCTCGATGAATGCTTCTTTATTTAAACGCCCAAATTGATGATTCTCCTCATTGGTTTGAGTGAAATAGTAGTTTTTCATTAAACCAGGCATTTCAGCTAATTCCTTCTTAAACATCATTTGTTCGGAGGACTTATTCACATAAAACAACTGTTTTTTTGACGGAGAAGTACTTAAAATTGAGAATATTGGTGTGATTCCACTTCCGGCAGCTATGCACACAATGTGCGATTCAGTTCCACTTGTCGTGAAATTTCCTTTTGCAGTCGAAACTTCCAATGTTTCTCCAACGCGAATTTGTTGTAGATGTTTCGACATTTTACCTTGAGGAACAGCTTTTACGCCAATTGATAGAACTGATTCATTCGAAGAACAAATAGAATATGAGCGCCTCACCTTTTCTCCGTTTACATTTGCTTCAATATCTAAGTATTGTCCTGGTTTATAGCTTAATTCATCCTCCTGGGATTCATCGGTATTAAACGTTATCATAACACTGTCAGCAGTTAATGCCTGAACATCTTTCACAGAGAGGGTGAAGAAACCATTTCCCTGGCTCTCTTTCTTTTTAAATAAATTAAATATTCCCATTTTAATAATTAATCATCAAAAGACACCTTTACAAATTTTGTAGTAGGATGCGCTTGACATGTTAGTATATAACCTTCTTCTACTTCCTCAGGAGTAAGTGCATAATTTAAATCCATAGAAACGGAACCTTCCAATACTTTAGCTTTACACGTGCAGCAAACACCCCCTTTGCAGGCAAAAGGCAAGTCTGCTCCTGCCTCTTGTGCAGCATCCAATATAGTCGGTCCGTTTGAGTCCAATTCGAAATCAATTAAGTCATCATCCACAATTATCTCAACTTTTGTGGCAAACGATGGGCGTGCTTCAAGTTTCTTTGTCTCTTTCGACAGGTTGGTTCCAAAAAGTTCAAAATGAATTTTGGAAGAGTCAACCCCCTTGGAACCTAGTGAGTCTTTGACATCTAAAATCATTTGTTCTGGACCACATATGAAGACTGCGTCAATTTGCGTGGAACCTAAAAAAGCGTCGTACAAAGCATCACATTTCTCTCTGTTTATCCGTCCTTTTTGAATTTTACTCCCTGGGCTTTCTCTTGAGAAAAGATGAACTATTCGAAGTCGATCCATGTATTTGTTTTTCCAACCTTCAAGTTCCTCTCGGAAAATGATTCCATAAAATCCTTTGTTTCCATAGAACAGGGTAATGTCACCAGTTCCGTTTTCCAAAACATTTTTTAGGATGGAAAATACGGGGGTTATTCCACTTCCAGCGGCAAATAATACGATTGATTTATCTTTATCGGCGTCTTTCAATTTGAAATTACCCGCAGGAGGCATTAGGTCTATGGTGTCTCCCTTTTTTAATAAATTATTAGCAAAGGTTGAAAACACTCCATTTTCCACCTGTTTGATAGCCACACGCCATTCATTTTCGTTCGGTGAAGAACACAAAGAGTAAGATCTTCGGACTTCTTCGTTTTTAATGTTTGTTCTTAATGTCAAATATTGTCCGGACGAATAGGTGAATGACTCTATCAAGTCCTTAGGAATATCAAAAGAAACAGAAACACAATCCTTTGTTTCTTTTCGAACATCATTGACTTTAATAGAATGAAAATGTTTGGTCATTTGTTTTTTCGTCAAAGTTAACATTTATAAAATTCGCTTTCCACTCTTCATTGTGGTCGTATGTTATTCAAAATAAGACTCAATTTCATCCATAGTCCTCATTCCGAATCCGTCATTAAACCATCTTTTCTCTGCCTTACCATGTTGAGATAAGACAAAACAAGGATAACTACCTTGTGTTACATCTCCAATCTCCAAAGGTTTATTGACATAAACTTTTTGGCAAAAGACAGGTATTTCATTCGTGAATCCGGGGTTTTTACTGTCTTTTGTTCCTACTATAACATATCGGATAGAAATTTGATCGTTTCTAAGGTGTAATTTTTCCATGTAGGGAATAGTATTCTTGCAATGAGGACAACCCTTCAAGGTAAAAATACTGAGTGTTTTAGTCTCGGGAAACGTGTATTTCGACTTTGTATCTAAAGCTTGATCATAAATATCTCCTGTATAAATTGGATGAAAGAGGAAGTAGATATTTACTGGTAAAATTGTAACTAAAATTACAAAAGCGATTCTCCAAAACTTATTGATAATTATAATGCGTTGAAGTTGAAGGGCCAATAGAAAAAAGAAAAGTAATAGAAATATATAAACTAAGATCTTTGACCACATCCAAGAAGTGCCTAATTCAAGTAGGAAAATTTCAATGCCATTCATCTGTCAAAATTAGTAAATTGTGCTTGTGCAACCTATACTTCTTATTTTGCGTTATGTAAAACATAACATCTTTAAGGTTGTTAATTACAAATGAAGAATATTCTATTTCCTCTTTTAGTATCCTTTTTACTTGTTGCCTTTAATTCAAAAGCGCAAATTCTTGGCAACGATTCAGTCGATATCTCGGTTAATTTACCGGATTTAGATACAGAGTATGTTTCACCAAAAGCTTTTCATGGAACACGGATTATCAACGGACATTCCGTTGAAACTCTTCCCAAAGGTTATATGGAAATGCGTATTGAACATCGATTTGGAGATATTGCTGGAATAAATGGAGGGTACCAAAACATGTTTGGTTTTGACAACTTATCGGACATGAGAATTGCCCTGGAGTATGGCGTTACAAATGATTTAATGGTGGGTTTTGGAAGATGTAAAGGAACAGGTGCACCATATCGATCGCTACTTGATGGCTTTATTAAATACAGAGCCGTTAGACAATCTAAATCATTCCCAATATCAGTGGCTGTCATTGGAGGAAGCAGTTTCACCTATATGAAAGCATCAAGCGACCTTTCTGATGTGAGCAATTTCCCGAAGGATGTTCATCGCTTGTCTTATTTTGCACAATTTAATCTTACTAGAAGATTTGGTGATTGGGTTTCTCTTGCCGTAGTTCCAACCTTTCTTCACCGAAATTATGTTGACTTGAATGACCAAAATGATGTCTTCTCCCTTGGAGGCGCAATAAGAGTAAAACTTACTGGTCAATTTGCGTTGATTGGAGAGTATTATCATACATTCAGAGATAAAGGCTTGAGACCTTCAGATACTTATAAGAATAGTGTCGGAATCGCATTAGAATGGCAAACTTTTGGTCATAACTTCACTCTGAACTTCACCAATTCTGGAGGCTTAGGAGAGACTCAATTTATTCCTTACACCCTGGAAAGAATAATGGATGGTCAGTTTAGGTTCGGTTTTTGTGTCAGTCGAAAATTTATAATTAATGAGTAATATGAAGAAAATTTTAATTTTATCTAGTTATGTTGTTGCGCTAATGGTTTCTTTAGCCCTTACAATAACACCACCTAATCAATATGATATTACAGGTGGGTATACCATAGGTTTCAAAAGCACAGACCCCTCTGGAAGTTTTAAAGTACTTTCAGGTTCTGTGGAATACGACAAAGATGATGTTTCGTTAACCAAGTTTAATTTAAAAATCCCTATTTCGTCTCTAACAACAGGTAATGGCATAAGGGACAAGAAAGCACAGACTGAGGAGTGGTTTGATGCGAAAAAACATCCAAACATTACATTTATTTCTTCGAAAGTGGAGAAAAATGGAAGTTCTTTATCTATAACAGGAAATCTCACACTAAAGGGTGTAACGAAAAAATACGTCATTTCTTCAACTGTTGTAGAGTCGGGAGATAAAATCACATTTAAAGGAAGTTTTAAGGTGAATAGAATCGAGTTTGGAGTGGGAAAAAAGAGCGATGTAGTTCCTGATTATATGAACGTTTCCTTTGTGGTTCCTGCTACCAAAAAATAATGTTTTTAAGGTATGTCCTTTTCGGTCTTTTTATTTCAGCTCTTTCTGCGATGGTAGCTCTTTCTTATACATATTGCTATTATGCGCTTTTGTTTGATTTTTCCAAAACTCTTCCTTTTTGGAAAATTCTCTCTATTTTTTGTTTCCTTGGGTTGTTGTTTGCAGGCATCTATTATCTCGTTGCTGAAAAATCTTACCGCTTAATCTTACCGCTAAACATTGCTCTAGCAATAGGTAGCCTTACCTCTATTCTTTGGCCTATCACAGCGAGTATTGATGAGGAGTTTCCTGAAATGTTTCCGAGTTTTGCGATTCCGTTGCATTTCATTTTTCCACTTTTCTGGCTAGCATCATTTCCTACTTTTAATAAAAGACTACATGACTAAAATTATTTTTCTAGCAATATTTCCGCTTACGATTTTGTCATGTTCAAAAGATAAAGTTATTCCATATTCCGGGTTGAATTGCAGCGACGAAATTTCATTTAGTGAGGACGTGTTGCCCCTAATTAATCAGAATTGTACAGGTTGTCATAATAACCAAAATGGATATTCCTTAACAAATTATGACAATATTTCCACCAATTCAAAAGCAATAATTGGTGCCATGAGAGGAAACAATTATCAACTTATGCCTAAAGGTGGCCCCATGCTTCCAGATTCATTAATTGAAATTATGGAGTGTTGGGTAAATCAAGGAAAACTAAACAACTAAAAAATCTCTAAACTAAAACCTATGAAAAAAGTTCTTCTACCCTTATTATTTCTTACATCATCCTTAGCAATTTTTGCATTTAGAAATTTTAACTTAACTAGCGAACGTTTTGTGTTAGCCCCCCACAATTCAGGCGGAGCCGACGCAGGAAAAACGGGCGCCCCTGGCGAGGCAAATTGTACTGCTTGTCACTCTGGTTCCGCACAGAGTGGAGCCAATGAAAATATTCTAACCTTACTTGATGGCGCTAATCCCGTTACTGAATACGTGCCTGGGCAACAATATACCGTTACCTTAGCGATGACCTCTAATCCTACAAAAAAGGGTTTTCAAGCGACAGCGCTAACGAGTGCAAACACCATGGCGGGGACTTTTACCGGACAGACAGGGAATACCAACATTAATGGAACCACGAAAAAATACGCAAACCATACTATAACCAGTAATACCTCTCTTACGGCACCTGTTTGGACATGGACTTGGACAGCACCGTCGGCAGGCGCTGGAAATGTGACGTTTTATGTCGCATCAAATAAATCAAATAATAATTCTGCTAACAGTGGTGATATGATCTATCTGTCTCAACATGTATTGACTGAGGCCTCTACTTCTTCAGTTTCTGAAGTTACTTTCAATAACAACCTAAGTGCCTCTTGGAATCAATCAACGAATCAGTTAAATATTTCATTCGAATTAAATAAGACGGCCTTGATTGGAGTAAACATAGTAGATCTCTCTGGAAAGTCTGTTTATCACAAGGCAGCTTCCAAAGGAAATATTGGGGGAAATACACTTCAGGTTTCATCCTCATCATTATCCTCGGGATTGTATATTGTGAATCTATTTATAGACAACAAACCATTCTCAAAAAAGGTCCTCTTACCCTAAGAGACTGTCTTTTTTAATTAAAGAGCTTTAGTTTTAATACCTTTTTTTATCACTCAAGTTCTTGAGCTCTAAACCAATAGTAGCCTTTCGCACCTATTACTTTAGCGCGTTGTCTATTATATTGTTCCCAATCTTTTTCAGCTCGGTAGCATAACAATAAATACCATTGTTGCTCCTCATAAAAATTGGAGAAAGGGTTCATTTCAAGCTGTCTCAACCGCGTGGTAGCATCTTTATTTAGTCCTAAATTGTAAAGACAAATCGATTCATAAAATAGGGCATTAATATCGTCAGGGTATTTGGATAGGATAGTTTCAAAATTTGAAATGCAATCTTGGTATTTTTTCAGGTTAAATAACGAGAGTGTTTTTGATAGAAAATTCATGTACGAAACCTCTAATTCATTTTTTGAGTCGGTTTTCTCAATACTGAAAGCGACATCTGCGGGAGTTCCAGTTAGTTCTTTTTTTAAATTTAAAGGATCCCTTCCTCTATAGTATCGGTAATCAACAACTAACAAATTTTGTATATATATTTCTTTTGCGAGATTAACTGTTTTAACCGTTGCAATCGAGGCTATTGATATGGGTTCAATACTGAGTGCTAGGTTCCGCTTTTCAAGACTTTCAGATTCAGATGGATTTTCTTCTGGTTGATGTAAAATTTTCTGGTCGGTCTTAATTTTATTAGGTTGCACTTGCTCGTTTGAAGCAATAAGCTCTATGGTTTTATTTGGTAGCTTTATAGGAATGAACTTTTGAACTTTTGTTTTTTCTATGGTATTACTAGAGGGTTTATTTTGTTCAAGTCGTATTGTATTTTTATAATTTTCGTATGAAAAAATACTGATAGCAAAAGCAGTAAAAAATAAAACAGCTAAAGAGATATTCATCAGAAGTGTATTTCTTGCATAGCGACTATCAAGCCTTTTCAAGTCGTCCGCGCTGAGTTCCTGCCACCCCTCTATTGCATCTTGTTCGAACGGGTCCAGCTCTTCCTTCATTTTTTTATTGAAGTGTTCTATGTTATTTATATTTTCTCGCTTGAAATTCATTAATAATTATTTTTATCCATGAGTATACGCAGGCTTCTCCTGCCGTTTTGAATGTTACTCTTAACTTGTAAAGAAGAGAATCCAGTAATTTTCATTATCTCTTCATAGCTCTTTCGATGTAAATAAAACAGTTCGATACATTGTCGCTGCGAAGATTTTAGTTTTAACAGCGAATTTTCTAAACCAATCAATCTTCCTTCTAACAAAATATATTCTTCTTGCTCATCCTCAGAATCATCGGTTGTTAAATTTTCAGTAGGCTCAATAAATGTAGGCTTTGGCTTACGCAGCAACATCAAGCACTCATTTTTAGTCAACGTATGGCACCAACTTTTGAAATGCTTAACTTCATGTTTTAAGAGTTTTTCAGGTAATTTAGAGAAGATACTGAGTGTTAGGTCTTCTGCATCCATTTTGTTTTTTAGGTATTTCATACATGTCCCCAATACCAAATGGCTATAGCGGTAATAAATCTCGTCAACAATTCTTTTATCCTTTTCTAGTGAATAGGCAGTAATAAGTTGCTCATCATCAAGATGCTTCAGTTTTTTTCTATAAGAGAAAATAATACTCATTAAATACAAAGATGCTTTAATTTTAAATTTTCCACAAAAAAACGAAACCTTTACTAAAAAAAGTAGGTATAAAACTACCGTGCTTGTTACGATACCTTTCAAAAATTAAAAAAAACTTAAACAAAGTTATTGTTAGGAAATAATAAGTATGTATCTTTGCACCCCGCTAAGGATGAAAACGTCGGTTTTCTCTGCAAAAAGTATAGCAATTGGGGAACAAATTGGGGTTACTTAAAAAGGAGTAAAGAGTAAATAGCGAGTGAAATCGTGTTTACAACAAAAGAAAGAGTTCTTTGATTTATTGGGAAATAAGGAAACAACGTTTTTTTA
>CAMDLY010000004.1 GCA_945902115.1 Lishizhenia tianjinensis | reverse complement strand
ACAGAGTAATATAAATCCATATCGCCATAATAATCTGGTCCACAAGCGACGATAAATAAATTTCCATCCGAAGATATCGCCATTCCATCGGTACCAAAACCTGAATATTGCATGTGCATGTCGCGAAAAAATCTTGCCACTCCCCCTCCCAAGCCTATGGGATTTTTCAAAACTCCATTTTCTAATTTAGCCTGAAAATAAGGGCCATCCTGGCTAATCCATGTATTCTTCCAACTTTGAAAGTATAGCATGCTACCATCCGAGGAGAGCGAGGGTTCATCCTCTCCACTTGTGGTGTTCACTTCACTCAAAAAAACGGGTGATAGCCACTCCATATTTTCGCTGAGTCTACTTTTATAAAGGTCTCCGTCTCCTCCTATTTTATTGATTTTTGATGGACGCGTACTCATGAAAAAAAGTTCTGTTCCATCGGGAGACACACTCAAATTACACTCTCTGTAGGGGGAGTTTAGCTGATTTAGGACAGATATCTTAACCTCAGTTTTATGGATTAAAACATTATCTATTTGTCCAACTAAAGAGAATGAAAACAGAAAGAAAAATAAATATAGCTTCATGTGCAAGTAATAAAAGTAAAAAGTAATTGTAAGGTTACACATATAATTGCGTTGTGTTAAAAAACTGTTAATGGAATAAAAGACTACGCAATTGGCATACCATTTGAAAAACGAACGAAATAGTAACCAAAAAATTGCTGTCATGAAACTATTAACTAACGATCAGAACTTTAGAAATTACCTTCGCAAGCAGGACATGTGGAAAGTAATTGGAATTGGAAGTCAGTGGGTAAGCATGGAACAAATGCGCAATAGAATTTCCAATACAAACTATATATGTGAATTCATTGTGGCGAACTGCGACATGAAAGGCCACAAACTTCAATTAGACGCTAAACCAGCAATTGTAAAATGGCAGTTAAATAATTACCTGCAAGAACTTGAAGGATTACAATTATTCTATTTATACGAAGCCCTCATGGATGTTGACGCTGTAATCGCTGACCTCATGTATTTATCTGACTCAGATCGGCTCGAGTTTATATCCGGAATAATAGACAAAAAAACTTGGTACCTAGAAATTTTGGACCTCGAATTATCGTGTAATTAGGACCAGTTTCATTAA
Source organism: Lishizhenia tianjinensis (assembly GCA_945902115.1). GTDB lineage: Bacteria > Bacteroidota > Bacteroidia > Flavobacteriales_D > Crocinitomicaceae > UBA952. Next base: position 67,277 of record CAMDLY010000004.1, on the reverse strand, counting down.
ATAGCATTGTTATTATTTCATAAATTTAGATTCCAAATGCAATTGCTACATCCGATACGCTATCTTTGTTAAAAAATATATTTATGGATACCATTTGGATTGTATTAATTGTAGTTGCCGTTCTAATTGTTTGGATAGTTGTAATCTACAACGGTTTAGTCGGATTAAGACAAAATAGAGATAATGCATTTGCAGACATCGATGTTCAATTGAAGCAGCGCCATGACTTAGTTCCTCAACTTATAGGAGCGGTTAAAGGGTACATGGAGCATGAAAGAGGTACTTTAGAGGCGGTAACGAATGCTCGGCAACGTGCGATGGGTGCCTCAAGTATCAACGATAAAATTTCAGCAGAGAAAGATTTGTCTCAAGCATTGAACGGTCTCAGCATACAAGTAGAGGCATATCCAGATCTCAAAGCAAGTGCAAATTTTATGAATCTTCAAACTGAACTTGCCGATATCGAAAATAAACTTGCCGCAGTCAGACGATTCTTTAACTCAGCAACCAAAGAATTGAATATTTCGGTTCAGAAATTTCCTAACGTTCTTTTTGCTGGGATGTTTGGTTTTAAATCAGAATCTATGTTTGACTTGGGAGAGGCAAACCGTGAAACAATGGATAAAGCTCCTGAAGTAAAATTCTAGATATCACATGTCAGAATACATTGGATTACAGCAACAAATAAAACGAAATAACACACGATCTATTCTGCTTCTCGCAGGATTCCCTGCGCTAATATTAGGAGCATTTTATGCAATAGTTGCCGTTGGCGCGAAAAATGAACTAGGTAATTTTGATGTTAAACTTGCAAATGAATTATTCATATCTGGCCTACCATTGGTATTTATCGGTGTCGGAATTTGGTTCTTAATCGCATTTTTCTCACATAGCACCATGATCAATTTGGCTACGGGGGCAAAAACACTCGAGCGAAAGGAAAATATGAGAGTTTACAACTTGACAGAAAACTTGTGCATGAGTGTGGGTATGACGATACCTAAATTACAAATCATAGAGTCAGATGCTCTAAACGCCTACGCTAGCGGTATCAGCGAAAAGACCTATACTGTTACGCTTACAAGAGGAATTATCGATACTTTAAACGACCAAGAGCTCGAAGGTGTAATCGCGCACGAACTCATGCATATTCGAAACCGGGATGTACGCTTACTCATTATTAGTATAATTTTCGTAGGAATTTTTTCCTTTATAATTCAGGTAGCGTTTAGAAGTTTGATGTATGGAGCTCTTTCTGGTGGAAATCGACGAAAAGATGGAAAAGATAACGGTGCAGGTCTTATGCTTGTTATTTTACTGGTTTCATTGGTTGCCTACTTTCTTAGCTTGCTATTTAAATTCGCCTTAAGTCGAAAAAGAGAATATATGGCAGATGCTGGAGCAGCGCAAATGACAAGAAATCCATTGGCTTTAGCTTCGGCTCTAAGAAAAATTTCAGGAAATGCCGAAGTAGAAGCAGTCAAAAGTGAGGATATACAAGAAATGTTTATTGAAAACCCTCCAGGAAGTACCGCGGGATTTTTAGGGGAAATCGGTTCATTATTTTCAACCCACCCTCCTATTGACAAACGCATAAAAGTATTAGAGCAATTTTAATAAATTTATATATTGTGCATAAATCTAGTAATATGAGAGCTTTTTCGTTTTTTTTCGTCGTTTTACTCTTTTGTTCGATTTCCTTCGGGCAAAAAACAGAAAAGATTGCATTTTACAATGTGGAAAATCTTTTTGATACTATAGACGGCCCCAACGATGACAAAGAATTTCTGCCAAATGCGGCTTCAGTTTGGGATTTTAAAAAGTATAGAGAGAAAATTAATCACATCCAGCAAGTTATAGTCGATTTAAATTATCCTATCGCCATTGGATTCTGTGAAATTGAAAACAGAGGCGTTTTAAACGAATTACGTAAAAAGAAGAAATTCAAACAATACAAAATATCCCATATCGATAGTGAGGACCCTCGCGGAATAGATGTTGGCTTACTTTACAACGCTTCTAAGCTTAAACTTATAGCTAATGGAATAATCCGCTTTACTTTACCTGCTGAAGAAAAGCCAAGTACTCGGGATATTTTATGGAGTAAGTTAGCCTTAAAAAAAGATACCTTATTTATTTTAGTAAACCATTGGCCAAGCAGGCGGTCAGGAACGGCTGATTCTGAGCCCAAAAGACTTTGTGCCGCTGCTCATGCTAAAGAATTTCTTGATTCAATACTGACTATAAATAATTCTACCAAAATTATTTTTATGGGTGATTTGAACGATTACCCTGAGGATAAAGCGCCACAACTTATTTCCCAGGTCCTTATTCCACAAATTTCAAAACAATCCGGTAGTTTAGGTGGAACCCACCAATATAAAGGGGAATGGAATATATTAGACCACATAATGATTTCAGAAGGAATGAAAAATGGCAAGGTTAAACTTATCGATAAATCGGGTAAAATACACGAATTCCCTTACCTTTTAGAGGTTTATAAGGGAAACAAACAACCATTTAGAACATATGTGGGGACAAAATACCTTGGTGGATATTCTGATCACTTACCTGTCTCAATCGACATTTTAGTACCTTGATTCACTTTTGCCTTACCGAAGTTATAAGGTAGTCTTTCTTTATACAAATACCGCTTTTGTGCGGATTCAAACGGTCGATAGACATAATAAACTTCATTGTTGTAGACCTTAATTTGATCAATATATTTGAAATTTAATTTAGCCTTCTCTGAAATTTCTCCTGTGGAAATATTTAATAATCCCAAATAGCTGATACCTGCTCTTTCGTAAACTGCATAAATTGCACCCGTCATGTAATCCTGAATCAACTTTCTTTTAAATCCAGTTTTGGATCGTTGATAGTGATGGAAGATAGGTGTTTTTTTTAATTGATTTCCTTCATCATCAAATACTTCGAGTAAATCTTTAGGGTAATTGAAAACAAAAATAGAGTCATTTCTTTCAAATAACGGCGCATATATCTCTTCCCAATAAATTGATTGCGTAAAATAATTAGCCCCTACCCATATTTCTGCATCTATTCCGGTTTCAATTTCTTTCTCTTTCGCCCAAAGTTTAGTACGTACATCTACCCATTTATATTCTGAACGATAGAGGGTCATCATTAAATCATCCCTTACATTTGTAACCATAGTATATGTTGAGTCTTTTTTATCTAATGCATAATATTCAAAGGCGGGATATAGCGGGTTATAATTTGTCACGTAAACCTTTGAAATAGTTGTATCAATGATCGGTGCTAAATACTTAACATAGTATTCTAATGGAACCTGAGCAGTTTGAATAGAATCGTCAACCAATTGAATACCGTGAACAAAATCAACACCAACAGCATGAACATTCCCTCGGTAATCTCTAACTAACTGATTTATGGGTGAACTCAACGTTAGACTATTAACAATGGACGTATCTCTATAGTATGAAATCTCGGTGGCCTTATCTTTTGTCCTCGGGTAAAGAAGTAACAATATATTTCCACCAGAAAATATTTCAAAATCTAATACGCCCAATTTTTGGGAGCCATATACCGTATCCACTTTACCTGGGGCGCTTAAGCGAACCTCTCTCAGTTCTCGTTGTTTTATCGGTTGAAGAAAAATATTCAGCAGAATTGTATCCAGGCCACTACTCGCATAAATATTAGCGATATCTTTTTTTTGATTTTGATAGATTGGATGAGAAAATTCCAAATTCCTATACTTACTTAATTCTCTAATTACAATAACAGAATCATGTAAACTGCTGATTTTTTTACCTAAAATAACTATTCCACGACCATTTGTCATAAAGGTTACGTTAGAGTCGTAAGTCTCGGAATAAGCAACTACTGAAACATTTTGGACTGGATCTCCCGTTTTAGCATCTCTAACCTCGACTTTCAATACCTGTCCAAAAATTGACGTATAAAATAATACCAGAACGATGAGCTGAATTAGACGCATAACTTAAGGATGCTAATTGTCTATCTTATCCATAAATCAGATCAAGAAATTCCACCCCATTTCGTCATCAATTTCCTGATACTTTAGGGCATTCATATAATCTTTTATTCTGTTGGATATTGTTCTACTTTCAATTGGTGGTAGTTCAAATATTTCATCTCTATAACCAATTTTCGCTATTTGTGCAATCGTGGCAGCAGTGCCCGCACCAAACGCATCCTCTAATAACCCTGATCTCGCTGCGGTAACAATTTCCTCAACAGAAACTTTTCTCTCTTCTACCTCAATACCCCAAATTTGAGCTATTTCGATGATAGATCTTTTGGTGACTCCTCTTAATATTGTGTCTGAATCTTCAGAGGGAGTTACTAACTTACCATTTAATTGAAATACAATGTTCATGGTGCCAGACTCCTCAATATATTTATGTTCAACAGCATCAGTCCAAATTAATTGATGAAACCCTTGATTTTGAGCTATTTTCGCAGGGTACAAGGACGATCCATAATTCCCTGCAGCCTTTGCCCTACCAACCCCACCGGAAGCAGCACGTGTGTAATACTCTTCAATTTTAACACGAACGGGTTCCGAGTAATATGCCCCTACTGGAGATGTGATAATCATAAATTTGTATGTCTCCGCAGGCTTAATACCTACAAATTCATCTGTTGCAAATAAAAATGGTCGAATATATAAAGAATAACCTGGACTCTCAATAACCCAATTTTGATCTAAACTCACTAACTGTCGTATGGCCTCCAAGAATATATCTTCAGGCACAGTGGGCATGCACATTCTATTCGCCGATTCTGCAAACCTCTTAGCATTCATGTCGGGCCTAAAAATAGCTATCTTACCATTTTTACCACGATATGCCTTCAAGCCTTCGAAAATGGATTGCCCATAATGAATTGCTGACATGGCAGGATGCATAGGTATTGGTTCAAATGGAACGATTCGGGCTTGCTTCCACTCACCTTGCGCGTATTCCATCATAAACATGTGATCAGAGAAACTTTTTCCAAATGCTAAATTATCCCAATCTATTTGATGAATGCGTGATTCTTCAACTTTTTTAACTGCAAAAGAGAGTGCTGACGTTGACATTAATTGTTATTTATTACTCGCGAATATACATTTTAATCTTGAGTTTAACTTAATTATTTTATCCGCATTCCTCATTATCTTATCTTTGTTAGCACAATAAGAAAGTGAACTCAAGCAAAGAAATATTAAAAAAATATTGGGGATTTACCTCCTTTCGTCCTCAACAAGAGGAAATTGTGGACGATGTAATCAACGGCCATGATGTTTTGGCATTGTTGCCGACAGGGGGTGGGAAATCAATTTGTTTTCAAGTTCCAGGGATAGCAAGAGAAGGCATCACTTTAGTCATTTCACCTCTAATCGCCTTGATGCAAGATCAAGTTCAAAACTTACTTAAAAATGGGATAAAAGCAATTGCTATAACATCAGCAATGTCTTCACGGGAAATTGATATCGCTCTTGATAATGTAAAATTTGGTGGTTTTGATTTTTTATACACCTCCCCAGAACGAATCAGGACACCTTTGTTCATTGGGCGATTCAAGCAAATGAATGTGGGATTAATAGTTGTGGACGAAGCACATTGTATTTCTGAATGGGGGCATGATTTTCGTCCATCCTACTTTTCTATTTTCGAGTTGAGGAAACTAAAACCCAATATTCCAATGATGGCGTTAACAGCAACTGCCACCAAAAATGTTCAGTTGGATATTATCGAAAAACTGGATTTAAAAAATGTGAGACTGCACGAGGCTTCTTTCCTCCGTGAAAATCTGAGTTATAACGTATTCAAGGTTTCAAATAAATTGGAGTACCTATTATCATTTTGTAAACACCATAAATCTGTAGGTATAATTTATTGTCAAACCAGAAAAAGTGTAAAAGAGGTAGCTAAAAAGTTGATCGCCCACAATGTATCGTGTGGTATTTATCATGGGGGTATGGGGGGGGATGAACGAGCAACTATGTTAAATAATTGGCTATCTGAGAGTATAACAGTAATGGTTGCTACCAATGCATTCGGAATGGGTATCGACAAGGCGAATGTTAGATTTGTGCTGCACTACGAAGTTCCTAATTCATTGGAGGCCTATTTTCAAGAGGCGGGAAGAGCGGGAAGAGATGGGAAAACTTCGCAGGCTATAGCCTTGATCACTGGGAAAGAAACTGCTGAATTCATTTCTCAATTAGAGACAAAATTCCCACTGAAAGAAAAAGTCCTACACAGTTACGTAGCTATATGTAATTATTTGAGAATTGCAATAGGATCTGCGCTGAACGAAACTTATCCGATAGATTTAAAACAGATATGTCAGGCTTACGAACTAGATTATATAACTGTATATAACTCCATAAAAATTTTAGAAACTGCAGGGTATTTCAGTTTTAGTGAGGGCTTCCACTCCCCCACTAAACTAATGGTTACCATAGATCACTTGCAGGTTTACAACTTTCAAATTCAACATCCAAACTTTCAAGAAATACTTAGCTTGCTGAGCAGGATGAATAGCAATATTTTTGAAAATTTTCAAGAAATAAGAGAGGATGATATCGCTAAAAAACTCAAAAAGTCAAAAAAGGAAGTTATTAATTTATTGGCGGCTCTTGTACGCTTCGGCGTGGTGGAAATTAAATGGAACAGTGATTTACCTATGATTACTTTCCTGAGAGAACGTTGTACAGATAAAGATTTTTCTTTACCACATGCTATTTACAAGGAGAGAAAGAAACAAGCGGAGGAGCGTCTGAACGCCATGAATAACTTTCTAGATAGCCCAATTTGTAGATCACAAATTGTCCTAGAATATTTCGGTCAGAATAGCCATCCATGCGGCATCTGTAATAATTGTATAAAAGGAGCAATATCCTTGAAAGATGATACAGTTCTTGAGTTTCTCAAAAATGAAAAAACTATTTTTGATCTTTGTGAATATTTTTCTAGTGATGAGGAATCGATAAATTTAGTACTTCGAAAATTGTTAACAGAAGAAATTATTCGTTATAACGGCAGAGGATATGTCACAGTATCGTCATAATTGGTATGCTTAATTTTAGTTTTTACAGAAACCCTTTTGTATTCCTTACTACTTACTATTGTATTGGACTGTTCCTCGGTACGAATTATTTCCATTGGGAATATGCTTTAATCTCAAGTTTGCTAACACTACTATTTGTTCTGTTTGATTGGAATTTTAGAGATTACTTAGGTGATTTTATATCCAAACTCACTATTCCTTGCATGTTGATTTCGCTTGGCTATTGGAGCATTCACCTCTCAGAGGGAAAATCAAATTCGGCATTATCTTTTTCAAACACTCCTGTGACAATTGAATTTAGTATTGAGGAACTCGAAGAATCTTCAGCTAATTCCACACGTGGCATTGGATTAATCCATCAAATACAAGCTAACGACGAACCAATAAACGTGCAAGAAAAGGTGATGTTTTACATTGATTCTTCCTCCTCTTTCAAAATAGGAGATCGATTAATTGCCACTAGTTATTTGCATGAAATAGAAAATAAAGGAAATCCAGGAGAATTTAATCAAGAACAATTTTGGAGGAATAAAGGCGTACTATACTCTACGTTTATTCATGCGCAAGACTTAAAGTGGATAGATTACGATGCCCCCTCTTCTTTCGATCAAAAAATACTGAATTTACACACGTATTTATCCGATGTAATTAAAGAGTATCTCTCAGGGCAGGAACTCGCGTTGGCTCAAGCGCTAATTTTAGGCGATAAATCACTACTCAATCAAGAAACGAAATCCGCCTTTTCCTCAACAGGTGCCATGCATGTATTGGCTGTCTCAGGGATGCATATAGCACTCATATTACAAATACTGCTCTATATAGCATCATTTTTTTATCGGTTTATTTCTCGGAAAAATGCCACCTTATTCATCGTATTGTTATTATGGATATATGCTATATTAACGGGTTTTTCGCCGAGTGTCATACGAGCGGTTTTCACTTTCAGTATGTTGGCAATAGCGCAATTATCAGGAAACAATTATCGCCCAATCAATATACTTTTTTTTTCTGCATTGGTATTGTTGATTTTAGAGCCTCTCTTCTTATATGACATTGGATTTCAATTGAGCTATCTGGCGATGATTGGAATTTACCTCACCTATGAACAGATAGCATCATGGTTTACTCCTCGAAACCGTGTATTGGATTTTTTCTGGAAAGGAACCTCCATAGGATTTGCTGCGCAAGTGATGACAATACCTCTTATGTTGTATTATTTTCATCAATTTCCAAATTATTTCATCCTTAGCAATTTAATTCTTTTAGTTCTGTCAGGAGTCATATTGGGAGCTGGAATTACCTTATTTATTACTTGGAAAATTCCGTTAGTTGGTCAACTAAATGCCTTTATTTTGTTTGTTTCACTATGGCTTAGTTTAGTATCATTGCATTGGATAGAAGGTCTTCCTGGAGCAGTAGCATACGGATTTCATTTTCCATTTTTCATCGTTCCATTACTTACATTGAGCGCCTACTTTCTTATTCTCTATGTCCCATTTAGCAGAGTTTGGATGTTCAGTAGTTTATTATTTGCTATTCTGCTGAGTTGGATTGTGCTACTACGTTTCGATAATATGTCTTCTCATCACCTAGTAATTTTTAACCATTCAAAATTAACCTTCGCACTTAAAAATGGGGAACAAATACATTGCTTCGTGGATACAAGACCTCAAGAAATATCGAAAGCAAAATTTATGTTAGATGCCTATACAAAATGTTATCCAGGAAATATCGAGTGGCACGCTATTAAAGGACTTAATGGAAGTTTCATACTGGGGAACGATACAATAACTTGGCAAACCAAAGAAGATGAGAAAGTCATTCGGTGGAATAGAAAAAATATCCCAATTCAATATTCAGCCACCCATAAAAGCGACGGTAACAGTATCTATATGCCTTGGATTGAGCACCCGAAAAGTTTAAAACATGGTGCAATAATCTACGACAAAGAGGATTTTGCAAGAAAATAAAAAACAAGGCCCGTGAGTAGTAAAGAAACCAACACATTTATAACCAAAAACGCATAATTACCTTGTTGCAGTAATTGTATATTCTCCATGGAAAAAGTGCTAAATGTGGAAAATCCACCACACACACCAACAGCAAAGAAAGGCCAATACCAATCATATTTTCCAAACTTAATATTTAGGCAAACAACAATTCCTAAAATTGCTGACGCCAGAATATTTGCGAGTAAAGTACCTAGTGGAAAGTGTTCTATTTTCAGTATATTGACTTTACCTATTCCAAAACGCATTAAACTGCCGATACCCCCACCTAGAAAAACCCACATCCAATTCATATATTCGCCCATTTTTGCAAGATGTATTTATTGGTTAAAAATGCCCCGATATAACCCAACAACCCACCAACAACAATATCGCTTAAGTAGTGAACGCCTAGGTAAATCCTACTAAATAAGACCATCAATACAATTCCAATCAGTAATCCATTAACCCATCTTTGCGAATCTCGGAATACAGGTAGCGTAAGAGTCAATAGTGCTAGCATATTGGCGGCATGGGAGGAAACGAATCCATATTTACCCCCACGATATTCTTCACCATCTGATGTTTGGTAAAAATGTAATTGTTTTGATAATTCTTCGTGGTGAGAGGGCCTATATCGTTGAAATACTTCTTTGAATGCGTAAACACTCAATTGGTCAACAACAAAAACTGTCAGCAAGGCAATTATTAAAAACTTACAAGCAAAGAGCGCATTAGTCTTTCGCCAAATACCATATAATAGGAATACATAAAGGGGTATAAAAATTAACCTATCACTCGCCAGCCACATAATCTCATCCAGCCAGGGCTGATGCATCCCGTTTATAGCTAATACAATGTCTCGATCTAATTTCTCAAGCCATTCCATCTGCGTTGAGGTGTTTCCAAATTAAGTCTTTCAATTCCACAAGGCCCATTTGAGCAACGGAGGAAATGAAGATAGATGGGATTTTTGGCAACTCTTTTTTCAATGAATTCATGAGTTCCTCATCTAACATATCAGATTTCGTAATCGCTAAAATTCGTTCTTTATGTAGTAATTCAGGGTTAAATAATTTCAACTCGTTTAACAAGATCTTATATTCTTTTCCGATGTCATCAGAGTCTGCAGGAATCATAAAAAGCAATAGTGAATTTCGCTCTATGTGGCGCAAAAATCGAAGACCTAAACCTTTCCCGGCATGCGCACCTTCAATAATCCCAGGAATATCAGCCATGATAAAAGAGCGGAAATCTCTGTAAAAAACCATTCCAAGATTTGGTCTAACGGTGGTAAAGGGGTAATCGCCTATTTCTGGCTTAGCCGATGAAATCACCGAAAGTAAGGTACTTTTTCCTGCGTTAGGAAATCCTACCAAACCTACATCCGCGAGAAGTTTCAACTCCAAAATTTTCCAACCTTCCAAGCTGGACTCACCAGGTTGTGCATACCGAGGGGTTTGGTTTGTTGGAGATTTAAATTGATTATTTCCTAAACCTCCCCTTCCTCCTCGTTGGATAATTTTTTCCTCCCCGTCTTCGGTAATTTCGAAAAGCACTTCTCCCGTCTCTCCATCCTTTGCTAGAGTACCCAGCGGTACTTCGATGTAAGTATCCTCACCTTGAGAACCTGTTTTGAGATTCCCCCCACCGTGGGCTCCATGCCCTGCTTTTATGTGCTTATGGAATTTGAGGTGTAATAGGGTCCACAATTGCTTATTCCCTTTTACAATGACGTGTCCTCCTCTGCCGCCATCTCCACCATCGGGACCACCTTTGGGGATGTATTTTTCTCTACGGAAGTGCGTAGAACCAGCTCCTCCATTACCTGAAGTACAGTGGATTTTTACATAGTCGACAAAATTGTCAGAAGCCATAAGAGGATTATCCTTTCTTTTTAGTTTTTCTCATCAATGACTGAGAAAAGTCGCTGGGTAATATCATCGATGGTTCCAATACCGTCGATAGATACAAATTTACCTTGTTGTTTATAATAATCTTTCACCGGTGCAGTTTCGTTGTTGTAGACACGAATTCTATTCTCAATAATTACAGGGTCTGCATCATCGGCTCTACCACTTACCCCTGCTCGTTTCAATAATCTTGTTTTCAACTCATTCTCTTCTACCTCTAGCGCCAACATTAGCAAAATAGATGAATCAATCGTTAATAGGAATTCATCCAAAGCTGCAGCTTGCGCATTCGTACGAGGAAATCCGTCGAAAATAAATCCATTTGGAGTAGATTGCTTTAACACTTCTGAACGCAACATGTCAATTGTAACTGAATCCGGTACTAATTTACCTTGATCCATAAAACTTTTAGCCAACTTACCAAGTTCTGTTTCTCCTTTTATATTCGCACGAAATATATCACCCGTTGAAAGGTGTACTAAGTTATATTTTTCTATCAAACGCTCGGATTGTGTTCCTTTACCTGCCCCTGGAGGACCAAATAGCACAATATTTAACATCTTATTCTGGTTTTAATTGATAAATTTCTTTTAAATTTCTTCCTAGTTCGTTATAATCTAATCCGTATCCGACTACAAATTTATTGGGAATGTCAAAACCTACGTACTTAGGTAGGTGTTTTCCTACAAAAGCCTCAGGTTTGTATAACAATGTACAAATCTCAATGTTCTCCGGTTTTTTATCTTGTAAAAGAAATATCACCTTATCAATAGTGAGACCTGTATCAACTATATCTTCAATAATTAAAACATGTTTTCCTTTAAGATCAGCAGTTAATCCGATGAGTTCATCTACCTTACCAGTGCTTTCCGTTCCGACATATGAACTCACTTTCACAAAAGAAACTTCTATGTCACCTTCAATTGCCTTAGCTAAATCTGCAGCGAACATAAAGGCACCATTAAGAATACATATCAATAGGAGATCCTTGTTACGGTAATCTTTTTCTAGAGTGTGAGACAATTCATTTATCCTACGCTGGATAGTCGGTTCATCAATATATAATGAAAACTTTTTATCATGTATGGCAACTACTTTTTCCATTGGGGACGACAAAGGTACAATTTTCCGAAATTTAATCAAATGGTTTAAGTGATTGAAATGCAACTTGACTTTTGACGTATATTTGCTTCATGGGACACAGATGGTACGGTAACGATATAAAACTCGGAGTTCTGGGTGGCGGCCAATTAGGTAGAATGATGATCCAATCTGCTATCAGCTATGATGTTCATATTCATTGTTTAGATCCTGATCCAAATGCTCCTTGTGCGGAAATCGCTCACTCGTTCACCTGTGGAAGCTTAACAGACTACGAAACTGTTATGCAATTTGGTGCTGATAAAGATGTTATCACCGTAGAAATTGAAAATGTTAACATAGAGGCATTGAAAGCACTTCAAGCCATCGGCAAAAAAGTTTACCCTCAACCAGAAGTTCTGGAGGTAATAAAAGATAAAGGTTTACAAAAACAGTTTTATTTAGATCAAGGGCTACCTACTGCTCCTTTTGATTGCATAGTTGATATAAAAGAAGCTAAGGGTCAGAAGATTCCTTTCGTGCATAAACTAAGAACAGGAGGATATGATGGTAAGGGAGTGAATATCATTCGAACCAGTGCAGATCTTGAAACCACATTCAATGGCCCATCCATCATAGAACAATTGGTTCCTTTCAAAAAAGAGTTATCCTCTATCGTGGCAAGAAATAAACACGGTGAAATAGCTGTTTTCCCATTGGTAGAATGTGAATTTGACCCAGAAGCAAATTTAGTATCCTTTTTATTCTCTCCTGCTGATGTCAGGCCGAGTGTGGAACAGGAGGCCATCAAAATAGCACGATCTGTCATAGAAAAACTAGATATGGTAGGACTTCTTGCTGTTGAGTTTTTTCTAACGGAAGATGATACCTTGTTGATCAATGAAATTGCACCTAGACCGCATAACTCGGGGCATCATACCATTGAATGTTGTCGTGTAAGTCAATTTGAACAACATCTTCGCGCTATTCTAAATTTACCTCTTGGAGATACCACTCAGACAAGAGCTGGTGCTATGATAAATCTTGTTGGTGAAAAAGGACATGAAGGTCCTGTGTTGTATAAAGGTCTGGAGGACGTGATGCGTATTCCAGGTGTTTATCCACATCTGTACGGAAAACAGGTAACGAAATCGTTCAGAAAAATGGGACACATAACAGTCACAGGTGATTCTTTAGAAGAAGTTCGTGAAAAGGCGCAGAAAGTAATGCGAGAGGTTCAGGTTTTATCTATTCACTAAGCCATAGTCTTCTTTGACACAGCGTTCTATAATCTTCGCGCTGTTCAACGCTAGCGGTATCCCTCCACCAGGATGCACGGTAACCCCAGCAAAATAAAGGCCCTTTATTGTTTTTGAGAAATTTGGATGTCTGTAAAAAGCAGCAAAAGCAGAATTACTCGAATTACCATAAATTGACCCTTGTTTTCCAAAATAGGTCTCTTCAATTTTTCTTGGATCGAAGTATTCTTCGACTTCCAAGTAGTCCTCAACAGAGAATTGGAGAGTATTTTGGATGCGCTGGATCAAGTTTGAGCGTGTCCTTACTACGAACTCATCCCAATCTTGTCCTTCGTTGATAGGTGCATTTACCATAACAAACCAATTCTCGCAATCAGGGGGTGCATCTTGACTCTCAAGCTTCGAAGTGATGTGAATGTAAATTGTTGGGTCGTCCGACATGGTCTTGGATTCGAAAAGGCAGGAAAATTCTTTTTCGTAATTTTCAGCGAACAAAATATTGTGCACGCCGAGTTGCTCTACTTTTTTTCGAATACCCCAATAAAAAACGATTGCTGAAGTTGATTTTTCCTGATTCAGAATTTTTTGAGGGGCCTTTACCGTTGGCATCAGTCGTTCGTAGGTGAAATGAACGTCCATGTTACTCACCACAATATCAGCATCGTATGTTCCTTTTGCTGTTGATACGCCTGTTACTTTTCCTTCAAGTGAATGAATCTCATTGACTTTCTCTCCGAGAATAAATTCAACACCTAGCTTTTTGCAACCTTCAAAGGCAACTTGTGTAATTTGTACCATTCCGCCAACGGGCATTGCTGGACCTTTATTCAGTTCCAAATGTGAGATAATATTTAGCATTCCGGGAGACTTATAGGGGGAGCTCCCGTTATAGGTGGCAAAACGATCCAAAAGTTGCACCGTTTTCGGATTCTTAAATACGCTTTTGTTCACAGAATGCATAGAGGAGGAAATTCCATATTGAGGAATTCGCGCTATAGCATTCATCAATCCCGCATTAACAAGGTGTTTAATTCGGTGTAAGCTTACCTCTATGAAGACAGGTTTTACAGCCTCGTAGTTTTTCTTCATCCTCTCGAGGTAGCGATATACAGTTTTTGGTGATTCACCAAAGTTATTTACTAGAACATCTATCAACGCGTTCTTCCCTACCGGTAAGGTAGCTGAAAAACCGTCGGAATAAAAATAGCGGCAAGATTCAGCGAGTTTTCTGTGAGGAAATGATTCCTGATCAAACAACTGCACCAATTCATCCATAAGTTCCGGCTCGGTAAAAATTGAAGGCCCCATATCGAAACGATAGTCGCCGATCCATTTTGAATTAATTTTTCCTCCACTAAATTCGTTTGCTTCAATCACAAGTACGTCTATACCCGCTTTTCTTAAACGTAGCGCGGATGCTAAACCTCCAATTCCTGAACCAATTACCACAGCCCTCATGTTAACAAAGTTATTTGATTTGAGAACAACTCGACATAAAAAAAGTTTGATGCGCCTGAAAGCCAATATTCTCCGTGAAACCCTTGACTGAGCTATGTTTTAGAGAGGTTTATTAACAATATGGGCATTTTTTCAACATTTTAGTGGTTTTTTACTTCAAATCAAGTACCACGCATTGATATTCCAATATATTTGTTGCGATAACAGTTTTATTAACTTATTTAAACAACAAATTATGAACAAAGCAGAATTAATTGATGCGATCGCAGCTGAGTCTGGATTATCTAAAGCAGATTCTAAAAGAGCATTGGATGCATTTGTAGGAGCTTCTACAGCAGCATTGAAAAAAGGAGACAAAATTTCTTTAGTAGGATTTGGTTCTTTTGACATTACTAACAGACAAGCACGTAACGGTCGTAACCCGAAAACTGGAGCAGTTATTAAAATTGCTGCTAAGAAAAGTGTAAGATTCAAGGCTGGATCTGAGCTTTCTTCAAGCGTAAACTAATAATAAGTTCGCCATTGAAAAGGTTGTCGATTTCGGCAACCTTTTTTTATTTCATATCTTTGAGCCAATGAAAAACGAAGAATTTATTAAAGCCCAATTAAGGGAATCTTTGGAGGTGTTGCATTCATTTATCTCATCGAATCAATTTACTGAAATCGATTGGGCGATTACTTGGATGACTGAAAGTGTTCTTAACGGAAATAAAATCATAAGTTGCGGCAATGGCGGCTCTATGAGCGATGCCATGCACTTTGCGGAAGAACTCAGCGGAAGGTACCGAAACGATAGACCTTCTATCGCGGCAATTTCGATATCAGATCCTTCCCACCTCAGCTGCGTTGCCAATGACTACGGGTATGACGTTGTTTTTTCTCGTTTTATAGAAGCTATAGGTAAAGAGGGAGATATTCTATTAGGTATCTCCACCTCAGGAAATTCAAAAAATGTGATTAAAGCAGTGGAAAAAGCCAAAGAAATGGGTATAAAAACGGTGGTTCTCACAGGTAAAGATGGCGGTATGCTTGCCAAAATTGCCGACTTAGAAATCAGGGCTCCCCATTCAACTTATGCCGATCGCGCTCAAGAGATACACATCAAGGTTATTCACACCTTGATCGGGGGAATTGAAAAATCCTTAGGATATTAACATCAGATAACTTAAACTTTCGTTGCCAATTTGCTTTTTCGGTAACCATATGAAAAGTAAACGACAAGTCCAATAACCATCCACACAAAAAACCATTTCCAATTCGTCCACGCCATACCTGACAGCAGGTAACAGCACGAGACCAAACCTAATACAGGTATTAGGGAATATTCTTTCACGAACGATAAAACCATCATGATAGCACAAACGGCAAAGAATACCAGCATGGGTAAAGCCGTCTCTATGTTCTCACCGCTCACTTGGAATTGACTTTTAAAATATTCCGGGTATTGAAAAATAAGAAAACCGAAAACAAAAAGGGCTGTCGCAGGAAATATATACTTACTGTTGATGTAAGGAAGGTGGAATTTACCTGCCTCTTTTTCCTTTTTAGGCAGCACTAATACTCCGCCACAAACTAATATAAAGGCGAAAATAGTGCCAATACTGGTGAAATCTAAAATAAACTTTTCATTGGTAAAGAATAAGGGCACCCCAACTACGAAGCCTGTCACTATGGTAGCAAAACCAGGAGTTTGATATCGTGGATTCACTTTTCCAAATCGTTGTGGCATCAATCCATCTCGACTCATAGTCATCCAAATTCGCGGTTGTCCCATTTGAAAAACTAAAAGCACACTGGTCATAGCAATCACTGCAGCTATTGAGACGATCCACATCATCCACTTAATTCCTTTGATTTTAAATATTTCGGCCAACGGATCGTCAACCCCAAGCAGTTGGTAGGAAACCATTCCCGTAAGCACCAAGGCCAAGACAATATAAATGACCGTGCAGATAATCAAGGAATACATCATACCTCGTGGCAAGTCGCGTTGAGGGTTTTTACTTTCTTCGGCCAATGTTGAAACAGCGTCAAAACCCACATAGGCAAAGAACACCGCGGATACACCACCCATTACACCTTCAAAACCGTTCGGCATAAAAGGCTCCCAGTTATTCATATCAATATAAAATAACCCTACCATAATAACGAGGAGAATTACGGCGAGTTTGATGTACACCATAGCGTTGCTGAAATTCTTTGTTTCCTTCGTACCTACATACACAACCGCCGTGATCAAAATGTTAATTACAACTGCTGGCAAATCGAATATTATCTTCAAACTCCCGATGCTTGGTGCATTCGTCCAGGCGGCGATTGCCTCGGGACTTCCCAACTCTTTAGCAGAAAGGTAGTTTATGGTAAGCCATTCGGGAATGCCCGGTACCAAGTTGGTGAAATACCCACTCCATGAAAATGCGATGTATATGTTACCTATGGAATACTCCATGATCAAGGCCCAACCGATAATCCAAGCAAATAATTCCCCAAATGAGACGTATGCATAGGTGTAGGCAGATCCAGAAACAGGAACGCGAGAAGCAAATTCCGCATAGCAAAGGGCGGTAAACCCACAGGCTATTCCGCAAACAATGTAAAGAAACACCACTCCTGGCCCTCCCGCCGCACATGCATTTCCAATGGCACTAAAGGTTCCGCCACCAATAATTGCTGCTACCCCAAAAAAAGTGAGATCGCGAACATTCAATACCTTGTTTAACCCAGCCCCATGTTCTCCGTGATCAGACTGCACGGCATCAACTTGTTTCTTTCTGAATAATGACTGCATCATGTAGCTCAACTTTTATTTGAGCTAAATTTAGACATTTTATTGAGAATTTATCCATGATCTCAACAAGGAGCCCTGTTGAAACGTTAAATTTACGCTGTGAATACACATATCGATATAAAAGGAGTTCGCGTACACAATTTGAAAAATATTGATGTACGCATTCCTCACGGAAAAATCACCGTGATTACAGGCGTTTCCGGATCCGGAAAAACGAGCTTGGCTTTCGATACTATTTATGCAGAAGGACAGCGGAGATTTATTGAAAGTATGTCGAGTTATGCGCGGCAATTTTTGGGAAAACTCGATAAACCCGATGTGGATTATATAAAAGGAGTAGCTCCCTCCATTGCCATACAGCAAAAAGTCATTTCAACAAATCCACGTTCAACGGTGGGTACAACGACTGAAATTTACGATTACCTTAAACTTCTTTATGCGAGAATTGGTATAACATATTCTCCTATATCGGGAAATGAAGTAAAAAAACATTCCGTAGAAGATGTGCTAGCTGTATTGAAAAAATCGCCCGAAGGTAGCAGATTTGCCTTGTTGTCAGCCGTTGCCGATAGTTCCAAAATAAGTAAATTAGAAAGAATTAAACTATATCAAAATCAAGGATTTAATAGAGTTTATCTAAATAAAGAATTTATATTAATTACAGCACTGAAAGAAGTCCATTCGAAAGACGAAGTATATTTAGTGACCGACCGTATTGTTGTAAATTTTGAGGAAGAGAGCAACCTCAGCCGCTACACAGATTCTATTTCTTTGGCTTTATCAGAAGGTATGGGGGAATGCGGAGTACTGCATGTGGAGAGTGGAAACATCGAATGGTTCAACAACCGTTTTGAGTTGGATGGAATGAAATTTCAAGAACCTCAACCTCACTTTTTCGCTTTCAACAATCCTTATGGCGCCTGCAAATCCTGTGAGGGGTATGGAATGATCCTAGGAATTGACGAGGGACTCGTAGTTCCTGACACCTCCTTGAGTGTCTACGAAGGAGCAATAGCTGCATGGAAAGGAGAAACGATGGGCGAATATTTACAAGAGTTGATTGTCCATTCGAAGAAATTTGACTTCCCAATCCATCGAGCATACAAGGACTTGTCTGAAAAACAATTGGATATCCTTTGGAACGGGAATGCCTATATCACCGGAATTAGGCCTTTCTTCAAATTTTTGGAGAGCCAGACATATAAAATACAGTATCGGGTATTGCTTTCTCGTTACAGGGGAAAAACACTCTGCCCAGAATGCAAGGGTACGCGGTTGAGAGGCGATGCCGCCTATGTGAAAATCAACGACAAAAGCATACAAGATTTAGTTTTGATGCCTGTAACAGCGTCTTTAGATTTTTTAAACTCGCTTCAGTTGACTGAGAACGAAAGTCAGATTGTAAAGCGTATTCTACCAGAAATCACCTCTAGGCTTACTTTTCTGCGTGATGTTGGCTTGGGGTATTTAACCTTGAATCGCGGAGCAAACACACTTTCCGGTGGAGAATCCCAACGCATAAATCTTGCTACCTCCTTGGGATCGAGTTTGGTGGGGTCTATCTATGTGTTGGATGAACCTTCTATCGGTTTACATCCCAAAGACACCGAACGCCTTATAGAGGTAATTAAACGACTGAAATCGCTTGGAAATACAGTATTAATTGTCGAGCACGAGGAAGAAATTATGCGAGCTGCAGACGAAATTCTTGATATTGGGCCGAAAGCAGGGATACATGGTGGAAATATTGTTTTTCAAGGTAACTTTCAAGAGCTGATGGCCAACCGAGAAAGCATTACGAGTCAGTACTTGAATAACAACAATAAAATAGCCCTGCCCGCCAAAAGACGCAGCGGCAAAGATGTCTTACATATTGAAGGGGCGCGTCAATACAACTTAAAAAATGTATCGGTCACCATTCCTTTGCGGAGTTTAGTGTGTATCACTGGGGTATCTGGCTCCGGAAAGTCTACCTTGATTCGAGATATATTATATCCTGCACTGAAAAGAGAACTTGGGCTAGGAGGAGATGCCATGGGGAAATTCAATAAACTTTCCGGTGATGTCAAAAGCATTGAGGCGGTAGAATTCATCGATCAAAACCCTATTGGGAAATCGTCTAGAAGCAACCCCGTTACCTATGTGAAGGCCTTCGATGAAATTCGGGAATTGTATGCACGACAGCCCCTTGCCAAATTGCGCGGATATAAACCCGGATTTTTCAGCTTCAACGTTGAAGGAGGAAGGTGTGAAATGTGTGAAGGCGAAGGTACTACCACGGTGAGTATGCAATTCATGGCGGACGTGCACCTCACGTGCGACGTGTGTAAAGGAAAAAGGTACAAGGCAGAGACCTTGGAAGTCACCTATCGAGGGAAGTCTATTCACGATTTATTGGAAACCACCCTAGAAGATGCCCTCACTTTTTTCCAGGAACAGCCGGAGCGTTTGGAATTAAAAATAGTTGATAAAATTCAGCCTTTGGTGGATGTTGGCCTCGGCTACCTTAAATTGGGACAATCCTCGAGTACCATGTCGGGAGGTGAAGCGCAGCGCGTGAAATTGGCTTCTTTCTTGGCGAGAGGCACGCAAGCACCGCATACGTTGTTCATATTCGACGAGCCCACAACTGGACTGCACTTCTACGATATCGACAAGTTGCTCGTTTCGCTCAATGCCCTGATAAACAAAGGTCATTCTATCTTGGTGATTGAACACAACGTGGAGGTCATCAAGTCTGCCGACTACATCATCGATATTGGCCCCGAGGGTGGCGACAAAGGAGGTGAAGTATTATTCAGTGGAACTCCAGAAGAGCTTTGTAAAATCGAGGATAACGAAACTGCTCGCTTCTTAAGACCAAAGCTCTTGTAAACGCAAGTATAGCGCAGTAGCTGTTTCCTCGGGGGTATGAGAAATATCAATTCGTATGTCGGCTTGATGGTAGAAGATCAACCTCTCTTTGTAAAGTGTTACAAATGCTTCCTCGTTGCTTAAGAGTGGACGCTCCCCATTTTGCTGAATTCTAGAAAATAGCACACGGGGGTCGCCATCGAGAAAAATGAGGGTGCCGTTTTTTTTCATCCGTTCCAGGGCGTTTGGCAAGGTCGGTAAGCCCCCACCGCAAGCGATCACCAATTTGTGCTGATAGTGGGGAAGGCTATTCAAAAATATGTTTTCTAGATTCCTGAAGTAGGCTTCACCAAGACTCGAAAAAATCTGTGACACGGACATACCTGTCGTCTCTTCGATATATATATCGCTATCAATAAAAAGCCGATTCATTTTTTGCGCAAGCAACTGACCAACAGTGGTTTTACCAATGCCCATCATGCCTATCAAGAATACCTGCTCGTGTTTCATCTGAATATACTCCCTTTTCTGGTTTTCATAATTACCAAATCGTGGAACAAAAAAACATAAAATTTACTTTGATTTAACAAAATTAATAAACTATCTTTGCGACCTTAATTCAGCGATCCTGTAGCTCAGCTGGTAGAGCAATACACTTTTAATGTATGGGCCCTGGGTTCGAATCCCAGCGGGATCACCAAAAGAGTCCACTTCGTATGAGGCGGACTTTTTTATTTTAAAGCGTTGACTGAAAAGTAGAGCATATATTTCAGGAGTTGTAAATTTCAAATTTTAAGGATCGAGGATAGTATTAAGAATATTTACGAAACAAAAAAGGGTTATTTTCGCACGATTTTCGGAACAAGAACCTAAACAACTTGTTCGATAATCGGAATACGCTGCGTTAATAAAAACAGAATATGATTTTTCTTTTAGTATTTGGGCTGATCATTTTCTCACAGGTATTGTTTTCCTATTCTTTTTTTTCTGACCCATCATTACTCATTCAGTCTGTAGGATTTATTCAGCTCTCGGGGTCCTGCGCTAGCTTTTTTATGCTAATATATTTTTTCAGGCAGCGCAAACACAACGATTACAAAAGAGGATTTTCAGCCTTTGGAGGATTTATTTTATTTAGTGTGCCCGCCTCGTTATATTTGATCCCTGGACTCTTGTTTCAAGCGACAGGTAATGAATTATTCAAACTACTCGGTTGGGTATTGGCTGTCCTACTCTTTTTAGGGATCTTAATAGGAATATTTTACGGCAGGTGGAACTGGAAAATACACCGTGTCGCGCTTTCATTCCCACATTTCCCTGATGAACTCGACCCCCTCAAGATTGTACAAATCAGCGATATTCATGTCGGAAGTTTTTTTGATAATCACGGTAAAGTCAATAAAGCGATTGATATGATCAATGCCTTAAAGGCCGATTATGTATTTTTTACAGGAGACCTCGTAAACAACACCGCCTCAGAAATGGATGGATGGGAGCCAATTTTTCAACGGATAGAGGCCAAGAAAGGAAAATTCAGCATCCTAGGCAACCACGACTATGGCGATTATGTGAGTTGGGAGCAAGATGCGCTCAAAACAGAAAACATGGAGCGATTGATAGCCAAACACCGCGAAATAGGATTTACGCCATTACTCAACGAATCCGTTCAGTTAGAAAAAGGCATTTGGCTATTGGGCGTAGAAAATTGGGGAAGGGCTCCTTTTCGTCAAAGTGGAAAATTGCAGCATACCCTGAATGGCGTGCCAGATACTGCGCTGAAAATATTGCTCTCTCACGATCCCAGTCACTTTGATATGCAAGTAGTGGGAACCGATATTGACCTTACCTTATCCGGACATACCCATGGAATGCAATTTGGCATTGAACGCTTTGGCATAAAATGGAGTCCCGTATCGCTCCGTTACAAAAAGTGGGCAGGATTATACAAAGAAGGCAAACAATACCTTTACGTAAATCGGGGATTTGGGTATTTAGGTTTTCCAGGTCGTGTCGGAATTTATCCTGAAATAACTGAAATAACTATCACCAAAGGGTAGTTTGTTCGTGAAAATAAAGTAGATAGTTAGGAAAACTTGAAACACTCTAAAGCATAAAATTCACTCCAATGAGTTCCTTTCTACGTTGAAATACGGCTGTATTTTTCTAACAAAAAAAGGGCATTCTTTTCAGAAAGCCCCTATCATTAAACTTTAATTCCGAAATTATTATAACTCCTCAGATGTTGCGTCTACGGTAGTCATATTTTGCATCATACGCATTTGGACCTTATTCATGTTTTCCATAAACATTTTAAATGATGAACATGCTTTTTCAAATTCTTCGCCGGTCTTATACTTCTTTTGCTCTTCAATCACCATTTTGTTGCAAAGTGAATCTTTTTCCATACGGATGCCTAAATCTTGAAACGCTTGTGCATTCTTGGTAAAATCAGCGTCTGACATTTCTGCAAATTTTCCAGTTTCCTTGCCATATACCTCAAAGCAGTCACAAGCTGTTTTCGGCTTATCATCTTTCTTTGAATCTTCAGACTCATCACCGCCACAAGATTGTAGCGTAATCACACCTGCAATAGCAAAAACATAAATTAATTTATTCATAGATTATTTTTTTGTAAAACTAAGAAAATTATTTAAGTCCTGTAATAGATTTAAATGCGCCGGCATTGGTTATTGATAATCTTTGAAATCTTGGTTTTTAAAATCCTTACAATCATTCTTTAGTGCTACGGCCTCTTTTTTAAAGACAGCGGCATTGTATGGTGCTATCATCATTTTTTTCATAAATCTAAAGCCACACTAATCTACCAAGGAAACAAAAGCTATGCTTCCTCAAAGGGTTTAACCATAAGTTTTTCAAATACATGCTTTCTTCGTTTTACGGACTTACCAGCTAAGCCGTAATGGGTTAGGTTGGGCTTACAATATCGATAACCTCAAACAAGATACCACCGCATATCAAGAATCCACCGTTTTCAGCTGCTATAACTCGCTTATTTCCTTTGTTATACAAATTGTTGATGTATAATAAAAGGGAGACAGTGCCTCCCTTTTATTTACAACTATTTTTTTAATCAGGCATTTCATTTCCATCAGGCATTTCATTTCCATCAGGCATTTCATTTCTTCCAGGATTACTTTCCTTAGGATTATAGTTTTCAGGTCCCATCTTTTGATCATTCTCATTAGATACGCCGTTTTTAGATTCTTCTCCACCTTTAGCATCTTTCGATAGTTCCTTCGAAGTATCCTTCTTAGAACCTCTATCACCCAATCTTTTACATGCAGAAAACAAAAGTGCAGACGACACTGCACACATAAAAATCACTTTTTTCATATCAATATTATTAAGTTAGGATATGAAGATATAAATAAATTATTCAAGTATTTATTTCTTGATAAAAAAATCTTACATTAACGTATTTTTATTAATAAAAAAATGATAATTATCGAGCAAATTATGCGCATAAATATTACCTAATTCAATAAAAGGTTATCGCATCGACAAACTCATAGAAAAATTAGGAAATGTTTTAGAATTCTCGGGATTTCGTATTCATTCTATTGCTGTTTTCGGAATTTATTCTTTCTTTGAATAATTAGATTAATCAACGCTACAAGACTAAAGTGTAAACGTGCCTGCAAGATTTATTCATGGTCATTTTTTAATATCGTTAAGAAAATTATTCAAGACTTAATATACCATGCCACTTTACTATGAGCGCGCATCAATGAAAGTTTCTCAATAATTTATTTTATTATGTCGTCACATAATTCTTTCTGAGAGTAAAAAAAGTATTCTTATTAGCCCTTATAGGATGAAAATATGCGGAAATATTTTTGACAAGCCATCAAAAATTTTATATTTTTGCAACTGAGTTGCATTAAAGACTGAAATATGATTCCAACAACACTTAGCGAATGGACAAATTGTATCGTCAATGAATGTAGGATAAATCTTACCAAGGAATTTGCCGCTCAACGCCTAACTGTTTACCAAGACAGTAAGCACCAAGAAACTCAGAAATTCGTTGCGCTATATGGAGAGCAACACTTAACGAATATTATTCAATGGTTAAAACAAGTATGACAATTAAAAAACTACCCGTGACCGTATTAAGCGGTTTTTTAAGAACAGGAAAAACGACCTTATTGAACCAAATCTTAAATAACAAAGAAGGCCTTAAGGTTGCTGTAATTGTAAATGACATGAGCGAGGTCAACGTGGATGCACGTCTGGTGAACGAGCAAAATAATTTATCGCGAACGGAAGAAAAATTAGTAGAAATGAGCAACGGTTGTATCTGTTGTACGCTACGCGAAGATTTAATGATTGAAGTGGAAAAATTAGCGAATGAAAGATGATTCGACTATTTACTCATTGAAAGCACGGGTATCAGTGAGCCGGTTCCTGTAGCTCAAACCTTTAGTTTCGTAGATGAAGAAAATGGTATAGATCTATCCAAGTTCAGTTACATAGACACCATGGTGACAGTGGTAGACTGTTTCAATTTTTTTAAGGACTTTGGCACCAACGAAATGTTAATAGACCGAAATCTTAGTGATTTGGAGGGGGATTATAGAACAATTGTAAACCTACTTACTGATCAAATTGAGTTTGCGAATGTCATCATTTTGAATAAAACGGATTTAGTTGACAGCGAAACTGTAGGTATTTTAAAAGCCTCAATTCAAAAATTAAATCCTGGCGCTAAAATTATAACATCACAATTTAGCAAGGTGGACCCCAAAGAAATTTTGAATACGAA
This sequence comes from Lishizhenia tianjinensis, assembly GCA_945902115.1. Classification (GTDB taxonomy): domain Bacteria; phylum Bacteroidota; class Bacteroidia; order Flavobacteriales_D; family Crocinitomicaceae; genus UBA952. The sequence goes on along the minus strand of CAMDLY010000004.1, from coordinate 42,087 downwards.
ACTTTTTGATTTTGAAGAGGCGCAAATTTCCGCAGGTTGGCAAAAAGAATTAGAAGGTGGTGAACACACACCAGAAACTGAAGAGTACGGTATTTCATCATTTGTATTCCGAAGCCAAAAACCTTTTCATCCAGAACGTTTTTGGAAGTACTTGAACGACGATTACCCAAGTGGTGTAATACGTTCGAAAGGACTATTTTGGATAGCCTCTAGACCAAATGATGCAATCAATTTCAGCCAAGCCGGAGGTTCCTCGCGTGTCGAAAAAGCGGGTGTTTGGTGGGCAAGCATGTCCTACAAGGAAAGAACTAATTACCAATCATTCGCAGATAATCAGGAATATATTGAGAGTAAATGGGATAAAAAATGGGGAGATAGAATGAATGAGTTTGTTTTTATCGGTCAAGACCTTGAGAAAGAAAAAATGATTTCAGAACTGGAGGAATGTTTACTAAATGAGCGAGAGAAGTCTATATATGCTGCCAGTAATAAAGGCTTCCGAGATCCTTTTCCTAAAGAAATATAATACGTGAATGTCGATGCAGGAAATTTCTCTTTAAACTAAAAAAAGTCACCATTACTGGTGACTTTTTTTGTGCCGATATATGTTAATATTTATTTTTTTACTACTTCCACAACAGCTTTGAACGCATCAGGATGATTCATCGCCAAATCGGCCAAGGCTTTCCTGTTTAATTCAATACCACTTTTGTGAAGAGCACCCATAAATTGCGAATAACTCATTCCATACTGACGGGCTCCAGCGTTTATACGCGTAATCCACAGCGATCGGAAATTTCTTTTCTTTTGTTTACGTCCTATGTAGGCATAAACCAAACCTTTTTCGATAGCATTTTTCGCTACCGTCCAGACATTTTTTCTTCTACCAAAGTAACCTTTGGCTAGTTTCATCAAGTTTTTTCTTTTTGCTCTTGACGCAACGTGATTTACTGATCTTGGCATAATTTTAAGTTTTTTGATAAGGAGTGCAACACTTTCTCAGTTGGCTTATCTACTCGTTACCGGGTTAAACAATGAATAAACCTTGCTACTTCATGCAAAGTTGTAACTTAACGTTAGACATGTCAGCATCGTGAACCAATCCTGCATGCGTTAAATTACGCTTACGCTTAGTAGCCTTTTTTGTTAAAATGTGACTTTTAAACGCATGCTTGCGTTTTATTTTGCCACTACCAGTTACCGTAAATCTCTTTTTGGCACTGGATTTTGTTTTCATTTTAGGCATTTCTACTTTTTTTTGAGTTAAACATTTCTATATCAGCTTCTTTATTTCTTTTTCGAATTGATCATTACAATCATCTTCTTTCCTTCTAATTTTGGTAATTGCTCTACAGCTCCACAATCTGCCAATTCTTGGGCGAATTTTAGAAGTAAAATTTCTCCCCTATCTTTAAATACGATCGTCCGGCCCCTAAAAAACACGTAGGCTTTCACTTTCGATCCTTCCTCTAAAAATTTCCTGGCATGTGCCAATTTGAAATTGAAATCATGATCGTCTGTATTTGGTCCAAAACGAATTTCTTTCACCACGACCTTACTTTGCTTTGCCTTCAGCTCTTTTTGTTTTCTTTTCTGGTTGTAAAGAAATTTCTTGTAATCCATTATTTTACAAACCGGAGGAGTGGCATTAGGAGATATCTCCACTAAATCCAATTCTTCCTCCTCTGCTAGAGCAATGGCTTTCGCCGTAGACATAACCTCAGGCTCTTTACCATCAAAAACAATTCGCACTTCATGAGCTGTTATTTTCTCATTGATTTTATGTTGTGCTTCTTCTACGCGTCTTACAAACTGTCTTGGGTTTTTTCTCATTCAGTTTTTTATGTTACTTTAATTCCTCGTTTATTGCTTCTATTACTACTTCAATGAATTTGTCAACTTCCATCATTCCAATATCTCCTGCTCCTCTTTTTCTTACTGACACTTTGTTTTCTTCTGCCTCTTTTTCACCTACAATAAGCATAAAAGGAATTTTGGATAACTCCGCGTCGCGTATTTTCTTACCGACCTTTTCATTTCGAACGTCTACAAGTCCGCGAATATCGGAATTATTTAGTAAATCTGAAACTTTTTGAGCGTAATCGTTGAATTTCTCTGATATAGGTAGCACAGCAAATTGCTCTGAAGACAACCACAAAGGAAAGTCTCCAGCACAATGCTCCAACAGCACGGCCACAAAGCGCTCCATGGATCCGAAAGGAGCACGGTGAATCATGACCGGTCTATGCTTTTGGTTATCAGCTCCAATATACTCAAGCTCAAAGCGTTCAGGTAAGTTGTAATCTACTTGAATGGTTCCCAGTTGCCACTCCCTACCGAGTGCATCCTGGACCATAAAATCTAATTTAGGCCCATAAAAGGCCGCTTCACCATATGCCACAAACGTTGGAAGGCCCTTTTCTTCAGCAGCTTCGATGATGGCCTGTTCTGCCTTGTGCCAATTTTCATCACTACCAATATATTTAGACTTATTATCGGGGTCACGCAAGGATATTTGTGCCTTGAAATTCTCAAAATTTAGCGTCTTGAGCACATAAAGTACGATATCGATAACATTTTTGAACTCATCTTTTACTTGCTCCTGCGTACAGAAAATATGCGCATCGTCTTGTGTAAACCCTCGCACTCTTGTCAAGCCATGCAATTCTCCGGACTGTTCATAGCGATAAACGGTGCCAAACTCGGCAAAACGCGTTGGAAGCTCTTTGTAACTTCTTGGCTTAGATTTGAAAATCTCACAATGATGCGGACAATTCATCGGCTTCAAGTAAAACTCTTCGTTAGGATCGGGTGTTCTTATTGGTTGAAAAGAATCAGCACCATATTTTTCATAATGCCCCGAAGTCACATACAGCTCTTTGTTACCTATGTGAGGGGTAATTACCTGTTGATATCCGGCTTTGCGTTGAGCTTTCTTTAGAAAATTCTCTAGTCGTTCACGAAGTTCGGCACCCTTTGGAAGCCAGAGCGGAAGGCCCTGCCCTACTTTTTGAGAAAACGTGAATAATTCTAATTCTTTACCCAGTTTTCGGTGATCACGTTTTTTTGCCTCTTCGACCTTCTCAAGGTATTCCGTTAATTCGGCTTGCTTTGGAAAAGTAATGCCATAAATTCTTGTTAATTGCTTATTATTTTGATCTCCACGCCAGTAAGCCCCGGCAATTGCCGTTAATTTTACAGCCTTCACAAATCCTGTGTCAGGAATATGTGGACCGCGGCATAAATCAGTAAAATTCCCTTGAGTATAAAATGTGATACTACCGTCCTCTAAATCTTGCAATAACTCTAATTTGTAGGGATCATTTTTTTTCGTGAAATAATCTATAGCCTCAGGTTTCGAAATTTCTTTTCGTATAAAGGAATTCTTTTCTCTAGCTAACTCAAGTATTTTGGCCTCAATTTTCGGCAAATCTTCTTCCTTAATGGAATAATTTTCAAAATCTATATCGTAGTAGAAACCATTGGTTACAGGGGGGCCAATCGCTAATTTGATTTCAGGAAAATGAAACTCAAGGGCCTCCGCCATCAAATGGGCAGAAGAATGCCACATAGTCGATTTCCCCTCTTCATCATTCCAAGTCAATAACTGAAGACTTGCATCTTCTTGAATAGCAAGGGTTGCATCTTGGACTTTCCCATTCACCTTTGCGGCTAGAACATTGCGCGCTAGGCCTTCGGAAATACTTTTTGCAATATCAATTGAATTTACTCCTTTCTCATATGTGCGAAAATTACCATCAGGAAACGTAATTTGTATCATCAACTTTTTTTTGCAAAGATAAGTTGAAACAACGGAACACAGAACGCTTAATTAAGCTTTTGACAATTTATTCAAAATAACACGGACATCTTTTTGAATATTTTTGATCCCTTGTACAAGATCTTCGCTCTCCATTCCTCCTTCTGGGAGGTCTTTTGAGATAAGTGTTTCAAACTTCCAAATCTCTAACACATCCTCAATCTTTACCTGAAATGGTTCGTAAACAGGGTTGGAGGAAACAAGCAGAAGACATTTATTTTCTGATAATTCATTGAACACAATCTTGAATACAATCCCATCATTTTTAGTCAGTACAATACAAGCTGTTCCTGATTTTATACTTGTCCAATCTTGCACGAAACCACCGACTATGTACGATCCAGAAGGCACAGGAAGCATGGAATCTCCTTCTATCTGAAATGCCCTATATTTTCTTTCTTTAGATAAAAACGGTAACTGCATAGTAGGTAAATCCTTGAAAAAGGAAATATCTGCATACCCACTAGTGTATCCAGCCCTAGCTTTTTGAGGGATCATTTCAATTACTTCACAATTTTCGTTATCCACAAGCGCCGTTAATACTCTCAACGTAGTTCCTTTTGCTTCACGTTTCCAAGCGCTTTCAAATTGCACCCAATCCTGTTCTTTAAAAGAGGCGAAATCAGTTTTTAGAAGGGCATCAATCGAAACATCGTAGTATGTACCGAAAGAGACAAGACCTTCAATTCCGGGAGAGGCGACGCCATTTTCATAACCGCTATAGGTTGAGCGATTGGTTCCTACGGCAACGGCAACCTCCTCTTGGGATTGTCCTTTCCTTTTTCTTAATGCTTTTAGATTTTGTCCGATCATGTTTCTGTCAATATGAAACAAACTTACAAAAGAAAATTATATTTTAATCTTTTTCGTGATTATTTTTTAATCAACTACTTATTGTGAAACAAATTCGTAGCGTATATAGCCTGTTTGGCTGTCCGAAGCTGTGGAAGAAATACTAAATCTACTTATTGATGCATACTTTTGTGCTTGCTCCTTCATACATGCATTTCCTGTGGATTGTGCATTGTCAACAGCAACTCTAATAACTTTTCCATCCTTACCGACAACAACATTAACCACCACCACTCCTGAGCCTCTACCGCAAGTATATCCTGGGTTTCGAACATACCAATTGTTTGCATTAAACGCTGTACGTCCTGTTAGGCTGAATCGCACCATCACATTCCCAGCGTATTGATTTTCTGAACCACCTAGAGCAGATTTATTTACGTTCGTTTGTGTCTTTTTATTGGTGTTGTTATCTTTATTTTTATGCTGTTCCTCAAGGATTTTACGCTGCTCGTTACCGGCTGCATCTTTCCACAATTGTTCCTCGAATTCTTTAGCCTTTTCCTCGGGATTACCAGCACCGGCTTCGCTAATATCTTGAGACCATTTATCGTAAGAACTCATGCGTTTATCGTTAGCGTCAGAGATAACATTTTTAATTTCTCCCCCACCCGCATTTGATACTTCGAGCTTTTCAAAATTCAACTCCTCCAATTGCTCATTTTCCATCACCATACCCTCTTCAAACCGCGTAATTTTTTTTTCTGCCTTAAAAACATCGATTTGAGTAACAACCGCGCTTATGACAAGAGTGGTCAATGTCAGCGCTATGGCTAAATAAAAGTAATCTGGTTTGTTGGATAATTTAATCATTTTGTGCGCTAATCCATAATGCTTTACTCGGAATAAAGTAACGCATTTCATTTGTATTTTGCAAAAGAATCAAGTTATTGCTTAGAATCTTCACCTTTGCGAAAGAGTTTTTTACAAGTATTGTACCATCCTCATTTGCAATACCCAACAATCCGTTATATTCAAGAATGAAGTATCCTTGACTGACCCATTTAATCGAATTGTATTCGCAAGGTACTATCCATTTCCCGTTGCGATCAATAATACCCTGTTTACCTGATTTTTCTAGCAAAAGAAATCCTTTTTCTAAGGGAATACAAGCGTCATATTCTGCAGCTATTTTTACTTTTTCTTTTTCGAGTAATCCCCAAAGGGCATTCTGTTTAAACGGTATCAACAATCCCGATTTACCCATGTCTTCGAAAGTAGGCTTCAAGACTACATTCCCCGTAACATCGATTAAACCGTATTTGCCTTTTTTCGAAAATACCGCTAGGTTTTGATAAAACGAAAATAAGTCAAACAGTCTAGCTGAATACTCAAAGGCAAAATTAAAATGCTTCGTACCGTTGAATTTTAGTAAGTAAATTTCTTTTCCTTTTTTTATGAGAATAAGTGATTTTGCTATGTCCACAACCTTCAAACGTTCGTAAATACATGGGATTAAAAATTTACCCTTCAGACCATACAATCCAAACAATCCAGTGGACTTAACAATAAATAACGTATCGTTGACTTGTTCAACTTCCTCGAATTGGTAAGGCAGAACTTCACTTAACTTATTATCCAAAACTCCGACTAAATTATTTTTTCGGCATCGCAAAAGCCCACCGGGTAATTCAGAGACATCTTGATAAACATCCTCTTTGAGTAGGTTGCCCTTTTGATTGTAGAATCTGTATCCCAAAGAATCCTGAAAAATATAGACTACCGGATTGATTTGCCGAATTTCTAGATAGTTAATGGGGACCAATATATTTCCCGATTTTCCAATAATGCCATAAGATGAAGAATCACCTACAATCGCCTCTTCCTGATTAAAGTCATACAGTGTCTCATGTTTGAGAGGAATAACGAATTGATTTCGTTTGTTTATTGCTCCGTACACATCATTTTGTTGCACAACAGCAACCCCGTTTTTAAAGAATCCAGCTTCGGAGTATTCTGGAAGAATAATTACTTTTCCCTTGGCATTCATGTACCCGTATTGATTATTCATAAGAAACGGATAAAGCTCCTCATTCAGAAGTTCTAGGTCTCTTGTTAATTCCTCTAAAAACGGATAATTTGGGTAATCCTTTCGAAATGAAGTAATTTTCTCTTGATTCCATTCTCCAACATACAATTCATATAATAACCTCCATGCCTGGTTCACCCATGATTGATTGGGATATTTTGAGATGTAACTCGATAGTGCTGAAATATCTTTTTTTTCTGCATACAAACTGTATAACGTAAAATGTACCTGCTCCACCTTACAATTTAAGGGGTAATTCAAGAGAAATGCTTCCAAATTTTCAATTGATTCTTCTGTTACCGATTCTTTGTATTCAAACTCACATAAAACTTCTCCTGCTTTCACTCGATATTTGCTCTCAGGATAAGTTGAAATAAACTCTCTCACGGACGATGACTTTTTCTTATCTATTGCTAGATAAAGCAGAAAACTATCTCTAGCATTTACAGCCTGCTCCATTTGTGGAAATGCATCAAAGTGTTGAATAAAATTAATCAAGCCTTCGGCAGTAGGATATTGAAGCAATTTTTCAAATTGGTAACTCGCAGAAAGTGTTGTGATTTCACGCAAACGCAGAGAGTCTAATTGACATTTTTTCGCCTCATCTAGAATGTACTTAGACTGCAACGCCCATTTAGTTGAAGCTTTTATCGATGAAATATATGCCTCAGCATATTGCTCTCTCGAGAAGTAATAACTCGCTAAACCAGCATCTCTTAAAAATTGATTTTTTGTCTTTTTTGAGAAAGTTTTAAATGCAAGAGAATAATTTTCCTTTTTCAGTTGCCCACATCCGCAAGTAAACTCTTGAGAAAAGCAATAAGGAATTGAAACAATAAAAACAAAAATCCAACTATATTTAGGCATTACAATTCACTTTTCAGTGAGGAAGGTATTTGACAAACTGGTATTGGTATCATTTTATGCTGGTTGAGGCTATTCAGTTTCTGGTAAATCGCGATAACCTCTTGTTGTCTGATAGATAAGTTTAAGGCATCGCCTTTATGCTCCATTGCCCACTCTAACTCGTGATATGTGGCTCCGATCTGGTCCTCATCGGATCTTCCATCCGCCCACAACCCATCGGTAGGCCTTGCCTCCAAAATTTCACTGATAACACCAATAGCTTTCGCCAACCTGAATACTTCTGTTTTAGTTAGATCAGCAATCGGACTAATGTCTACTCCACCGTCCCCATATTTGGTGTAAAATCCAATTCCAAAATCTTCTACTTTATTTCCTGTACCAACAACTAAACATCGATTGGCTTGTGCAACAGCATATAAAGTGGTCATACGTAAGCGAGACCGAGAGTTTGCCATAGCGAGAAAATTCTCTTGTACGTATTTTGGCATCGTCTGATTAAATTGATCAAATGCAGTCGTTAAGTCAATTTCTAAAGCGGAAACATTGTCATAGGTTTTTGCTAAAATATTTATTTGTTTAGTCGCTCGTTCAAACTCTGATTGAGTTTGGCGAATAGGCATGTTCAGCAGAATCACTTTCTTTGCGGTTGCTGCACACAAACTGGCTGTCAAAGCTGAGTCCACACCCCCGGACACACCTACTACGAAGCCGTTGGTCTGTGATTGACTAGAATACTGGTTGAGCCAGGAAACAATATATTCGTGAATAGAATTCAATTCTAAAATAATAAACTCAATTTAAACACAAATTGATTTTGAGTTGCCTTATTTGATAAATAGACTTTCTCACCAACAGAGTTTATTTCATACAAAGTCTTATTGACATCTTTTCTATCGCTATACAGCGGGGTGAACCCATAATAATAGCCAAACTCTGCCACTAAACTTGTTGACTCAATAAATTTCCATTCTGCACCTCCTGAGATACCTACTGATCCTTTATAGATAAAAACTTCTCCGGGATTTTCGTATTTCAAATTTTCGACTCCTGCTATAAACTGATTAAGGCCGAGAACTTCAACACCTTCGTCATTCACTAGATTTTGAAGTAAGAAAGAATTTCTTAATCCAAATTTTCCGAAATACCTAAAGTCACCAATGTATTGAGTTCTGAAAATCATCATCAACGGCACAGTTGCATAAATCGTCTTCTGATTTCTGCTTTGCAAATAAAAAGTACCCTCTTTATCCCCTGAATTGGCATTGGTTAGAATTTCGTTAGAGAAATAATCGTAAAAAATTGAATCTTTCGTTTGAAATTTAGCCCCATCAAAATCAAATTCAATTCCCGTAGACAACCCTAAGTTGGGAGCGCCTTTGAATGAAGTATTGATTATCAAGCCAATTCCTATATTGGAATTTAAACCGTCTTTATCAAATTTCTTGATTAAACCTGGTGAAATCATGTTAACTCCAAAATTGGCAGTTAAACCAGCTTGCGTAGACTTACCTTCAGCCTTTTGAGCGGACGAGTAATAGGCGATACACAATAATAGTGCACTCACCATATAATTTCTGATTGAATTCATAGAATTAATTATTTTTACAAAAATAAGAAAAGTCTTGAAACGAATAACATGGATTGCTGGCGTAATTTTGGTTCTCATTGCATCCAGCGTAGTCCTTTATTTCCTACTTAAAAAAACCCATAACCCCTTCGATATTAACATTTCCGAAGTTCAGATGGACCTTACCTTTGTTGATTTAAATAGCCAACTGAAGCAAAGTGATTCCCGAGAATTATTAGCTCTGCGCGATACCTACAAAAAAAATAATTCCGAGGTGCTTGACTATTTAATGGGCGGTTGTATAGGTATCGACTTAGATGTAGATTCTGTTTTCACAAGAAAAGTTAAAGAGTTTTATGCCTACGACGACATCAAGCAACTTGAAAATGGAATTCTGACATTAAAAATTGATAAATTATTCAAACAAGATATTACGGATGCTTTTAAACGCTTGAAAGCACATGTTCCGGGAATTACGCCCCCCAATAAAATAGTATTTGTGAATTCCTGTTTTTGTGTGAATGCCATTTTAAATAATCAGCCTTCTGATATTCCCATTGGCGCATTCGTAATTCCCAAGGAGAAAGTTATTATCGTGCAGCAAGAAAAATATATAGGTGGAAATCTAGCTTTACTGCAGACAAACCCCTTAAATGAATACATCCACAATTGGACAGTCAATGGTTATAGAAAAGAATTTTTAAAAAGAGATATTGTCGAGGCCTGGCTTGAACAATCCTTTTTTCCGAGAAAAAAAGACGAGCAAGCAGATGTGATTCATGAGGCGGTTCGCTTTGGTAAAATATTGTACTTCTTGAATGCTGCATTTCCTACTATGAGTGAAGATTGTATTCTTAGATATAGCCCGTCGAAAAAAGAGTGGGCAAAAAATGAAGAAAAGGCAATATGGGCATACCTCGTTGAAAATGAGCTCTTGTTTCAGTCCAATGATAAAACAATTATGGGTCTATTCTCAGAAGGGCCCTTTACTCCCAATTTAGCGAAGGATGATAAAAATGATAGTCCTGATAGAATCGGAAAATTTATCGGATTCCGAATGGTTCAGGAATTTATGCAAGATATGGCCTCTGAAAATTTCGGCTTAGATAAATTGATGGCGACATCGGCAGAAGAAATATACAAATCCTATAAACCCTGATAACACCATGGAAGACAAAGTAGTCAAATCCTCAGATATATCCATTCAAATTGATCTCAACGACAATCAATTGCCCCTAAATATGAGATGGAGTGCAACAGATGGAGGCATTAAAGATGCAGAAGCAGCGGCTTTTTTATTGTCCATTTGGGATAAAAAAGAAAAAAACACCATGAAAATAGACTTATGGACAAAAGATATGACCATTGATGAAATGAAGCAATTTTTTCATCAAAGCCTTTTGACAATGGCTGATACATTTGAAAAAGCAACAGGCGAACACTTAATCTCTGAGGACCTCCGTGACTATTGCTATCATTTTGCTGAAAAGATGAACATTTTACCCGAAAAATGATTCTCTCCAAACTTAAAACATCACTTGACTCTCCTGTCTCTTATGTTCTTGGTAAGGATACAGATGCCTTCCTTTTGAACGATCTTCTAGGAAAGAAAATTAAACTTTCTTGGACGGGTATTATAGAATGTGTAAAATGCCAGAAACATACAAAGAAAAGTTTTGGGGAGGGATTTTGTTTCACCTGTTTTCAGTCAGCTCCAGAAGCTAGTCCGTGTATTTTACGCCCTGAATTATGTCGTGCTCATTTGGGAGAAGGAAGGGATTTGGTGTACGAAACAACTCATCATTTACAGCCCCACATCGTTTACCTTGCGCTCACGGATGTCGTAAAAGTTGGGGTGACACGCAAGACACAAGTTCCCACCAGATGGATAGATCAAGGAGCGGCAGCAGCCATAATCCTTGCTGAAACACAGAATAGATACCAAGCCGGCATGCTAGAAGTGGCCATGAAAGAATTATACACGGATAAGACTAATTGGCGAAAGATGTTACTCAATACTACGGGAGAAGAGGTAGACTTATCAGAGGAAAAATGGCAAGCTCACGATCAGATGCCTAGTGACCTTGCGAATTTTTGGGTAGAGAATGACGATATTACCCACATTAATTATCCTGTGCTTATTTACCCTGAGCTCGTGAACTCACTAACATTTGATAGTCAACCGAATATTGAAGGTGTTTTAACCGGTATAAGAGGCCAATACCTATACTTGGATGAAAAAAACGTACTAAATATTAGAAGGCATTCGGGATATGAAATAGCATTTAACGCATGAAAAATCTTCTCACCAATTTCATTTTATTTTTTTATCCATTGTGCTCACGATTTATGGATAAAAGAACTTTTATGTATGCCGCATGTGGCGGGGGAAATTTAGTGCTGAGCTGGGTACTGTTTTTCCTGTTTTACCAGTTTTTATTTTTGAAGCAAAATTTCCAGTTATCAGTAATTTTTATCAATAGTAATATCACCTTGAGCGCCTACACAGCGAGTGCCATGCTTTGTTTTGTTATTAGTTTTAGTATAGGATTTCTTTTAATGAAGTTCGTTGTATTTACAGAAAGTGAACTTAAAGGCAGGATTCAACTATTTCGATATGGCGTAAGTTCAATAATCTCGAGTATTGTCAGTTGGTCTCTTCTCAAGTTCCTAATCGACATACTGGAAATATACCCATCTATAAGTAATGTTATATCGAGTTGTCTAGTGGTTATTGTAAGTTATATTCTACAGAAAAAGTACTCTTTTAAATAGTTTTTGGCAACATATAAATGCGCCTTAAATAGGCTATAATCAATACCACAGAACTGGTAATGTAGGAGATACTCATCGCAAGTGCTGCTCCCCAAATGCCATATAATGAGATAAAGAGAGGAGTCAATGCGACCGTTACCAAAACGCCAATAAAAGATTTAAATAAGAGAATTCCTTGCCTGTTTTTCGCGGCAAAATAATGCCCAAAAATAGTTGAAATTGCAACCAACAAAATTCCCGGAGATACAACGATTAAAATTGTTTTTAACTCAGAAAATTCTTTCGAGAAAATCGCTATGTACCATTCGTCTGGTAAAATTAGCAAGGCAAGTATTGCACCCGCGGTAAGACCAAAAGTGTACCAAGCGTATTGATTGGTGCGACGAATAGAATTACTCTCTCCTTCGTCTTGAAGCTGCTTTGAAAAAGAAACCGAAGAAAAACTCCTACTTATCACCCATACTGATTCAGCCAAAATAACCATTACGCCAAAGACTCCAAGTGCTTCTATTCCAAGCTTATAAAAAATAAAAAAATAACTCAATCGATAGCTAATAAACTGAAGCAGATAACTCAACTCATTTCTAAAACCGTAGTTCAACATAGCTCGCAATTCATTTTTTTTGAGGAGGGCAAACTTTAAAGGTTTTAAAAAGAACAAGGTTGTAAGCGACCATATCACCATTTGTATCTCAAAATACGTGATCCAATCAATGGGATAATTCATCCACCAAAGCGCTAAAAGCACTAGAAAAAAGAGCACTTGCACGAGAAGTGTGAGTAAATTCCCTTTCATAAAATTCTGATTGGCAAATAACTGGTTAAATATTAGGGAATGAGTAGATAAAATAATTGAGAGAGAGAGTAGCAACCAAAAATGGGTCGGATGTAAAAAGTTAACTAGACAAGCACCAATAAATGAAATTCCTATAATCCAAAAAAGCGCGGAATAAAATACCTTTTCTTCACCAAATTTATTCAAGTAATACATTGCTGAACTTCCGGATATAACATTCGAAAAAATAGCTATCAACGCGGCATCTGTAATGGTTAAGGATATGAACCCTCGTCCTTCTGCCCCCAACAAAAAAGTTGAAATCACAACGAGACCAAAGGATGAAATCAGGCCAAAAGACTTGGTGAAAAGTGTTGAAAGTAAATCGCGTGAATCTTTCATTCGTTGGTTACAAAGCGAATGAAATCTGCTTTTATTGTATCCCATTGGTGACCTTCAGCAAATTCTGATGCTGCTTTACATGCCTTCTCAAGTTCACCCTGGTTTTCGATATACAATGAAAGTTGCTCAACGACTCCTCGAAGATCATCAATTCTTTTGCTCGTAATGAAGCTTTTCTGAGGATAGGTACTTTCTATCGCTTGGAGAGCAGAATATATAATTGGTCTCCCTGCAGAGGCGTAAGAAAATAACTTTATTGGAACACATAAATTGTTTTCAGGATCGGTATCTCTCAAGTCCAAAAAAACAGAGAATTCTGACAAGGTTTGGCAAAATTTTTTAAAAGGTAAATTATCTACAATTTCAACAGGGAGGCCTTGCGTGCGTTTCATAAACTCTTTTTCAATCGCTTCACTCTCAAACCAACCAATCATTTTAACTTGCCAATTCTTGATATCATATCGCTGAGAGAAAAGATGCAATACTTCTGCAAAGCGCATAATACCTTTTTCCTCCGAAAACTTTCCCGAATAACCTATGGTAAAAATATTTGGTAGTGATTTTCCGATAGGATAATAGGAAAGATCTTGATAATATGGTAACTCCAAATAAGGTTTTCGCTTAAAATGCGACTTATAAAAGAGTGCTTTAAAATACTCTCCAAAAATAAATCCATCTGCCTTTGCAGCAGCTTTTTTATTCAACCAAACGAAGGCAATTGTTTTTAGAACCTTCTTAAAGCCTGAAATTCCTTGTAAATTCTTCTTGGAGGGATAAAACTCTGTTACATCGTACAATATGCGTAGGCTAGATGCCGAATTATTTCTTTTATAGCGATAAGCTCCCAAAATAGGTAGCGGTTCTGAACAAATAACAACATCGGGGACAATAGATTCACAAAAAGCAGTAAAAGCTCTAATTTTTGACTTTCTATTTAAAAATTGTGTGTTATCGTAGACCACTTCAACACCCTCGATATTTTCTGTTTTCCCTGAGAAGGTAGAGTAAATACAAACTTGATGCCCATTAGCAAGCGAAAGCGCTTGGTGGTATAATATTCTATCGTCGATAGATGAATGAGCGGAAGTTAAAAACAAAATCCTCATGGGTTGTGCAATCACAAATTTTGGTGATAAACAGATGCCAATTGATCTAGCGCAAACTGCACTTCCTCCTTCGTCGTAAATCTAGAAAATGAAAATCGCACGTTTGGGCGTGACATGTCGGCACCAATTCCAGTTAGCACATGTGAGCCTGTACTTGCTCCAGAAGTGCATGCACTGCCTCCACTAACCGAAACGCCTTTTAAATCTAATGTAAAAAGAAGCATGCCCGACTTAGGTGTGGATGGTAAGCTCACATTCAATACGGTATAAAGAGAGGTAGATGAATCAGTTTCGCCATGAAATGAAACATCTGGGAATAACTTTTCAAGCGAGGAAATCATGTAATCTTTGAGTGACTGAACGTGCTGCTGATGTTCTTCAATTTTAAGATAGGCTAAGTCCATAGCTTTCGCTAACCCAACAATACCGATTACATTTTCAGTACCGCCCCTTAATCCCCTTTCTTGAGAACCACCATGAATGAAGGCTTCCGCTTTAGTTTTGCGATTGGCATATAGGAACCCTACGCCTTTCGGACCATGAAACTTGTGCGCCGCACACGCTAAAAAGTCTATGTCCAACGCTTGTAAATCAAAAGTATAATGCCCAATTGTCTGAACACTGTCAGAATGGAAATAAGCTCCATACTTTCTGCACATGGCTGAAACACGACTCAAGGGTAACAAGGTTGAAATTTCGTTATTGGCATGCATTAACGTTACTAGTGTTTTTTTATTTTCCTGAAGTAAGGCTTCTAAATTTTCTAAATCGACTTGCCCTTTGTTATTGACGCGCACATAATCAACATGAACATCTTTATTCGCTTTCAATACTTCCACAGTATGTCCAACAGCGTGGTGCTCAATGGTAGATGTAATAATACGTTCAACACCCAAGTCAAATACAGCAGTATGTATGGCCATATTATCTGCTTCCGTGCCACCAGACATAAATATTATTTCCGCCGGAGAACAATTTAAGTGTTTTGCTACAGTTCTTCTCGCATTTTCAATGAGTGCTTTTGCACTACGACCAAAGTAATGCGTCGAGGAAGGATTGCCAAAATCTGTTTTCATTATTTCATACATTGCCTCCATTACTTCAGGAGCCATAGGTGTAGTCGCTGCATTGTCGAGATAGGCGCGCATCCTTTTTTTGAGCGAAGATAATCAATTGATTCATGTGAACATAAAAATCGAAAGGCGTCACCAGAGAATTCTTCACATATTAGCTGACGAATTTAAGGCTTCATCTCCGGTAAAACCTGTATGCTCTTAACTTTTTAGTACCTTTTGATGTTTGAAAAACAGTTGGAAATGTTACCTGATTGCCTTTTTCGTTGAAGTAGTAGACCTCGAAATGAAGGTGAGCAGATGTTGAGTAACCAGTGTTTCCTGACTCTCCAATTTTATCACCCCGCGATACCTCTTGGCCTATTTCAACGCTGACGCCATTATGTTTCAAATGCCAATACGCTGCATAGGTGCCATCCAAGTGACGAATAATAATATAATTTCCTTTAGATAAGTACTTTTTACTCATGCCACCTTCCGTATTGTGCGCGGCAACTTTAAAAACAATACCCTCTCTTGCGGCAAAGACCGAACTCCCCTCCTTTAACTTGAAATCAAGAGCATATTGTTTTTTGTGTGAGAACCAACCCTTATAACCCTGTGAAATAAAAAAAAATTTTCCGATATCGGTCGGTAAACCATAAATATAGTTCGATTGAACTGTGCTTGGAATATCTTGCGAATTTCCTCTAAAGAACAATAAGCAACTCATAAAGAACATACCAACAGCGGATTTCATCACATCAGCGTACCGTACAAATCGTAATGATCAGCACTCGTTATTTCTACCTCAGAAAAATCTCCCAAACGAACATATCCTTCAGACTTTTTCACCAATACCTCATTGTCTACTTCAGGTGAATCAAATTCTGTTCTTCCTATAAAATACTCCCCTTCTGCCCTATCGAAAAGTACCTTGTATGAATTGCCCACTTTTAACTGATTCAACGAGTAACTAATCCCTGATTGTAGTTCCATGATGGAATCGGCGCGTTGCTGTTTTATCTTCTTTGAAACATCGTCTTTAAATTGATGGGCATAAGTGTTTTCCTCGTGAGAATAAGTAAATATTCCCAATCGATCGAATTTAGAACGTTCCACCCAGTCATACATTTCCTGAAAATCTGCTTGAGTCTCTCCAGGATATCCTGCAATTAAGGTTGTTCTTAACGCGATATTCGGAACCTTTTGCCTGATTGCATTCACCAACTCTTCTGTCTTTTCTCTCGTAATACCGCGTCTCATTGCTTGTAAAATTTTTGTAGAACCGTGTTGAAGTGGCATATCCAAGTATTTACAGATATTATCTCTTTCGTTCATTACGTCTAACACATCCATTGGGAAACCTGCAGGAAATGCATAATGCAACCTAATCCATGAGATTCCTTCTACATCTGAGAGTCTTTGTAACAATTCTGCAAGGGCTCTTCTCTTGTAAATATCTATTCCATAAAAAGTTAAATCCTGTGCGATCAAAATCAGTTCCTTTACCCCATTTGCAGCTAAATTCGATGCATGTTTAACTAAATCCTCGATGGGAGTGGATACATGTTTTCCTCTCATGATTGGAATTGCACAAAACGAACAAGGTCTATCACAACCCTCCGCAATTTTAAAATAAGCGTAGTGATTGGGTGTAGTGAGAATCCGTTCCCCTACTAATTCATGTTTATAATCAGCTTTTAGCGTTTTCAATAAACGCGGGAGTTCACGAGTACCAAAAAAAGCATCCACCTCCGGAATTTCTTTCTCTAAATCTTCCCGGTAACGCTCTGATAGACAACCTGTGACATACACCTTATCGACTAAACCTTCGGCCTTTGCTTCTGCGAAACGTACAATAGTATCGATAGACTCTTGTTTGGCATTATCTATGAATCCGCAGGTATTTATTATCACAATTTCAGCATCGTCATCCGAGGACTCATGTGATACATCAAATTGATTAGCCTTCAATTGAGCCATCAATACTTCAGAATCGAAAACGTTTTTAGAGCACCCCAAGGTAACAACGTTAACTTTATTTTTTTTTTTCGTTTTGGTTTTCATTTCCATGGCAAAAATACCATACTTTCGTTAAACCTTCGACAAAATGTACAATTATCCGATATTCTTAGTGTTTTCTTTGGTGCTTCTCGTTTCTTGTGCCTCGAATAGAAATATGAACGCTGAACTTCTTTCGGGAAAAAAAATGGAAAAAGCAACGCTTATGGGACAAATTACAGAATCTTTCCCTGCGACTTCTAATTACAGAATTACAGATGCGTCGCTGGATGGAAATTTTCTATACCTTTCTTTTGAGTATCAGGCTTCTTGCAGCGGAAATGATAAATTTGAGTTTTACGGAACACTTTCAGACGCGAGCGTTTATCCACCCAAGAGACAAGTAAAGCTAATAATCACCCCTAGTGATGATGCATGCAAGTCATTGGAATACAGTACGCAAATCATTAATCTTAGTGAGTTGTGTTATGCCAAAACACCTAACGACGTAATTGATCTTAACTTGCAAGGGTGGAAGACGAAGTTAACTTACCACTATATCGGCACCTCAGCTCCAAGAAATAAATGAATTGGTACTATCTTTGTCTGACATAATAAAATTGAGCCATGAAAATACTAATTACACTCATGCTTTTAAGTTCTACTTTAGCGTGTAAAACCATGAAAAACAGAAAAAAAGACCAGCAAATAATAAATACCAATGAGCTGAAAGCTGATAAAAAAGCTGTACTCGGAGATATAAATGAAGTAGGTGATAGTATCAATATATTAAACGCATCGATTGAAGGAAATAACTTAACATTAGAAGTATCCTACAGCGGCGGTTGCGAGACTCACGAATTCAAGTTAATAGGTAGTCCGATGATTGCTAAATCTTTACCGCCAATTCGATCAATAGTTTTAGTTCATTTAGGAAAGGGCGACGATTGTAGACAACTTATCACCGAAAAACTTTCATTCGATATCCGTGATTTCGCTTACACGGTCTCAGAGAGCGAAATATACCTAAACCTGAAGGGGTTTGAGAAAAGAATACTTTACAAATTCAAACCTTAAGTTGATTAGACTAGATAAACTACTTGTTGAGCGAGGCTTGGTGTCAACGCGCACCAGAGCAGAACAAGTAATTACAACATATGGTGTAATGGTAGATGGGATTCTAGTCACAAAAACTGGCAAAAAATTCACAGAAGATGTCCTTATTCAACTTATCCAAGAGGAGATTCCTTGGGTCTCTAAAGGTGCTCTAAAACTACTAGCAGCCTTGGAAAAATGGCAAATTGATGTTACGGACAAAGTATGCCTTGATATTGGTGCGTCTACAGGTGGGTTTACGGAAGTGTTGTTGCATCACGGGGCCTCAAAAATATTTGCCGTAGATGTTGGTCACGGACAGATGCATCCCAAATTAACGAGTGAAAAAAAAATCACCAATATTGAAAAAACGCATGTTCGCCAGCTGACCTCAAAAACGATAACGCAAGAAGCAGATATCATGGCGGTTGATGTTTCATTTATTTCACTTACCAAAGTCTTACCTTTTTTACATCCATTCCTTAAGGACGATGCACGCGTAATATTACTCATAAAGCCACAATTTGAGGTGGGTAAAGAAAACCTCAATAAAAATGGCATCGTTATAAAAAAAGCACTCTACACAGAAACCATTGAAAACATAAAGAATTCGGCCAGTCAAAATCAATTACAATTCTTAGATTATATTGAATCTCCCATTCTTGGTGGAGATGGAAATAGGGAATTCCTTGCGTATTTTTGCAAATCTAATGGGAACTAAATTTTTTATTTCGGGAATAGGAACGGACGTCGGAAAAACGCTCGTAAGCAAAATTCTTTGTCGCGTGTTGTATGCGGACTATTGGAAACCTATGCAATCCGGTGAATTGCATGATCTAGATTCAGAGAAGGTAGCCACGATACAACAATTACCTTTTCAAGTTTTTTCAGAGCGGTACTTGTTTTCAAAACCCCTTTCTCCGCATGCGGCAGCATCTTTTGACGGAATATCTGTTGAATTAACTGATTTCAAGATACCACATACTGAACGGAATTTAATTATTGAAGGTGCCGGCGGATTGCTTGTCCCCATTAATCAAAGAGGAGACTGTATAATTGATTTAGTGGCCTATTTCGAAGTGCCAACGGTCTTGGTTTCTCGACATTACCTTGGTAGCATCAATCACACATTACTATCAATTAATGCGCTAAGACAGCGAAATATACCAATTACAGGTATCGTATTCGTCGGTAATTCATTACCTGAAACTGAAGAAATCATCTTAAGAATTTCAGAAATTCCTTTACTCGCAAGAATTCCTCATTTCGAGTCACTAACCGATGACGCTATTTTAAGGTATTGTGAGAGTTATGGAGAAGAAATTCGAACTAAATTTGCACATGGATTGGAGTGAATTGGATAGAAAGCATGTGTGGCATCCGTTTACACAAGAAAAGACCGAACCGCTTCCATTTATTGTTGAAGCAGCCAAGGAAGCGACACTTTATTTGGAGGGTGGAAAAACTCTCCTTGACTGCAATTCATCTTGGTGGGTGAATATACACGGTCATGGTAACCCGCACATTCAACAAGCCATCCATAAACAATTTGAAAAAGTAGATCATGTAATTTTTGCAGGAGCTACTCATCATAAAGCCATAGAACTTGCGCATCGGGTGGCATCATTACTCCCAAGCACATTGGAGAAGGTCTTTTTCTCAGATAACGGTTCAACAGCTGTAGAGATAGCCTTAAAAATGGCTATTCAATATTGGCACAACCAAGGAATTCATAAAAAAAGAATCCTAGCCATGCGGGGAGCATATCATGGAGACACGTTTGGTGCAATGTCAGCAGGTGAGCGTGATTATTTTAATGTCCCCTTCGAAGACTATTTTTTTTCGGTTGACTTCATAGATTTTCCAGAAGAAAAGAATGAAATGCGCCTGCTAGAAATTGCTGACGAACGAATGAGTCAAGGTGATTTTGCGGTTTTGATTCTAGAACCCTTGATTCAAGGTTCTGCCGGCATGAGGATGTATAGCAGTTACTTTCTTGATCAATTGGTTCAAATAGCCCATTCCTATGAGGTGCTGGTAATTTTCGACGAGGTAATGACCGGTTGGGGAAGAACGGGTAAAATGTTTGCCTTAGATCACATCAAGCAACAACCAGATATTATTTGCTTATCCAAAGGTTTAACAGGGGGTGTTTTGCCCTTGGGATTAACCGTTACTACAACGAAAATACATGAGGTATTTTGGCACGATGAAAAACATAAAGCATTGCTTCATGGGCATTCCTTCACAGGAAATCCTTTGGCATGTGCTGCAGCGTGTGCCAGTTTGGATATTTTTGAAAAGGAAGAAACCTGGGAAAATATTTCTAGAATTTCAAACCTTAATTCCGTTTTTGCGGAAGAACTAAAGTCTGACAACTTCCCTATTCAAGTGAGGGTGTTGGGAACAATTTTAGCTATCGAAATAAAGGGATCGGAAGAAGGTTATTTCGCTACGTTCAAACAGGAAGCTTACAATTACTTTATCAAAAATGGTTTATTACTTCGACCACTCGGAAACGTCATTTTTATCAATCCTCCTTATTGCCTTACCGAAAAAGAACAACGACATATTTTTGAAAAAATCCGTCAATTTTTAGTCTTATTATGACCCTAAACGAATTAAATCAACACTTTATTGACCTCAACTATCAGACAAGTAGAATGCTTAAATCTGAAAAGATTGACCAAGACTATCTGAATAATTATTGTCAAATCGCCACGTCTGTGGAGCAAACTATTCTTACCTTATCTCTAAGCCCAGAAATTGATAGTGAAATTACCGGATTGCACGAGATAGACCTCGGATTCACTGTCAAAATGGGAATTGTTGCTAAATTAGTCAATGTTCTTTCTTTGGGATCATATAGAAAAAAGTACCAAGAAAAAAAACGCGAAAAGTATTTCAGAACAGAAATCCAGAAAAGGAAAATGCTCTATAACTATGTCGAAAACCGACTAAAACTGAGTTAGCTATGTCCCATTTGACGGAAGAATATTGGTCGAACAGGTATCTCAATGATCAAACCGGATGGGATGTTGGGGGCGTATCTACCCCTTTGAAAGAATACTTCGATCAACTTACCGATAAAAATGTGCGCATTTTGATTCCTGGATGCGGCAATGGCCATGAGGCAGAATATTTGTGGAGTAAAGGGTTTACCAATGTTTTTGTGGTAGATATTTCTAAAATTCCTCTAAAGCAATTGGCGGCAAGAAATTCAGGCGTTGATACTCAATATTTCCTACACGCCGATTTTTTCGATTTATCTATGACTTTCGATCTAATTGTTGAACAAACCTTTTTTTGTGCAATAAACCCTGACCTTAGATCAAGCTATGCGAAAAAAGCTTCCTCATTATTGCGCGCTGGAGGCAAGGTCATAGGTGTTTTGTTTAATCGAGAATTTGAGGGTGGACCTCCCTTCGGCGGAAACAGAGATGAGTACATAACTTATTTTAAGGGACAATTTTCGAGTATTTATATGGGTGATTGTATAAATTCAATTAAACCAAGACAAGAGGCAGAGTTGTTTATGATTTGTAAAAAATGAATTAACTTAGTTAAAAACTAGCCCTTTGTCTAAACAAATTCCAAAAAAAACTTCATACCCGAAACCCCAGAGCACATTGGGTAAAGTTGCGTCAGGAGATTTTTTCACGAGTAAGACAATGATCTGGGTGTGTATCGCAATAGCATTTATTTTTTATGGTAATTCTATAAAAAATGGCTATTCATTAGATGATGAGTTGGTTACTACAACGGACCGCCAACCAAACGCTCTGAGTGAGCTCGGTATTACAGGTCTTGGAAAGATTTTCACCACTCATTCATTCGTGGATGGTAAACAAAATTATGAATACCGACCAGTTTCGATTTACTCTTTTGCAATTGAATGGACACTCTTCAAGAAAAGTGAAAATCGTCCGCATATATCCCATTTTATTAATGTTTCCTTGTATGCAGTTATAGGTATTTTATTATTTCAGCTTCTAATGGTGTTGTTTCAACAAAAATCATCTACGCTTGCTGCCGTCATTGTTATACTGTTTATGATACACCCTATACACTCGGAGGTAGTAAATAATATAAAGAACAGGGATGAACTATTGAGCTTGATATTCGCCCTACTAGCAGCTCTTTCAACATTTAACTGGAAGGACAATAATAAAATTAAATACCTGGTATTGGCTGCCTTATTTTTGGTGTTATCTCTACTCAGCAAAAAAACTAATCTCCCCTTTTTGGTAATTATTCCATTAATGCTTTATTTCTTTCGGGAATTTAAATGGAAAGAATTACTGTTGACTCTCTCGCTTTTTCTGCTGATTAAAGTATCCTTTAACGTCAGTAAAAATGCGGTGATGAATCTTGACGACAGTGCAGTGAGAAAATACAGTATCGTGGAAAACCCACTCCATGAGTTTGGTTTTCAGGAAAGAATACCTATGTATTTTTATTCAAACTATTTGTATGTAGAGAAACTGATTTTCCCATACCCGCTGTCTTATTTCTATGGATATGGGGCAACGCCAATAGTTGATTTTCAAGATTGGCAATGTTACCTTGGAATAGCACTCATGATTTTACTCTTGTCACTAGCTTTCAAGGGATTTTTTGATAAAAAATTGTATGCATTCGGGATTCTATTCTTTTTATTTGGCATTGGTGGCGCGGCAAATTTACTCTTCCCTGCCGCTGGTATTTTTGCGGAACGATTCGTGTTTTCTGCCTCTATTGGTTTCTGCATTGTAATCGCCTACCTACTCTATTTGTGGAAAAAAGAATCTTTTGTAAAAGGTACCTTGAACAGTCAGTTATTACTTCCCCTGTTTTTAGTAATACTACCGAGCTTATTTTACACATTAAATCGAAATAGTGATTGGAACTCGAAAAAATCATTGTACTTGAACGATATCGCACACGTACCGAATTCAGCTAAAGCAAATTCAATGATCGCCTCAGAATATCAACTCGAGGCCATGGCCATACAAAAAAATGGGGACGCTTCATTTGACGTACTCATGCAAAAGGTAGACTCATCGTTGCTTTACTATGAGCAATCGCTCGCTATTTTTAAAGACTATGAATCCAATCTAAATAATCGTGGAGTTTTACTTTATACCTTCTATTTTGATTATCTAGAAGCCTTGGATTTATTCAAGCATTCAGTTCATGTAAACCCAAAGTATAAAGAAGGAATGCTCAATTGCGCAAATTCATACGCAAAGATGGCAGAAGGATTATTTGAGTTAGAAAAAATAATTGGAGGTAGTGACTCCACCGCTGATTTGGACAAAGCATTGTATAAACAATTTGTATCACTATATAAGCAGAATGAGTTGTACAAAACTTTTGCCATCACCAAACAATTTGAATTGAATATTCGTGAATTCTCAAAAAACTTTTCTAGGGATCAATTGGGATTCCAGATCGTCACCAATGCAAAAAACTTAAGCTCCTTGTCTGAAACGTTAAAGAATTCTGCGTTTTTGAATGTTATGAGTGAAAACGTATCAAAGTTTATCCAAGTAAATCCACAAGGCATAATCAACGGTATTTCTCAATTTAATTTGGACTTATTTGAGCAACTCGTGGTCAAAAATAATATTTCCAAGGAAAAATTAAGACCAATTATCAGTTCATTGAAACAACAATATATTGATTCAGCAAAAGCATCATTTTCCAAAACTCATGATCTATCCGAAAAGGATAAAAATATTTATACCATAGAGGAAAAATTTGCCATTTTACTGAACGAATACCAATGGTTAATTTCTATTCAAGAAAAATTCATTAAAAAATTTCCAAATGAGCAACACGGATCTCAATATATTCAAATCGGTAATGCGCATTTAAATCTCAAGAACAGGGATAAAGCTTTGGAGTTTTTTCAAAAAGGAGTTCAATCCTTCAAAAAGGAAAAAGAAAACCTACGACTTAAGGCTCAA
This sequence comes from Lishizhenia tianjinensis, assembly GCA_945902115.1. Classification (GTDB taxonomy): domain Bacteria; phylum Bacteroidota; class Bacteroidia; order Flavobacteriales_D; family Crocinitomicaceae; genus UBA952. Next base: position 17,795 of record CAMDLY010000004.1, on the reverse strand, counting down.
CGATCTGAGGAGGAGGAAAATAGACTGAATTTATTGAATCGCGAACTTGATAACCTTAAGAAATTCAAACAGAAAGTAATTAATGGGGAGATCTAATCATGAAGGATAATGAGATTGATTTATCTAAACTACCCATTCATTTCATCATCGGTTCAGGAAGAAGTGGTACTACATTATTAATGATGCTCTTAAACCACAGCAAAGGAATAGCTGCTACTCCGGAGGTGAAACATGTGCTATATTTTCGAAAGAAATTTAACAGAAATTCAGGAACTGTAGACTCAAAAAACGTTTTGCGATATTTTGACAAAGTAAAAGAAAGTGTTTCCAACCCCTTAAATTATTTCGATACACAAGATATTTCAAACACGCTTAGAGACTATAAATTCAAAGATTATGCATCATTTTCTAAATCGATACATCTCAATCTTCATAAAAAACTAGCAGAAGAAACGCATGCAATTTTCGATAAAAATAATTTATACTCCTTCTATCTTAGCGAACTATCTGATATATTCCCCGAAGCAAAATATTGCATTTGCTTAAGAGACTACAGGGGATTTATTGCTTCGAATCTAAAAAGTCAACATGCTTTCAAAGAAAATAAATCCGTTGTATTCTTCGCCTACGCATGGCGAAAATATGCGACTGTTTGTCTAAACTGGCAAACTTCTCATCCAGATAAGAGTTTTTTACTTCGCTACGAAGATTTCGTTGCAGAACCAACAAAGGAAATGGAGAGACTGTCAAATTTCTTTAATGTACCCTTCGATCCTGGTTGTATTTCCTACAGAGATAATATCATCGAAAAAGTAAGGGCATATTCCCAAAAGGAGCAAATTGACCAGCGAATATTAAAAAAAATTCAAGATCTCACTGAGCCCATTCACGTCAATGCCATAGGAAGTTGGCAGAACTCTTTAACAAAGACTCAACTCGAAAAAATTGAATTTGTATGTGGGAAAATGGGGTTAAAATTAGACTACCATCCCAAAACTCAATTATCGACGTTAAAAAAAATATATTTCACACTTACTTTTTTTCCTATTAAATGGAGGGTAGATATTTTTTTTGCATTGAAGTCTCTCAAATTACATCACTATTTGCACGTGATAAAAAGAGCAAAATACAATAAACAGCATAACTTCACGACATGAGTCAAGTACACTATATCATCGGCATTGGAAGATCCGGTACTTCCCTACTGATGTCTATCCTTGGGTCCCATCGTGAAATATTGACTCCACCTGAAAATTACTTCAGTGTTTTCTTTTACCATGCTTATGCTAAAAAAACATATTTTTCCCCTCATGACATCCAATTGATTCAACGTTTCAACGAAGCATTCCATCGCTTACAACCACCTGTTGGTTTTGAATATGATATACCTCATACGTTATTAGAAAGAGGATTTGAAGGAACTTATTCAGCACTTTGTGAAAATATCTACTCTTGTTATAGACAAGTGGCATTTCCCGATAAAAAGCATAACTATATTATAGATAAAAACCCATCTAACACACTTTTCTTAAAATCTATACAAAAGCTGCAACCGGAGGCGAAATATATTTTGATGGTGAGAGATTATAGAGCAAATATTTTATCTCGTAAGGAAAGCGTGCATTTACTACCTCCTTCTGTTATGTTCAATGCTATTCGTTGGTCTCTTTTTACCAAGCTAGCATTGCGCTTCAAAGAAAAATATCCAGATAGAGTAAAAATTCTGCGATATGAGGACTTGATCAATGCTCCAAAGGAACAACTCGATACTGTTTTTCAATTTTTAGGCATCAAACCCAACACCTCAGAAGATCTTAAAGAACAAGAACGATCGGCATACCTCGAATACAAGTCTGATTCACAAACAAGTGATTCAGCACGCGCTCAGAAAAAATATGAAGATCTAGCAAAACCTATTTTTAAGGACAGAGTTGAAAAATGGAAGGAGAGCCTTACAAGTGCAGAAATAGAATTAGCAGACTTTACATGTCAACGTGAAGCAAGTGCTTGCGGATATTTGCCGGAAACCATACATCAAAAGATCCCATTGTTTACTAAATTCATACTTTTATCGACCAGATTTAAGGTATTATTTTCATACCTAAAAGACCAATTAACCTATTATTTACCTATATCGTTTAAAGTAAAAAGATTTGAGCGGTTTGTAAATAAAGTAAGACATAATAGAAACTAATTTAATGACTTACAACTCAGAACAACTTGACGGAATAAATATTCACTTCGTATTATGTACGGAGAGGACAGGTAGTTCATTACTTAGTTTAATGCTGAATTTAAACAATAGAATATTGTGTCCTTCAGAGGAACCATTTGCTCTTTATTTTTATAAAAAGTATAGAAATAAAATATCTTGGACTGAATCAGATATCGATAGCTATGTAGATGAATTTTTCATGATGGCTGAAAAAAATACTGATTTATATTTCTCTGATCGCAAAGAATTTACCAACTCGCTAAAAATGCATTTGTCCGTATTGAACTGGAGTCGTTTGGTAAAGTTAACTTACTTACATTTCATCGACGGAAAAGACAAGGCTACTGTAGATGTCATTATAGACAAACAGATCAAGTATTTTTTTCATATACCGATGCTCTTGACCATTTTTCCAAATGCACGATTTATCATCCTGGTTCGTGATGTCAGAGACAACATTGTTTCTAAGCGAAACAGAAAACTTAATTGGAATCAACACCCGATGTTTCTCGCAGCTTTATGGAAAGAAACGTACAGAAGGATTACACTTCTTCCTAAAAATCAAATAAAGTGTATCCGTTACGAAGATTTTATGCAAGAAACAGAAGACACTTTACGACAAATATGCCATTGGGTAGATGTCCCATTCCAAGAACAAATGATGGAAACAGAGGGTAAATATTTAAACTTTATCGAGCAACAAAAATCAAAATTAGACCCGACGTTCGTTGAGCACTTGCTGAAATTTCATAGTGGATTAAGTCAGCGAACCTCTACGAAGCAAATTGGCCAATTTAAACAGGAACTCACGGAACAAGAAATCAGAGATATCGAACGTATTTGCAAAAAGGAATTGACTTATTTTGGCTACGAGCTAAATACTGTTTTAACAGGAAACACATTTTCCTTTAAAGCTTGCTATTACCTCATACTTGCTAAATGCTACAGAAACTGGCTTTTAAAACTTTATTATATGTTGCCGTTCTTCGTGAAATTAAAAATCAAGAAAAGTAGAAAAAATATAGCCCCTGTTTGAGTCATTACACCATCAATAAACGCGAAAAAAATTCACCCATTTTACCGCTAAAAAAGCAAATGGTCTGAGGCATATGACTAGGGTTTTTATCAACCATATTGGCGTCGATTTCAATACTGTAAACTTTTCAGAACGTTTTTGAAGAAAGAGTGATGTTAGCACCGTAGATGTCACTCTAGGCTTGCGAGATAAGTATTCCGGACGTAAAAAATCTACCACCAAAATAATTCTTTTTTGATCACTTTGATTGATTGACTCGTGTTTGTAAGCATCCATAAATACTAACCATTCGCCTTCTTTCCACTCACGCCATTCTTCCTCTACCCTAAACCCTGTTGAAGGTAATCCTTCCGGAACTTCAATCCCCATGTGACAGCGATAGATGGCATTGGTATCGCCGCAATGCGGCTTTATTTCACCCTTAGGTTCTAATTGATTGAAAGATAAAGAGATCAATTGTGGATATTTTGCCAATAATTTCGAAGTTGTGGGGAAATATTGTTGTCTTTTGCTAAATTCAATTCCCCACCATTTCAAGGATATGGTTTTCCAATAATTCTCTTTATTGACCATCGATGTATTGAAATAGGCCTCAGGTTCAGCAATTTTTAAGTATTCGGATAGTTCATACTTGATACTCAAAAAGTTCTGTTTGAAGTCTTTCGTCCAATCAAACTCTTGGTCGATAAAACCTGGCTCCTGCCCTTTATATTGAAAAGAAAAGTCAAAAATACTGAACCATAATTTACTCATCTTGCTTATCTGTAAGTCGAAGTTACGTTTAAAGTTTGAGATAACATTGGAACTATGTACCTTTACACAAATTATGAATCAATTCAAAAAAGTTGCTTTTTATACCCTCGGGTGCAAATTGAATTTCTCCGAAACTTCAACGATTTCAAGATTGTTCGAGGATGCGGGAATTGCAAAAGTAGACTTTGAGGACTCACCAGACATTTATGTAATAAACACTTGCTCAGTCACTGAGAACGCAGATAAAAAGTGTAAGCAATTGGTGAAAAGGGCGAAGAAGATTAATCCCGAATCTTTTGTTGCTGTTGTGGGTTGCTACGCACAACTTAAGCCTGAGGAAATTGGAGAAATAAATGGGGTGAATTTGGTCTTAGGAGCAAATGAAAAATTCGATATTCTAAATTATATTGATCAGCACGATACTAGCGAGAAAGTTCTCATTGCGCAGGGAAACATTAAGCATGTTGTTGATTTTATTCCATCTTACTCGATTGGCGACCGAACGCGATCATTTTTAAAAATACAAGATGGCTGCGATTATTTCTGTACGTTTTGCACCATACCTCTAGCGAGGGGAAAAAGTAGAAATTCTAGCATTGAAAAAACTATTCTGGAAGCCAAAAAAATTGAGCGCACAGACGTCAAAGAGGTTGTACTGACGGGTGTGAATATTGGAGATTTTGGGCAAGGTTCAGAAGAGAATTTTTTTAGTCTGATAAAAGAACTTGATCACCTAACGGGGATTTCCCGTTTCAGAATTTCCTCTATTGAACCAAATTTACTTTCGGACGATATTATTCAGTTTTGCCTTACAAAGGCAAATCTTTTCATGCCGCATTTTCATATTCCTTTGCAGTCTGGTTCAGATCGTTTATTGAAACTTATGCGCCGAAAATACGATAACTCTCTTTACAGAGAACGCGTTGAAGCAATAAAGACCGCTAATAATGATGCATGCATCGGCGTTGACGTAATCGTTGGTTTTCCCGGGGAAACTCAAGAGGATTTTATGGATACCGTAAACTTTTTAAGTGAATTGGATGTCAGTTACTTGCACGTTTTCACCTATTCTGAAAGAGCAAATACTGGCGCGCCAAAATTAGGAGAACGCGTGCCCATGGAAGTACGTCGAGAGCGCAGCAAGCAGTTGCACATGCTTTCCGATAGAAAAAAACGTCACTTTTACGAATCTCACCTACACACGGAGCGACAAGTGCTGTTCGAACAAGAAGAACATAACGGATGGATGTATGGATTCACCGACAACTACATCAAAGTGAAACATGCTTATGACTCAAACTTAGTAAATACCATTGTCCTGGTATTGCTTCAAAAAATAGATAGTGAAGGATACGTTGCCTGTTCAAAAGTTTAAAAATAGAGTAGAATGAAACCAATTTATATAACGAGAAGGGAAACCTTTAATGCCGCACATAAGCTATATAAAGCAGATTGGTCAGAGCAAAAAAATGAGGAGATATTTGGGAAATGTGCCAATAAAAATTGGCATGGCCATAACTTTACACTTTGGGTAACTGTGAAAGGAACACCCCATGCAGATACGGGATTTGTAATGAACTTGAAAACGCTATCCAAACTAGTGAAAGATTTAGTTATCGAAGCCCTAGATCATAAAAACCTAAATCTTGATGTTCCTATTCTAAACGATATTATGGCATCAACGGAAAATGTGGCTATCGTCATATGGAATATTTTGGAAGAACCGGTCAAGGAAGCAGGAGGAGAACTTGCCAAAATAAAATTGGAAGAAACAGAAAATAACTACGTAGAGTACTATGGCGGGAAACAACCTTTCTAGAAATATTTCGGATAAAAATTGACAAGTTAAATTAAGAGATTTTCACAGAAAATTGCGACATAATAAGATTATCAAGAAAAGAATTTATTAATTTAGTATAAACCAAATTACTCCAGTTATGAATGATTACAAAAACAATTCTTACGCTGCAGATACCTCAAGAGTTTTCTTCAGGAGTGTCTACACCTATATGTTCGGAGCATTGGGTATTTCAGGTATTCTAGCTTATTTAGTAGGAACGAATTTGGAATATTTTTCCAAACTTTTTATGACTGCAGATGGTGATATTTCATTTACTTTTTATGCGGTTATATTTTCTCCTTTTCTAATAGCTATCGCCATACAATGGGGTGTAGAGAAATTTTCAATAGGAGTTTTGACCTTGTTATTTGTTGCATACTCTGTTTTAATGGGTCTCAGTCTGTCTACCATTTTTATTGCCTATGAAATGGGAGATATCATCCGAACCTTCTTTGTTAGCGCGGGAGCATTCGGTGGAATGGCCTTCTTGGGGTACACCACAAAAATAGACTTAACTAAATTCGGGAGCTTGTTGTATATGGTTCTCATAGGAATGATTATAGCCTCGGTGGTTAATATGTTTATTCATAGCGGAGAAATGGACTTTATCATATCGTGCATTGGAGTTTTTGTTTTCACTGGATTAACCGCATATCAAATGCAACAATTAAAGGTGCTCTCTCAGCAGGGCCTATCAGGAGAACAAATGCAAAAACTGTCCTTAATCGGAGGTTTGCAACTATATATTTTATTTATAAACTTATTTTTATCCTTACTCAGAATATTAGGAGGAAGAGATTAAATAAAATGCTAAAAAATTTCGTTTTCTATTTTTGAGGAAAATATCTTTTTAACTTTGCTTAAATTATATTAATCATGGGAGGTAATTCAAACGGTAAAAATAAGGATACTTTTTTCGAAGGATCAACAGTAGCGTTAGGTACGTTATACACGTTGGCCTTATTGGGTATCATTATTTATATCCTTATCTGGGGATAAAACATATTTTTTATGGCTTTCAATGCCGTTTTTGCTTGGTTCATCGGTAAACGAATGAGTCGAGTGAATTTTTACCGTGACAATCCTATTGCTGCTCAACGCAGTGTATACGAATACCTTCAGTACCAATTGCAACAATCATTTTTTTATAAAGACTTGCAAGCTGTTAAGGGTGACCAAATAAGTAGTTTATCCTCCATTCCTTTGCAGGATTATGGTACCCTTAAGCCATACATTGAGCGGGCAATGAGCGGGGAGGAAAATATTTTATGGCCGGGTGAAACAAAATGGTTTGCACAATCCTCAGGAACAACTACAAACCGTAAAAAGCTTATTCCAGTAACACTCCAATCACTTGAAGAAAATCATTATGCCAACGGGAAAGATCTTTTGGCGCAATATTATGCAAATTTGCCAAATAGGAAACTATTCAATGCGAAACACCTAATCGTAGGTGGTAGCGGGGAAATACAAAAAGAGGACAGTGGAGTATTTATTGGCGATTTATCAGCAATCATCATCAATCATCTTCCTTGGTGGACGGAAATGAGAAGAACACCTGCAAAAGAAATCGCCTTACAAGGCAATTGGGAGGTCAAACTAGACCAAATGGCCAAAGCCGTGGTTGAGGAAAATGTATGTATTATAGCAGGAATGCCGAGCTGGACATCCCTTCTACTTAAAAAGATTCTAGAAACAAGCGGTAAGAAAACTATAGCAGAAGTTTGGCCGAATTTAGAATTATATATACATGGAGGAATGAACTTTGGTCCTTACCGAAAAACATTTGATGAATTAATCGGTAAAAAAATCAATTTCGTGGAATCATACAACTCTTCTGAAGGGTATTTTGGCATGCAAGATCGCTTAGATGCCAGTGATTTATTACTCATGACGCAATCTGATGTCTACTTTGAATTTATTCCCATGACTCATTTTAATGGGGTCAATTCAACAAATGTATTATCGCTGGAAGAGATTAGTTTAAATACTGACTATGCATTGGTTATTTCTACATCAGCAGGTATTTGGCGATACATCATTGGAGACACCATTCGCTTTACATCGGAAAAGCCTTATCGATTCATCGTAACTGGACGCACTACTCAATACCTCAATGCGTTTGGCGAAAAAGTACTCATTTATCAGGTGGAGAAAACGATAGAAAAAGTTAATGCATCTATACCCTTCCACATTACAGACTATACGATAGCTCCTTATTTTTCAGAAAACTCATCCGTAGGGGGCCACGAATGGTTTATAGAATTCGAAACCCTTCCCAACAACATCAAAGAATTTGAGGAAGCAATAGACCGACAATTAAAAATTGAAAATGTAGACTACGAAGCCAAAAGATTCGAAAACCTAAATATTGGAAAACCCAAATTTCATTACTTACCCAAAGGTACTTTTCATCATTGGTTGAAAAATCACCAACGTTTGGGTGGTCAACATAAAATTCCCCGATTAACAGAGGGAAGAGAATTAGTGGAACAACTTTTGACACTTGAGCGATAATGAAAAAAATCCTTTTACTACTTCTTACCATCGCCCTTACTCCGATTTATGCACAATTCATATTTCAGCGAGAAATTAACCTTACCAAGCCAATAGATCATTGGTTTGTAGATCCGGTGGGTAATATTTATATCCTAGAAGGGAACAAGGTCAGTAAACTAGATTCTTTAGGGAAATTAACTTACTCACAGGCAATAAAATCACAAGGAGAAATTAATCAACTGGTCTTTAACAGTGCCCAAAAAATCATCTCCTTTTCTGAAGAACAACAACAAATATGTATCTTCGATAATACAATAACACCCATTTCGGCATGCATCTCCTTGGATGATTTTGGCATATCAAACGCGACGTGTATAGCCTCTTCAAGCAGAGCAAATGCAGTCTGGTTGTATGATAGAGTGAATTCTACACTGTTCCAACTGGATACAGACAAGAAAGTTATCAATCAACAACTAAGAAATATTGCAGGTTTGGTAGGGTTTTCAGGTAACACAACTTATTTAAAGGAGGACAACGAGCAGTTATGGATTAGCGATGGGAAAAGTTCTTTTGCCTTTGACTTAAACCTAAATTATTTAGAGAAAATAGAATTACCCTTAAGTTCAACTGCGTTCATAAGCAAGGATACTTTTTTTGAATTCCGAGAAGATGTATTCTTTGTCATGAATATTTCTTCCAAAGAACAAGGAATTGGTGAAAATCCCGTGCCAAATGCCGAAAATATTTCATTATCCAATGGATACTTTTTCTTCAAAAAAGGAAATAAACTTTTCGTTTATAGATTAGCTTAAAAAGTTACTAACATGTGCACTTACAGGGGCTAAAATCACTATTTTCGCAGTATAAAACTGTATAATTATGCATGTAGCTGTTGCGGGAAATATTGGTTCTGGGAAGACGACTTTGACAAACTTATTATCTAAACACTATGGTTGGGAAACTCATTATGAAGATGTTGATCAAAACCCTTATTTGAATGACTTCTATGACGATATGCAAAGATGGTCTTTCAACTTACAAATATATTACCTCAACAGTAGGTTTACGCAAATTCAAGAGATAAAGAAAACCGATCACACAGTTATTCAGGACAGAACGATATATGAAGATGCTTTCATCTTTGCTCCAAATCTCCATTCTATGGGCTTAATGACCACACGAGATTTTGAGAACTATTTCTCCCTTTTCAACTTAATGGATTCTTTTGTGTCTGCCCCAGACTTACTCATTTATTTAAGAGCGAGTGTACCTACTCTCGTAAGTCAGATTCAACAACGCGGCAGAGACTACGAAGAAAGTATTCGTTTGGATTACTTAAAACGTCTGAATGAACGATACGAAGCTTGGGTTTCTACTTATGACAAAGGTAAACTTCTCATTATTGACGTTGACAATAACCGTTTTCCTGAAAGTCAAGAAGATTTAGGAAAAATCATAAATGCTATAGATGCTGAAATAAACGGTTTATTTTAAAATTAAATCAATGATCGTTGTAACAGGTGCTGCAGGATTCATTGCCAGTTTTTTATGTGAAGAACTTAACGCTCACGGCTATCAAAAGTTAATTTTAGTTGACGATTTCAGTAATGAAGCTAAACAAAGCAACCACAACCACCTCCAATCTTGCCAAAAAATAGATCGAAAGGAGTTCATTTCTTGGTTGGAACAAACCGATGAATTGATAGACGTTGTGTTTCACTTGGGTGCGAGAACAGATACCACAGAATTTAATTGGGATGTCCTAGAGGAATTAAACTTAAGTTATTCTAAAGCCATTTGGAAGATTTGTGCAGAGAAAAATATTCCTCTGGTGTATGCGAGTAGTGCCGCAACCTATGGTAATGGGGATTTTGGCTATGACGACGATGAAAATATCATTGAATCCCTACAACCCTTGAATCCTTATGGAGAGTCTAAAAATGAATTCGATAAATGGGTAATTCATCAAGACAAAGTACCTCCATTTTGGGCAGGACTAAAGTTTTTTAATGTTTTTGGACCCAATGAATACCATAAAGGTAGAATGGCCAGTGTCGTTTTCCATGCTTTCAGCCAAATTCAAGTCAATGGTGAAATGAAATTATTTAAATCTCACAATCCAAATTATACAGATGGCGGACAATTAAGAGATTTCGTTTATGTAAAAGATGTAGCGAATGTTTGCTTATTCCTAATGCACCATAAACCTCCCTCTGGAATTTATAACCTCGGTAGCGGGAAGGCAAGAACTTTTTTGGATCTCGCGCTAGCTACCTACGCTGCACTTCACAAAACACCTAAAATTGAATTCGTAGATACTCCTGAAGATATTCGTGATAAATACCAATATTTTACGGAAGCGAACATGACAAAATTGTTATCAGTTGGTTATTCTATCCCATTCTATTCGCTCGAGGAAGGAATTCGTGAATATGTTCAAGACTATTTGCTAAAAAGAGCTTAAACACTTACCTAATTTGCTTGTTTTTAAAACATGTATAATGTTGTTTGGCTGAAAAAAGATTTGCGCTTACATGATCATGCTCCGCTTGCACACGCCATTCAAAGCAAATTACCCACATTGGTATTGTTTGTCGTTGAAAATGAATGGTTTAATCAAGCAGATTTTGCCAATCGTCATTGGCGCTTTGCCTATGAATGCCTCATAGATATTGGTAAAAAGTTAAATCATTCTACGCAAATACTCCACGTTCTACAAGGTGACATCATTCAACTATTTGAAGATTTTATAACCACTCATGGTCCATTCAATTTATATAGTCACGAAGAAACAGGCAACAATTTCACCTTTACTCGGGATAAAAAAGTCAAAAAACTCATTCAGTCAAAAGGGTTAAGGTGGTATGAATTTAGGCAATTCGCAGTCATAAGGGGCTTGGCTGAACGCAGTAATTGGACGCAAGAGTGGAATGACTTCATGATGAAACCTTTATTTAAGGTCGAAATACATCAACTAATTCCGTTTTCGCTCCAAAAAGAAATAACCGACAGTTATAAGCTTTCATCCCATCCAGTAAAAGAATTAGAACTGCAAGAGGGAGGTGAAGCTAAAGCGCTAACACTTTGGGAAGATTTCACAGCCAAGCGGCATAAAAACTATAGCAGACATATTTCTAAGCCACTTGAAAGCAGAACAAGTTGTAGCAGACTCTCTCCTCATCTAACATGGGGTTCTATTTCTTTACATAAAATAATACGGGATATTCTCGTATTAAAAAAACCCGCGCGCACATTACTAAACTTCAAGTCTCGATTGCATTGGCATTGTCATTTTATTCAGAAGTTAGAAAGCGAACCGAGGATTGAATTTGAAAATCAAAACAGAACTTATAATAAGATCAGAAATTCATTGAATAGTGAGTGGTTTGAGGCTTGGAAAAATGGCTTAACAGGTATACCCATGGTCGATGCTTGTATGCGATGTGTTAACCAAACGGGTTACTTGAATTTCAGGATGAGGGCAATGCTCATATCATTTTGGACGCAGCACTTATGGCAACCTTGGCAACCTGCAGCCATACACCTCGCAAAGCAGTTTACAGATTACGAACCAGGAATTCATTATTCCCAAATACAGATGCAAGCCGGTACAGTCGGTTATCATACCATTCGTGTCTACAATCCGATTAAACAAGCTTTAGAACATGATCCCGGTGGTGAATTCATTAAACAATGGGTCCCAGAACTAAGGGAGTTACCGCTTGATTTAATCATTTCTCCATGGAAGATAAACGAAATGGAACAAGTATTTTATTCGTTTGAACCCGGTGTAAATTATCCAAAACCACTTGTAGACGTCGAAATGAGTGGGAAACTTGCTAGTCAACTGTTGCATGAATTTCAAAAAAATCAACTCACCCAAAAAGAGGCTAGATCTATCATGCGAAAACATGTTGTGATTAAAAATAAAAAAGGCCAGCCGAAAGACTGACCTTTATATTGGGATTGTAAAAGGATTATTCTCCGATTACTTCAAATTTGAAAAGTTGCTTCACTCCTTTGAACAAATTCGCTTCGGCTTCAAACGTTCCTGTTTCTTTTATCGGCTCGTCTTTAATTCGCAGGGATTTTCTGTCGATTTCAAAACCTTCTTTTCTCAAGGCATCAGCCAATTGAACAGTATTCACTGAACCAAATATTTTTCCGTTCTCTCCCGCTTTTGTGGAAATTACCACTGAGGAGGCAGCAAGTTTAGCCGCTAATTCTTGCGCTTCACCAACTAACTTCGTTTCTTTGTGTGACTTCTGACGCATTACTTCAGTATGTGCTTTCTTTGCGCTCGGTGTAGCCAAAACCGCGTATCCTTGAGGGATAAGAAAATTTCTACCATAACCTGGCTTAACAGTTACCACATCATTTGCGTAACCGAGTTTATCTACGTTTTTCTTTAATATTACTTCCATTTTAAAATCTTAAAAAAGTTCAACAATTGTTATTTCAACATGTCACTTACATATGGTAAAATCGCCAAGTGACGAGCTCTTTTAATCGCCTTGTTCACTCTCTTCTGGTATTTTGCAGAAGTACCGGTGATACGACGAGGAAGAATTTTACCTTGTTCGTTCAATAACTTCAATAGGAAGTTAGGATCTTTGTAATCGATGAACTTAATTCCACTCTTTTTGAAGCGGCAGTATTTGTCCTTCTTAATATCAATATTAATCGGGGTTAGGTAACGGATATCGTTTGACATTTCTTTTTTTTTAATTAGGGTTAATAATTAGGCAGTCACTCCAGCTTTAGCTCTTCTTTTTTCGGAGTAAGGAATGTGGTCAGCATCCATTTTTACAGTTAAGAATCTGAGAACACGCTCGTCACGCTTCATCATTAATTCATAATCTGCTACAACTTTGCCATCCGATTCAAACTCTACAAGAAAATAAAATCCTGTTGATTTTTTCTGGATTGGGTATGCCAATTTTCGCAAACCCCAGTTCTCAGTGTGTTTGATTTTAGCACCAAATGCTTTAATCTCACCTTCGAACTTCTGTACTGCTTCCTTTGCCTGATCATCAGACAAAACGGGAGTTAAAATGAAAACAGTTTCGTAAGAATTCATAAGTGTTATTATTTAATTAATTTAAATTTAGGGGTGCAAAGATACAATTTTCTCTTTAAAAAGAAAAGAAATAACGAGAATTACCCATAAAATAATCAGTTAAATTTCGGCAATTTGGGATTCCGTCAGTTAGCAACCAGAATTCTCTCTACTTTAAATGCCTCTCCTGACGAAATCATCACTGAATAAACACCATCGCTTAGGTTAATCGGAAGTTCGCCATCACTCGTTAAAACATGTGTAGCACATATCTTTCCCGAAGCATCATAAATTGAAATTGTAATGGGAGATGTAAGCCCCGAGAAAGAAATGAAACTCGCGGTAGGATTTGGGAATATTGCTATTTTTCCTAATAATTCTTCCGTAGAAGTAGTTTGCTGCAATAACTTTTGTCCGTCAGAATTAGAGGTGCTTACAAGTCCTGCTCCATTTGTCGACTTTAAAGAAAAATAATAAACCTGACCATATATAGGATTTGTCAATAAATGTTGAATGGCTGTATTCAAATTCGCGTTGGTCCAATTCACAACATTTGTGGAACCAGCTGTAGTACCTAATGACCATTGATAGGATGAAACCGAAGAATGAATATCGGAAGAAGACCAATTCGCTTTCAAGGTAGTACTGTAGGAAGTATCAATATCCGCATTCTGGCCGTCATTGATAAACGCAAAAACGGGATTGCTCCAATCAATGAGGTATACTTGTGAAGATTCTACAGACCAATTTTCATTGTTATCAATTGCCGTAGTCAAAATTTTACCCGAATGAACAGTGTTATCGCTCTGATACCGCATTTCTTGGCTCACTCCAACGGATATGTTTACGTTAATTGACCTTGATTTAAAAACTTTAACATTGTCAAATTGTACATCGCATCCACCCGTTCTGAGAGAAATTGAATTTCCTGATTGCAATGGACTCGTATCTGTCCATTCTCCAAGGTAGCTATTGTTTACATATACTTTCATTAAGCCAGTATTGGGCTTATACCAAACTTTAACTTGGTAATTGGTATTTGGGGTGATAGTGTAAGGAATCTCATGTACGATAGAAAACACATCATTTGTTACCTCATAAAATTGAATTACGTCGTCTTGATCCCTAAAAAATATAAAATAGGAATTACCACGATTTGGTTGTGTGGGATCAGAGCAAAAGAAGTGCATGCCTGCGCGCTGATTACTTAGAGTCGTTAGTATTTTTTGTTCCCACGAAAACAAGTATTCAGAGGAGGCATTTTGCGTAACATTTAGGTAGGCATTTGAATTATTTTGCGTTTCATCGTTCATAACGAATACGCCGTTATTGACTGAAAATTGGCCAGTCTGAAGCGTCCAATAAGAGTTCTGCTCCTGAAAATCCTCGTTTACAAAACCAAAAGAACCATTGCTGTGCCAAGAAGAACTTGTAGCCACTTTATCACAAACACCATAAAAACCCTTGTTGACTCCCGATTGACTATCTGTATCTGTTATTTGAGTGGAAAAATTCGCGGTGCGCCATGTTGCACCCGAGGCAATCGTTGAGGTTGGTGGGGTATTATCAACTGTAACAACGGCAGAAGTAAAAGACGCTTCCCAACCAGCCGCCGCAGTGGCGCAATCGGAGCGAAATTCCACCAATAAACTGCCGCCTGAAGAGCTTATTGACCCCGGGGAATTTGTACCTGTGTATTTACCTATCAACGGAGCATTTGTAGTGCTTCCGTTGTAAATAAACATAAAGTCCCAATTATTTTCAAGGTTAAAACTTGTAAAATTAAGTGTGATTGAAGAGGCATTAGCCGGTTGAATTAGCCATAATTTCCTTTCATCATTTGAATAGTTTGATAACTGACCACCGGTATCGTAAATAGATCCAGTTGCGGTTGAAATTGTGTTTATCGTTGGATTGTTATTGATAAGTTTATAATACTTCTCCCAATTCCAATTAATCCCAGGATCGGTATGCGTTTGATTGGGATAATGCTGATGCCCTTTTATCTTAGTACATCCTCCGATAACGTTGCCTGTTGAGCTAGCATCTCCAAAATAGGCTCGTAAGGGTGATATCCCATAACCACTGTTCGTGACATCGCGAGACAGATCCGCAGAGGCATTGTACATGTTTGTAGTATACCAACTTGCATCGGAAACGTATCCTTCATGCTCATAGCCTATGGTATATGGATTTTCTGAGCCTACATGCCACGCTTTATCAGTTTCCAAAACCATCTGCGTTACCTGGCCATCAGAACTTCGGATAACATAATGAGCAGAAACTCCTGCGTTGCAATTTTGAAACCATGAGATGCACCCTGAATAACTGCCTTGAACAGTATGAATAGTGATAGCGGAAATTGCTGTTCCTCCCCGAGAACTGAAGTTACATGATGCAGCTGGATTCCAAATTGCTGGATTATAATCTGCAGATTTTGTGTGATTTGCGATAGGAGAATAAGCTGCCTCATCGCCAAAAACTCCCTGTGTAGTTAATGACACTCGCGCGCCCGAGAGTACTTTATGATTTTGAACTCCAAAGATTTTTCGTAGATCAAAAGTGTACGGATTGAAATTGTAATTCGAAGAAAAATCTACATCGCTCAAGTAATCAAATACTTGATAAACAAAAGCATCCTTGGCAAATTGATTAACGATTCCGTCTTCAGGTATTTCCGAGAGGTATTTTAGCACATACATAATATTTATCGGGTCGGTTTTCAGCTTTACATTTCCTGCTGTTTTGTCATTCATTAAAAAATTGAATGCGCGCGCATACGCCTCAATTTGGCTGTCAATTGATAGTTTTTGTTCTTGAATTGAAATTCCGCTGAGCTCAGCTATGGTTTTACCATTTTCGTTAAAGTACCCGCTACCATTCTCGAAGACTCCCATAATACCGTAAGGAAGAGGCATTCCCGAACAGGATGGCATTTCTTGAAAACCGATTTCCCTCATGTGGGTATTTGTGTAGCTCACCGCCTCCAAGATACCTCTTGGTAAAAATATTTTTTCATTGTAGTGCGATTTAAAATCTACCGACCAAGACGTTAAACTAATAAACAAGCTAAAAACAATAAGAATAAGACTTTTCATGATCCAGAAACTTTTTTTTTCTAATTTACGAAAACTTATTGCTTTACATTAATGAAATAAGAATTTCAACGTGATTTTTTTTTGTTTGATAAGCATTGCCTAAATTTTAATACTTTCGACAAAATTTTACTCATGAAGAAAATCATATTCCTATCGCTCCTGCTCTGTGTCTTTTGTGCAAATGGGCAGAAAAAAGAATTGACGTTAAAAGATGCTGTAATGCAACAATGGAGGAGTTTTCGTCCTGATTACGTCAATAACTTCCAATGGATACCGGGAACTAATGGGTATTCATACCTCAGTAAAAATTGGCAAACACTTTATACTTCTTCAGTAAGTAGTGAGAAAGATATTGAACTGCTTACAATACAAGAATTCAACGGAGTGATGAAAACACAATTTTATGGCTTCATGGATATCAAATGGGTTTCGCAGAGTCAATTTACCGTGAACGACGGAAAAACCTTTGTTCGTTTCAATGTATCGACTAAAACAGGAGAGGTTATCGCCAAACTTTCCGATGCAGCGGAAAATCCCACACCTCACGCTTCAAACGGAAAGATTGCTTATACTATAGATAACGATCTCTACCTTGATGGAAAGGCAATTACCAAAAATAGAGACAAGAATATAGTATCTGGACAATCGATTGCTAGAAATGAATTTGGTATTTCCAATGGGATATTTTGGTCTGAGAAAGGAAATATTTTAGCTTTTTATCAGAAAAACGAGGCAAATGTTCACGACTATCCTTTGCTCAATATTGACGAGACTCCAGGTAAATTAGTCTCTATTAAATACCCAATGGCAGGACAACTTTCTGAACAACCTAAGATAGGTATTTATGACATTAAGAAGAAGAAAACAATTTTTATTTCCCCGAAGGGCGCTTCAGACGATTACCTGACAAACGTATCGATCACGCCAGATGAAAAATACCTTATCGTAGCGGAAGTCAATCGCGACCAAAATCATATGAACTTGAATGTGTACGACGTGAAATCGGGTAAATTCCTTAAAACATTGCATGAAGAAAAAAGTGAGAAATGGGTAGAACCGGAGCACCCTGCCTATTATACGGGAAGCGGCAACGATTTTCTTTGGATGTCAGAAAAAGACGGATTTATGAATATTTACCTAATCGGTTTTGACGGAAAAGAGGCCATTAAAAAAGTAACAAATCATTCTTTCGTAGTAAAAGACATCCTTAGCTTAAGCAATGATAAGAAAACTATTTATTACAGTGCCACTGGTGAAAACCCAACAAATACACTGATCTACCGAACTGATTTTTC